>NZ_CP014227.1:845000-1220000 GCF_001553545.1 Capnocytophaga haemolytica | reverse complement strand
AGTCTAAGGTTATTCTTATGGTTAAAATGTTTGTAATTCTTAAATATGACAGGTTTCTGCATCAATATATCCACATTGCCATCTACAATATCAATGTCAATATAAGCATATTCCAATTGCTGCATAGCTTCAAAGAGTTTGCAATTCTCCATTGCACCACAATTTAATAAATACAAGTATTTTAAGTTCGTAAAATCAGGGAAGGCTGAGTAATCAGTCAAGTATTTACAATTCTTCAAGTAAAGCCGCTCTATCGTGCCTGCATTTTTAAGTCCACTTATAGAAATAGAAGTTAATTTCCTACTATTCTCAATTTCAAGAGTCTTTATACCTGTACAATTTTTCAAGAAATCAAAAGAGGTGATAGTACAAGCATAAAACTCTATAATATCAACATTGATTGTTCCCCAACTATCAAAAGGTTCTTTAAACTCCCTTAAGAATATTTCTTTTAAGTGTATAGTCTTGTTGATATGAAGTAATTTTATACCAGCAACTACATTTAGCACTTCCAAATGAGGGAAATTAGCCAAATCTAACACCCCAGAAGCTGTAAACTCAATAGAAATATACGTTAATGTTGCAATTTGGTTAAGAAAAGAGAGATCTGTTTGGGGTGCAACCTCCCTTATTGAAATACCTTTAAGAGGCAATTCCGTAAGCAATAACAAATCCTCTTTGGAAGGATTGCAGGCAATTGCAATTTTCTCAATTCCCTTTCTCTTAGCATACTTTATTGCCTTCTGAAAATCTTCTGCCTTGCTTATCTCCAGCAGCTGATAAGGCACATTTTGCACCAAATAATTTGTAAAATCATTGTACAAATAGTAGTAGGAACCTATTTTCTTTTTATATTCATTCATATAACCACCTTAAACTTGTTAAACATCTTATAGCCTTTCAATCGACATACAAAATTCCTTGAAGTCTGATGATATTACTGATACCGACTCTTTTGTGAAATCGTATTCCCATTCTATGTATTTGACACTTCCGTCAAACATATCTACCCAAAACTCATTCCCAGAGCTATCCCTACCTATTGGGAAGTTTCTTTCTGCAAAAAGACGAGCCTCTGGGGAGATCTCTTTAGTAGCTTCCCATATCTCAGGCAATTTATTTTCTATCCTATAAAATAGCTCAATCTCAATTCCATAATCACCATCAACTCCTTTATTCTCAATAAACTGTGCACCTTCTGTAAAATACAGTCCATTGTACTCTAAATAAAAAGCTACTAAAAAATCCTTCGCTTTAAAATCATTAGGGATAATACTATGGATATACTCCCTATTTACCTTTCGCCCTATAATCTCAAGAGGTATACCTTTAAACAATGCTAATTTCCTCATATTATGCCTTCTTTCTCCCATAAAACATCACCCCGACAAGCACTGCCCCTATTACGCCCAGTATAGCGAGCAGACAGAAAGCGTGCTGACTACCTCTGAGGGTACTTTCAGCAAGGGCTGTGGGGCACTCACGTTGTGCCATAGCCACCAATGCCGCTGCAATAGCCGTCCCAACTGCCCCTGCAAGCTGTTGCAAGGTGTTGATCACTGCATTGCCATCGGCTTGTAGCTCAGGGGTGAGTTGCCTTAGTCCGTTGGTCATTGTGTTGCCCACCGAGAGCCCTTGTCCCAAGGCGTAGAGCACATAGAAGACCATAAAGAGCAGTGTAGTGAGTGCCGCACTATACCCACTAAAAAGCAGCAGCGATACCACCACCAGCATACTCCCCACCACAATTGGAGGTCGTGCCCCGTAGGTATCGAAGAGCTTGCCACTAATGGGTGCCAATACCGCGCCGAGTAAGGTCCCGGGTAGGAGCAATGAGCCTGCTACACTGGCACTATTGCTCGCCACCAACTGCGAGTAGTTCGGAATCAGATAACCCAGTGCTAACACCACAAACTGCACTATGAGGATATACCCAACGCTCAAGAGAAATGTTCGATTTGCAAATACCGAAAGGTGTATCAGTGGCTCTTTGCGCCGCGAAAGTACTACAAAGCCCCACAAGGCGAGCAGTGAAACTGCGAATAACCCTAAGGTAAGCAGTGATACGCCTTCACTGAGTCGCTCTATAGCGAGGATGAAGCACACAAAGCACACTGCCAACAATAAGTAATCAATCAGGGCAAAGTGTGCCTTTACCAGCGCACTTGTTTGGGTGATGGAGACCGCCCCCAGCAGCAACGATACCCCTAAGAGGGGCACCAGCGCCCAGAAGATCATTCGCCAGCTGTATGCATCGATGAGTAAGCCTCCGAGCACGGGTCCTAAGGCGGGTGCCATTGCCGTGATAAGCGATGCTGAGCCCATCAATAGGCCTATCTTTGAGGCGGGTGCTTGCTCTAATACGATGTTGAACATCAGCGGTAAAGCGATGCCTGTGCCTACCCCCTGCACCAATCGCCCGAAGAGCAAGAGTGAGAACTGCCCTGCCATAGCGCATAAGAGTGTCCCTAAGAGGAAAAGCACTGAGGCGGTTACAAATAGCCTACGGGTGTGAAATCGCTGTTTTAAGAAAGAGGACAGTGGCACTATGAGTGCCAATATGAGCAGATAGCCCGTAGTGAGCCACTGCACGGTAGCTGTACCCACACCAAACTCACGCATCAGTGTAGGAAAGCCCACGTTCATAGCTGTTTCACATACCACTCCACAGAAGACCATTACCCCTGTGGCAAAGATCGCCGCAAGTAGTTTTAGCGATATTTTATCTTGTTCTTTAGTCATTATATACTTGTTCTTTAGTCATTATATAATTGTATTATTCGAGTGCAAAGATACAAAATAATGATGAATGAGCAATGATCAATGAGTAATTCATTTTTAGTAAAATATTCTGTTAGGGGTATATGAGGTTCACATAGGGTAAAGATGGGGTTCACATAGGGTTTATTTTTACTTATTTTCAGTTCCATACATTCTACAGAATATAAATTTCTTAAAAAAAGATACTAAAAAAAGCGAATTTTATAAAAATCTTCTTTTGTAGTAACCACTACCTCTTTCTTACTTAGAACTTACGCCACCTCTATATTACAAAGTTATTTTAAATCTTTTTCATCAATCAGCCTCTGGCCTGATGCTATGAATTTCTCTGCAAGCTTCTCAGCTCCGTAATAATTCCAATGGTTCGCATCTACAAAAACAGGCTTTCCTTCTACAATTCCATCTTTAGGAGCTAATCCACTTAAATCTACCCAATGAATCTGAGAAAAACGCTTCAATAAATAACCTACAACAGCATCTTTATGCTTAATTGTACTTTCTACTTTTGAAGGATAAGTAACAAAATCTCCCAATCCTTTTTGTTTCAAATACCAACCTCGCAAAGGTGAGGGAGCTAATAAATTACAAGTATTTACCAAATATACCTTTTTATTTTGCTGCAATAATGTATCTATCAGACGCTCTTGTGTCGCTATCATTTTTTCTTTATTGTATTCCTCCCATCCCCAATATATAGAGATTATTATTACATCATAATTTCTATATATCTGCTCTATATTGTTTCTGTATTCAGTACAAAGTGTCCTCGCTTTACCTTCCTTTCTTATAATCTGAACATCATCAAAACAAAAAGGACATCCATCCGAAGATATTACATCTGCACTCCAACCTTCTTTCTTACCAACCATATCTACAAAAGGGTTGGTGTGTCCTGTATGTGAGTCACCTATTACTAATATTTTGGGGGCAACAGTAGTATCTCCTCTAGTACAATTCCTATCAATAGTATTATGACAAATATTTTTAGGGTATTGTAATTTTTCTGGAATATTTTCATTAAATATACTTATATTATACTTCCTCCCCATCACAAAGAATACCCCCACTACTATCACGGGCAACACATAGAACAGTACAAAGCTCCTTACAAATGTGAATTGTCTTCTCCTTATGGGCTGTTCTACTAAGTAATACGTCAGTACTGAGCAACCAAAGGTGAGTACTACCGCAATCGCTAGGTGCAACGCTGGCAGCTCTGCCTTGCCATAGATATACCACAAAAAGGCTAAAAACACCCAATGCCATAGATATAACGAGTACGACAATTTCTCTATCCACACCACTAAAGGCAACGAGAAAAACCGTTTTACGGCGTGTTCCCGATCATTAACGAATATCAAAAGAGCCACTACCCCACAAGGTAAGAGTGAACTCACACCTGGAAATAAGGGCATCTTTTCGTTAAATAATGTTAAAATTACAACTGTAGCCCCTAAACATACCCAAGAGAGCCGCGCGCGCCAACTGTCTGTCTGTCTGTCGTAACAATCGCTAAGAATGCCCCTACCAAGAGTTCAATAGCTCTTGTGTGAAATAGGTAATACCCATTCCAAGTCGTCTTATAAAAACTTCCTATTATCAGCAATATCACAATCACTACAAAACTCTCCTTCAGTCGTTTTCTCGTAAAAGCAAAGCAACACAGCCCCAGCAGCAAAGTCGGGAATATAAAGTAAAACTGCTCCTCCACCGAGAGCGACCACAGGTGCAAAAAGGGTTTCTCATCATTGGCAATATCAAAATAGCCTCCTTGTCTTGCAAAGTAGAGGTTTGCCAAAAAAGCCGTAGCAGCCGCTGCAGAGTTCGATAATCCATATCTATCCGTAGGCAAAAATACATACCAACCGAGCAGCAAGCCCGTGATCACCACTACAAAGAAGAGTGGCAGTATCCGCTTAATCCTTCTAATATAAAAGTTTTTGTAACTAAACACTCCTTGCTTTATCTCGGTGTAGATAATTGAGGTAATCAAAAAGCCCGAGATCACAAAGAAGATATCCACCCCCAAGAAGCCAGGTAGCCATTTGGAGTTGAGGTGAAAAACAATCACTGATAGCACTGCCAAAGCCCGCAGCCCATCAATATCAGCACGATAACGTATACTACTCATCTTTTAAAGTATCCTTTTCTTTAGACATTGCAATAATTCGCTCATTGAGTGGATCACAAGGTCAGCTTTGCTGAGGTCTTGTCCGCCTGAGAGGGGGTTCTGAAAGCCTACACAGTGCATACCCGCTCCTTTGGCTGCCGCCACGCCATTTGTGCTGTCCTCAATCACACAGAACTGCTCTGCGGGCAACTCATACCAAGCTGCCACCTTCGCAAATATCTCAGGATTGGGCTTGCTATACCGCACATCGTCTCCGCTTACGATCACCTCAAAGTACGAGGCTATCCCCACCTGCTCAATAAAAATATCGATTAATTTCCGCCCCGAAGATGAGGCTAAGGCGATATGGCTCCCCCTCTTTTGCAGTAATGCCAACACTTCTTTTACGCCCTCCACAGCCACTACTTCAAGTGAAGGCAAGCGATCGAAAAAGTAGGCTCTATGAAACTCTAAAAGTTGTTGTGGGGTCTCAGTGTGCTCACTTTCTCGCTGCACCTTTTCCCACATAGGCAAAGCCGACATCCCCGTCAATGTCTGTACGTAATCACTTGAAAAAGGGATCCCTTTTAGCTGAAACACTTCCAAGATGATCTTCTGATGCATAGGCTCACTATCCACCAGCACCCCATCCATATCAAAAACAAAATACTCCATCGCTTATGTGTGATTTTCGCGCTCCTTCACTTGCTTTATATAATCAGTAATCAGTGCCCTGCATACACTTATCACCAAGCCAGTGATAGCGAAGAGTATAAAAATCAGTCCTCTATTCGATTTCGAATCCGATGGCACTTTCACAGGCTCAATCACTGTCAATGGCGATTCTATATCTTTGAGCAAAATACGCTGTGTGGCAATCTGCTTCTTCACCTCAGCGTACAGCCCATACGCCAAATTGTAATCGGTTTCCAACTGCTGTCGCTTCCCTATAGGTAAACTGTCGTACGCTTTATTTTCCTTCTTGTAACGCTCCAAAAGTGCCTGCTTCATTAAAAAATCTTGCTCTATCTCTTGGTATTCCTTCTCCAAAAACAACAACTGACGCTCAGCTCTTCCTACTCTGAACTCAGTTAAACGCCGCTGCAACTCCTGTTGTGCACTCAGCAACATCTGCGCAGCAGGCAAGGGCGAACCCATCTTGTATTTCATCTCAAAGTAGCCCCCCTCGCGCTCCTTAAAGCTGAATGAAAGCTCGTGTGAAATTCGGTCTATCACTTTCTGCGTCTGCTTGTCTACCGTCAGTATATTCACACTATCGAGGTCAGTAAGCACCATCTCTTGCGATGTCTGTCCACTGCCCGAAAAAAGTAACAACGGATTGAGGATATAGTCCACTACACCCAATGAATTGTAGTGCAGCACATAGTCCTCATAGGTGAGCTTCTTGCCTAACTTTTGAAATGTTAAAGGGGTTTTGGCAATTTTCATCTGAAAAGGAGTGCTGCCCACAATTTTCTCTAATATCTTAGGGTCTAACGCCTCTTCGTCCTCATCCTTAAGCCTTACGCCTGATAAGGAAGCAATTGCCGTAAGCCCACTGACTTCCTTCTTCTTCGGCATATTGTAAATCATCAGGGTCGTAGCTTCATATTTTCTATCTGCAAATAGGGCAAAAACCAACCCTACTGCCATAAATATGGCAGTGGTCCAAATGATTGACTTCTTCGATTTTGATAGCTTGCGAAAAATAGCGACTAAGTCAATCTCATCTTCCTGATGTGTATGCGAGTTATTCATATAGCCTACGTATTATTATAGTATTACACCCTCTCCTTGAGCCGTTTTCTGAAATCTCGTAGAAAAACAATCCCAACACCTATCACCAATCCTAAAAATGTGAAAATAGCCACCGTTAGCAGCCCATTACCCGAGGGCGAAGTAGGTACGCTCACTGGCTCTATAATCGTAAATATAGGCTGATCTTCCTTTACTTTTATGCGTTTGTTCTCTAACTGCTTCGCAAGCTCTGTGTACACCGTGAAAGCCACGTTATATTCCGCTTGCAACTGCTGCAAACGCGCTTGTGGCAACGAACTGAATAAATCGCGATTGCGATCTTGGAAACCTGCCACCGCATACTGCTTTGCCCTAAAATCGCGCTCAGCCTCCGCACAACGCTTTTCGACAAAATCGTACTCCTCGCGCGCTTTCTGCAACTTGTATTCCGTTACCGTCTCTTGCAGAAGCGTCTGTGCCGATTGCAACATCTGTGCCGCGGCTATGGGCTCTGGCATTGTAAAACTCAGCGCAATATACCCTTCTTTCTCTTTGATTTCAATCTTCAACCGCTGGTCGATACTGTTGAGCATCGCTTGTTCTTCACCGCTCACCTGCAGCACATCCAAGTCGCTCCTTGCAGTAGTAGCACCACTGCCCGCATTCGAGGATGAGCCACCAAAAAGCCCACTTAGCAGCCCGCCCACTATGTACGATTTATAATACACCTCATAACTCATCTTCGTGCTCGACTTCTGTGTATAAACCGTCGTCTCAGCCAACTTCTTCTTAAAGGGCAAACTCTCGAGGATCTTAGCGTAAGTGCTGGTCGGGATCACCTCAGTGCTGCTACTGCCTAAGTTGATACCCGCCATAGCTGCTAAGCCGCCTAAGCCCCCAGCACTCTTGTTCTCGCTGGTCTGCGGAACCATTATGGTGGTAGCCGTATACTTCTTGGCTGAAAACAATGTTACCACTATCCCTATGCCAAAGAACAACAAGGTGAACACCACAATGTATTTCTTGCCCTTCCAAAGTTTTTGAAATAAAGCCACAAGGTCTATCTCATCTTCCTTCACTGCCCTTGCCTGTGCTGGCTGCTGCGGAGTGCCCTCAGCTAACTTTTCTCTCTCTTGCTCCATTGTTATTTCTTTATTAAACTGCTGTATATTAAAACACCCATCGTAGTGATTGCCGAGATGATGCCCACCGTCTCACCCGTAGTCATTCGCTGCCGCGCAGGCTTCGATGGCACAATGATGATGCACCCTGGCTCTATCGCTGGATAATTGTTGAAGAACAGTGAAGTTTTAGTCGATTTAATCTCACCATTGGCGTACATCACATAAATCGCACTTCGCTTCGCCCTATCGGCAAAGCCCCCTGCACGGTCGATGTATTTGCGCACGCTCATTCCCCTTTCGTAACGCACTAACGAAGGTGCCAACACCTCACCGCGGATCTCTACCGTCTGCTTAGCCGACGGAATCAACAGCACATCGCCCTCACTGAGCAGCAGATCGTATTTGCTGTGCTTCTTCTTCAATATCCTGTCCAAATCAATACCTATGCGATACTCCTTCGATTTCGCAGCTACCTTCTTCAACGACTTTTCCGTCTCGGTGCCCTCATCCTCTAAGACCACCAACTCCTTCAAAAAGTCCTCTTGCTGTATTTCCCCCTCGTCCGTCTTCTTGCGTATGAGTGTCGCCCCACCAGTGTAAGCAAAAGGCGTAAAGCCACCCACGCGCTCCACTAAGTCCGAAATATGCTCTTTTTTCGATTGTATACTGTATACCCCAGGGTAAAGCACCTCACCCATCACTGAGACCGTCTGCAAGGAGGTGTATCCCTTGATGTATCGCACCGAAACCACATCGTTCGGCTGCAAGGTCAGCACCGCCCCCGTAGGCGAAAGGTCGTTATTCACCGAAGTGCGAAACTCCTGACTGAGCTTCTGAAAATTGCCCTCATTCGTCTCTCTGAACACATCAACCATCGAGGCATCTGCACCCTTCGATAAGCCTCCTGCCATCGAGATAACGTCCTCAACGGTCATTCCCTCCATATACGGAAGCTCCTTAGGCTTGTTCACTGCTCCTTCTACCCTCACAAATCGCTTGTATTGTAGCGAATCTTTTGAGAATATGTATAAACTATCGTTGTCCTGCAAAGCGATTTGGCTCTTCTTCGCTAACAGATCTCTCACTGAGAAATTCAGCGTTTGATAATCAATGCGGTTCTCGGTTCTAAATATCAAACCCCGATCCAAAGAAGCATCCTTGCGCACCCCATTGGCACGTTCGATGAGGTCTAACGCGGTCATCCCCTCTTTGTATTGGTAAATCCCTGGTTGATACACCGCCCCGCCTATGCTCAGCCGATTGCGATACTCCTTGGTGATCGCGTGCACTATCAGCCTATCGCCATTGTGCATCTTAAAACTGCCGATTTTATCAAAGGCAATCTCTTGCACTTCGCGCTTGGCATCCTTAATGCGCTCAAGCACCAAAGTGTTCGTAAACGCATCCGAAGTGAAGCCACCAAAGAAGGTTACCAAGTTCGCCAAGGTCTCACTATCCAACATCTCGTAAAAACCCTTGCGCTTCACCTTACCATCTACCCACACGCGGTTCTTATACGGTGGCACGATGATCACATCTTGGTCTTGCAAAGTTAAGTTGCCCTTCTCCGAGCCATTGATCAGAAAGTTATAAATGTCAAAAGTCGCCAACTTCTTCCCTCCTCGAAATATATTCACCTCCCTGAACGACCCATTTTGCGATGGACCCCCGCAGGCGTACAGCGCATTGAGCACCGTTGAGAGCGAACTGAGCGTATAAGTGCCAGGCACCACCACCTCGCCTATGATATTCACCTTCACGGTGCGCACTTGCGAAATCGTTACCCCTGTGTATATCTTTGCATAACTACCCTCAGGTGCCGAAATGCCTGAGTAAATGCGCCTGAGTGCCGTGTTGATCTTCGCCTTCACCTCGTTGAACATCAGCCCACCAACGTGTATGCGCCCCACACCATTTAAGAAAATATTCCCCTCATTGTCCACCTTCTGTCTGAACGAACCTTCCGTAGCACCCCACACTTCCACCAACAGCTCATCACCAGGCCCCACTTGGTAATTGTCGGGCGTAGCCACATTTAGGTTGGGAGTAAACGATATCTTGGGGTTCTTAAAGAAGGTCATCCCAAAGATCGAATCCTTCTTATTAGCCGTAACTATTGAGTCCTTCTTTTCCTTGCCCGTATAGCCAAAAATATCATCGTCCTCCATCTTAGCATCCCTGCGTTTCAGGTTCTTGTCCGTCTCTTTCTCCTTCGTACGTGTAGTCTTGCCCGATAGCTGCAAAATGCGCTGCTTGAGCTTCATAGCCTGCAAGTCCGACATCCCCCTGCTGCGAGCCAAGGCAATAAACTGATCCACCGTATAGCCACGCGCCTGAGCCCGTTCCCAATAGCTCCTCACCTGTTCATCACTCAGATTATCAACATTCACCGTGGTTATGTCAATATTCCTATTAGCCTGACTCATACTATTCCCAGCAGTGTCATACGAACCCCTATCAACCTGAGCCATGGCATTCTGCAGACCGACAAAAATAATAAGAAAAAATATCTGTAATTTTAGTTTCATTCTTTGAGTATTTGGGTGCAAAGGTAAAAATAAAAATAGAATCTACAAAACGAATCTTAAAAATTAACTACAAAAAGAAAAGGATTAGCATCCTAATTGAATACTAATCCTTCATAAATATAAATAAATTCCGTTTATTTTGTCGGCAGCGGATACGTCCCTGGCACCAAAATGCGCGCATCTACATCTTGGATATTCCTATGCCCTGTAAAAGCCATTGTGGTATCCATTTCATCGTAAAGGATTTGCAGCGCACGGGTTACCCCTTCCTCACCGTAAGCCCCTAAGCCATATACGGGCGCACGACCGAGCATTATCCCTTTGGCACCCATTGCCCACGCTTTGAGCATATTCTGCCCTGTGTAGAAACCTGAGTCTATCCATACTTCTGTTTGGCTGCCTACCGCACTTACGATGTCTGGCAATGCCTTGATTGACGAAACAGTATCATCCATCTGGCGACCACCGTGGTTAGAAACAATGATAGCATCCGCACCGTATTTTACCGCTTGCTCTGCATCTTCGGGCAGCATTATCCCTTTGAGGATGAGTGGACCTCCCCACAATTCCTTAATCTCTGCGATATCCTCCCAACTCAGACTTGGGTCGAACTGCTCTTTTGTCCAAGACGACAATGAAGAGAGGTCGGACACATTCTTAGCGTGCCCTGCGATGTTGCGGAATGTCCAACGCTTGTTTTTAAGATAGCGAAGCCCCCACGGAATCTTAGTTGATAAGTTGATAAGGTTCGGAATGGTGAACTTCGGTGGTGTAGAAAGCCCGTTCTTAATATCGCGGTGGCGATTGCCAAGCACCTGCAAGTCTACTGTTACCATCAATGCCGAACAGTTAGCTGCCTTAGCACGGCGAATTAAGTCCTTCATAAACTCGCGGTCGCGCATCACATACAGCTGAAACCAAAAGGGTTCTACGCCTGCCTCTGCCAAGTCCTCAATGGAGCAGATAGACATCGTAGAAAGCGTAAAGGGAATACCAAACTTCTGTGCTGCCTTAGCCATATGGATTTCGCCATCTGCCCACATCATCCCCATAAAGCCCACAGGAGCGGTCATTGCAGGGAATTTCACTTTCTTGCCAAGCAGGGTAGTCTCAAGGGTACGATTGTCCATATCCACCAATATCTTCTGGCGGAACTTTATGGGGCTAAAATCAGTTACATTTTCACGATAGGTAGACTGTGTCCACGAACCTGTATCTACATACTCGTAGAACATCTTAGGAACATTGCGTTTGCACACCACGCGCAAATCCTCAATGTTCGTCATTTTAGTTAAATCTCTCATTATTATTCTTATGTTTTATTTATTCAGTTTTTAGCTTTTAGTACTAACGTGCTGATCACTGATTACTGACCCCTGATCTCTGCCCTCTACTCCTCTTCACTATCCCAATACTCCAAATACTCCTTGATGAGTTGGGAAGGATTCGTCTTCTTTGTCCAGCTGATGGGGGTAGTCTCTGCCTCTGCCTCGTGGATAACGATAGGGATATTGCGCCCAAAAGTTGCCTCTATCAGCTTCTCCTCAAAAAGACGCTTAGCCCAAGCTTGCATTTCCTTTATAAACTCCTTGTCAAACTTATCGCCCTTCTTCAAAATCTTGTCATACAAGTCCTCATCGTCCTCCATCGCCTTGTCGTTATCCTCCTCTGTGTAATAATAAGGCGTCTTAGCAAACCACTCTTTTAGCAACGCATCGCCGCTGCCCCCAACGGTTGCTTCCTCACTGTGCAGCCAATACGTAAAATTCCATTTTGCCTCCTCCTTTGATGGGGCGTTGTAGCTCTCTTCCTTGGCATTGCTAAGCGTGTTATACCCCAAGGTAAGCATAGGATAGCGCATATCCTCATTCTCTAACTCATACTTAAAAGACAGCACATACACATCTTTTATATCTTCTTCTGCCGCAATCTCTTGGAGCGCCTCTTTCAATTTCTCGTAACTCCTCTCCGTAAAAATCTTCTTCTTATGTTCCACTATTTACTCCGTTATTTATTTATATACGTGTTTTATCGAACGGCAAAAGTAGTGATTTTATTTTAAATAGCGCTGCTGTATGCGAACTTTTTTATTAAATATACGTATTCTATGTACAAAAAAATACCCAAAGTATTCATTTTGAGTATTTTTTAATGTACCAAACAATCTGTTGAAAATGTTATCTTTCTGCTTTTCTGCGCTTCTTTTCCTCCCTGAGCAACGTCAATTCACGCCCTGTCTGCCCTGCTACAGAGGTATTCTCCTCAGCACGCCGTATAAGGTAAGGCATCACCTCCCGCACAGGACCAAATGGCAAATACTTCGCTACGTTATAGCCCGCCTTTGAGGCATTAAAGCTGATATGGTCGCTCATCCCATACAGCTGCGCAATCCACACACGAGGGTCGTTATGCTTGAGCCCTTTTTGCTCCATCAAGTCCATCACCAAAGCCGCACTCTTCTCGTTGTGCGTACCTGCAAAAAGCGCAATGCGGTCGATATGGTCAATGATATACGCAATCACAGCATCGTAATTCTCATCTGTAGCCTGCTTAGTTGGGCATATCGGACTTGGGTAACCTTCCTCTTTGGCACGCTCATTCTCCTTTTCCATATACGCCCCACGCACGATCTTCACCCCTATGTAGAAGCCCTCTTCCACAGCACGCTCATACAGCCCTTTCAAATACGGCAAGCGATCGTGGCGATACATCTGCAAAGTGTTGTATACGATAGCCTTTTCCTTGTTGTACTTCTTCATCATCTCCTCCACAAGGTCATCCGCTGCGGTCTGCATCCAGCTCTCTTCAGCATCTACCAAAATAGGCAAATCATACGCGTGCGCCTTCTTGCAAGCAGCATCAAAACGCTCTTTGATGCGCTCCCAACCCGCCTGCTCCTCAGCGTTCAGTGGCTTCTGTTCAGTAATCTTCTGGAAGATAGCAAACTTACCAAAACCCGTAGGCTTAAACACCACAATGGGGATCCCATCGCCCTTGTGCTGCTTTGCCAGCTCAATCACATCCATCGTCTTATGGAACGTAGCATCAAAAGTCTCTTCATCCTCCTTGCCTTCCACCGAGTAATCCAGCACCGAGCCCACGCCCTTTTCGTGCATCTTGTGGATCGTTGGCAAGCAATCGGTCTCCGAGACGCCCCCACAGAACTGCTTAAAAACGGTGCGCCGTATAAGCCCCTCCACGGGTAGTCGCAATTTGAGGGATAAATTGGTAAGCGCCGTCCCCATCGCTATGAGGGTATTGTTCCCAATCAATTTAAAGAGCCAATAAGCCCAATTCAAGTCTGAATTGCTCTTCAGAGCAAAAGCTGTTTTAGTGTCGCTAAATCGTGTCGCCATATTCATTATATTAAGATGGTGCAAAGTTACAAACTTTCTTTTTAATTACGAAATTTTTTAAAAGAAATTTTTAAAAAATATTTCGCAACAATATACAACTTACAGATTATGAACAAATTAAACTATACAGCGATAAAACCCTTCTATCAGCTAATAGCGTCATAGCCCTCCGCCCACGCTCTCTTTTAAGGTTATAGGCTCACTCCATCGCCAAGACTAAAACACTACCAAAACCAATTATCACAGAAAAAACCTCTTTCGAGCTCATCTCGAACACATCTCCCGAGATTTTATGTAAATATATTTCTACAAAAGCGTACTTTCTTAGAATAATTAACTTATAGACTACTTATATCATCTCACTGCCAATAGCCTTTAAGTCAAAAACAAAAGCGAGCAGTAAGAGGAATGCCTCTCACTGCTCGCTGCTCACTGCTTATTTCTCTTTATTATATGTGCAAAGCTCTATTATCCGTAGCCGCCAATGCTGCTTCTTTGATAGCTTCGGTAAAAGTAGGGTGTGCGTGGCATATCCTTGCAATGTCCTCTGCGCTAGCCCTGTATTCCATAGCCACTACCGCCTCAGCAATCATATCCGCAGCACGTGCCCCTATGATATGCACCCCAAGTACCTCATCGGTATCGCTATCTGCTAAAACCTTTACAAAGCCATCGGTCTCAGCACTTGCACGCGCTCTGCCTAAAGCACGCATCGGGAATTGCCCCACTTTGTACTGCACCCCTGAGGCTTGCAGCTGCTCTTCGGTCTTCCCTACCGATGCCACCTCTGGAGTGGTATATACTACCCCTGGTATCAAGTTATAGTCTATATGTGTCTTTTGCCCTGCCAAATGCTCAACCACTGCTACCCCTTCTTCCTCTGCCTTATGCGCCAGCATAGCTCCACGCACCACATCGCCAATAGCATAGATGTTAGGCACTGAGGTTTGCAGATATTCATTGACCTCTACCCTACCCCGCTCATCGAGCTTTATGCCTACGGCTTCCGTGTTAAGTCCCGCTGTGTAAGGGCACCTACCTACGCTCACCAAGCAATAATCACCTTCCAACGCCAAAGTCTCTCCATTAGGTGCTGTCGCGCTCACCGTTACCATATTGCCATCTCTATGCACCTCTTTTACTTGATGTTGTGTATAAATCTTAAACCCTTGTTTTTTGAATACTTTTGCAAGCTCCTTGCCCAAGCCGCGATCCATTGTGGGCAGTATACTATCCGCATATTCCACTATGGATACCTCTGCGCCCAAACGGCGGTACACTTGCCCCAACTCCAAGCCGATCACTCCTCCGCCTATTACAATCAGGTGGATAGGCACTTCTTTGAGGCTCAGTGCCTCTGTGGAAGTAATTACTCTTTCTTTATCTATCGGGATAAAAGGCAACGAAATGGGCTTAGAACCCGTTGCGATAATAACATTCTTCGCCTCTATAAACTCCTCACTCCCATTGGCACTTATTTTCAATTGCGTAGGCGAAACAAAACTGCCGACACCTCTGAGTACCTCTACGCCATTTTTCTCCATCAAAAATGCAACTCCCCCGCAAGTTTGGTCTACCACGGCTTGCTTACGCGCTATCATTGCTGGCAAATCAAGCAACACTTCCCCCGTAAGTGATATGCCGTGTGCTGAGAGATGCTTTTTTGTATCCTCATAACGATGCGATGAGTCCAACAAAGCCTTTGAAGGAATACAGCCCACATTGAGGCACGTTCCGCCAAGGGTATTGTACTTCTCTATAATAGCAGTTTTAAAACCTAATTGTCCTGCACGGATAGCCGCTACATAGCCCCCAGGACCTGACCCAATAATTACAATATCATAATGCTTCATATCTGTTGTTTATTTTCTATTAATGCCGCAAAGTTACGAATAAGATTTAAAACTACAAGGCTTTATGCCTTTTTTTGTATAAAAAAATTGAGATAGAGAACCTTAGTCCCCTATCTCAATTATATAATTAACCTTATAAATTATTTATGCTTCTTGTGTGACTCTTCCGTCTCTCTCTCAAGAGTCGCATCGTCCTTAACTGTGTCGTAAATCAATGGTGATGCCACAAAGATAGAAGAGTAAGTACCTACGAATACCCCAATGAGCATCGCAAACATAAAGCCTCGGAGTGTTTCCCCACCAAAGATAAAGATAGTTACGATTACTGCCAAAGTAGTAAACGAAGTATTGAGTGTACGGCTGAGCGTATTGTTGAGCGCGTGGTTGATCTTCTCGCGCGACCAATGTGGCTCGCGCATCACCTCACGGATACGGTCATAGATAATCACCGTGTCGTTCAGCGAGTAACCCACTACGGTCAATATCGCCGCAATAAACGCTTGGTCTATCTCCATACTGAATGGCATAATGCTGTATGTAAGGGAGTAAATACCCAATACCAAGAGCACGTCGTGCGCTGAGGATACAATTGCCCCCATTGAGAACTGCCACTTGTGGAATCTAAATAAGATATACAACCCAATTACAATGAGTGAGCCAATCACCGACCATACCGCACTACTCTTGATGTCCTCAGCAATAGTAGGTCCTACCTTCATCGACTGCATAATACCCAACTTCTGACCCGTAGAAGCATCTGAAAAATCCTCATAAGTGAGGTCAGCAGGCAAGAACTTCTTCAAGCCCTCATAAATTTTTGTCTGCACTTCATTGTCTACCTCTGTACTCTCTTCTTGTACCTTGTATTTAGTAGAAATCTTCACCTGATTGGCAGCCCCAAAGGTCTTCACCTCTGCTGTACCAATGATAGGTCGCAGCGCATCTGCCACTTCCGATGGCACGACCTCTTGTGCAAAACGCACCTGATAAGTACGCCCACCCACAAAGTCAATACCTTGGTCTAAACCTCTTGTTAATAAAGAGCCTATACTTATAACTGACAATATAATTGAGATGGTATAACCAATCTTGCGTTTACCAATAAAGTTGATATTTACGTTCGTAAACCAATTCTTAGTAATTGAGGTTACGAAAGTAAGTGGGTGCTTCTTCTCTACGCTATTGTCAATAAAGAGACGTGTGATAAAGATGGCCGTAAACAGTGTAGTGATGATACCCATAATCAAAGTAGTTGCAAAACCTTGTATCGGACCACTACCAAAGAACAACAATATCAAAGCAGTTAAGCCCGTTGTGATGTTTGAGTCCAAGATAGAGGCTAAGGCGTGTTTAAAGCCGTCAATAATCGCTTGCGCAACAGGCTTCCCTTTTCTAAGCTCTTCCTTCGAGCGCTCAAAGATAAGCACATTCGCGTCCACCGCCATACCTATGGTCAGCACGATACCCGCAATACCTGGCAGCGTAAGTACCGCTCCAATACTTGCCAATACCCCAAAAATCAAGAGAATATTGAGTATCAATGCCAAGTCGGCATATATCCCTGCACGTCCGTAGTAGAAAATCATCCACGCAAAGATAAACACAGTCGCGATAAGGAATGAGTTAAAACCTGCGTCAATAGCTTCTTGCCCTAACGAAGGTCCTACCACTTCTGATTGTACAATGTCAGCTCCCGCAGGCAACTTACCAGCTCTGAGCACATTGGCTAAGTCAATCGCCTCATTCAGGCTAAAGTTACCTGTAATTTCAGAACGACCTCCTGAGATAGCCCCCGTAGTTACCCCTGGTGCTGAGTATACGATGTTGTCAAGCACTATGGCTATGTTGCTACGCTCATTGTAAGCCTTGCCTGTGAGCGCCTCCCATATCTTAGCCCCGCGACCGTCCATCTGCATTGATACCGCTGGCTGATTGCGCACATCGTAAGTCTGTTGTGCATCTGTGATAACACCCCCTGTCAGCGGTGCTTCATTATCGCGATTGCCCTTCAAGGCATACAATTCAATAAGTGATGTCTTTTTATCAGGCTTGCCCCATACAAACTTGACAAACTGTAAGTTCGCTGGCAAAAGTCGCTTAGCTTCTTCTGAGTGCAAATAGCGATTTACTTGCAACGTATCCTTAAGCGATACGGCAAACAACACCGGCGACCCCTCATAAGTCTGTACAGGTTTTACCAAACCAAACAATGGGTTAGCCCCGCCTTTCTGTTGTACTGAATCTTTCTTTACATCGGTAAGCAATGAGTCAATAGTGCTGGTATTGCTTTGCTCTCCAGCAGCTGCTACTGAAAGCGTATCTTTCTCCTTTGTAGTAACTTTACTTGTTTTCAACTGCTCATTAAGGGCTTGCAAGTAAGGGAGTACCTCCGTATTCTTAAAGGTTTCCCAAAACTCTAACTGAGCGGTACTTTGTAATAGTGCCTTTACACGTGCAATATCCTTAGCACCAGGTAACTCAATGAGGATACGCCCTGAGTTTCCTAAACGTTGGATATTAGGTTGTGTTACCCCAAACTTGTCAATACGCTTGCGCAATACCTCAAAAGCTGAAACAATGGATTCATTAACTTTACGTGTGATAATCGGGCGTACCTGACTATCACTCATCTTAAAGTTGATCTCATCACTGAGGTTTTTATTCGCAAATACTTCTGGAGAGGCAAGTTTGCCTCCATTTTTAGCGTAAGCCTCAAAAAACAAATCCAAGTAGGTGCGGTCTGTCTTCCTCAGCTGCTCATCTGCTTCAGCTAACGATTTATTAAATATGGGATCCTTAGATTGATTTGCCAATCCCTTTAAGATATCCTTTACTGAGATCTGCAAGATTACGTTGATACCCCCTTTTAAGTCCAAACCACGGTTCAATTCCTTCTCTTTCACCTCGGCAAAGGTATATTTTGCAATCCCGATATTATAGACATCTTGCCCCAACATTGAGTCTAAGTACTGCGACTCTACTTTTTCGCGTTTAGCAATATAATCTGCTTGTGAACTAGGCACTTTCGCATCTGCGTAAGCCTTTGCATCACTCTCCACCCTACCTGCAATATACGTGAATGACAACTGGTAAATACTCACCAGCCCAAACAATAATGCAAATAGTTTAACAAGTCCTTTGTTTTGCATCTCTTTAAATAAATTACTTATCTTATTTTATTCAAGCCGCAAAGATACATAAAATACCTAACATAGCAAGTAGTATACTGTGTTATTTTTTAACAAATTCTTTCATATCTACACACAAAGCAAGTTACGAATGGAATTCATAACATTGAAATTCAATATATTAAATTAGAAAATACAGTACAAAAGAAATCTTAAAAAAATATTGACCACAACAGAAAACTACACATAAGAGAGAGGTATATCCCCACTATCTTAACAAATGGAATACAAAAAAGGCAGAAAGTACTCAAAGTACCTCCTGCCTTCTATCTTATTAAAAGCTATAAGTTAGCTAAATCATTATCGCTTTTTCTTCAACGACCATCCTGTTTGCAAACCTACAATGAAATACACTAATAGCAATTCACCAAAGGCAAGCAATAAGTCTCCAGGAATACGCAACCAACGAATGATCTGCATATGATCCTGCTGCATAAACTCCTCACTACGAGCTGACCAGTATCCGTGTTGGAATACCTCTATTGCCTGCATTATACCTACTGGCAAAAGACTCACCACTAACATCACCAACAATCCGATATTGATGAGCCAGAATGCCCAACTAATGAGTTTATCATTCCATTGACGATCTGGATACAGACCGCGCAATACAAACATTATCAAACCTATACCTAAGATACCGTACACTCCAAATAAAGCTGCGTGTCCGTGTACCGCTGTGGTATTAAGTCCCTGTACATAATAAAGCGCAATCGGTGGATTGATAGCAAAACCAAAGATCCCCGCACCAAGGAAGTTCCAAAAACACATCGCAATAAAGCAATAGATAGGCCATTTGTAAGCCTGTACCCATTCAGCTGCCTTCGAGAGTTTATAGTTGTGATAAGCCTCATAACCAATAAGCACCAATGGCACAATCTCCAATGCACTGAAAGTTGCCCCCAATGCCAATACTCCCGTAGGGGTAGCACTAAAATACAAGTGGTGGAAAGTTCCTAAAATACCTCCTGCCAAGAATACAATAGTTGAGAAAAGCACTGCTGTACTTGCCGCTTTGATACGCAACAAGCCCATACGCGAGAATAAGAACGCAGCCACTACGGTAGCAAACACCTCGAAGAAACCTTCTACCCAAAGGTGTACTACCCACCAGCGCCAGTATTCAGCAATCGCCATATGCGTTTGGCGTCCATACATCAATCCTGCTCCGTAGAATGCTGCAATGGCAATCGAAGCAAGAGTGAACAGCAACAAAAGGTGGCGATTTTCATCCTTGCGCTTCAAAGCTGGTAATAAAGCACGTATCATAAGGAAGAGCCATAAGAACAGCCCTACTAATAAAAGTATCTGCCAAAAACGACCTAGCTCAATATACTCATATCCTTGGTGACCAAAGTAGAAGTTCTCAACCAAACCGAGTTTCTGCATCACACCAAACCATTGTCCTGCCAAAGAACCTAACACCACAATGAGGAGTGCCCCAAAGAGCACATTTACACCTAACTTTTGGTATTTAGGCTCGTGTCCCGATACCGCAGGAGCAATGTAAAGACCCGTCGCTAACCACGAAGTCGCAATCCAGAAGATCGCCAGCTGTACGTGCCAGCTACGCGAGATGGCTTGTGGTAAGAAAAGGTCGAGCTGCAGTCCAAAAAAGCCTTCTCCTTCTACTCCATAGTGGGCAGTAATCACCCCTGCGAGCATTTGCACCAAGATGAGCAATGCCACAATCCAGATGTATTTAAGCACCGCTTTCATTGAAGGTGTTGGCTTCATACCACGCATTGGGTCTTCCACTGGGGGACGCTCTGTCTCTTCCTCTTCATTATTCGAAGCGTGATAGTACACAAGTATACCTACAGCAAAAAGCAACATCAGCACACTAAAGCCCGACCACATCTGCAATGAAGTAGAAGCCACATTCCCCACTACGGGGTCATAAGGCCAGTTGTTTGTATAGGAGACGTGATCACCAGGGCGATTAGTGCTACATACCCAAGTACTCCACGCAAAGAAAGCGCTCATCTGATCCATACGATGCCTATCCTTGATAGCATTCTTAGGAATCGCATAGTGAGCACGTGTTTGCTGCATCGAAGGGTCGTCCATAAATAGCTTTGCGTAGTACTCGCTCAGTTGTTTAGCTACCTCAGCACGCTCAGCAGAGAAGGTTATTACGCCTGTCTCTTGATTAAACGTGTTTGTGCGAAGCTCTTTGCGTAGTCTTACCTGATACTTCGCTTGCTCTTCTTCTGAAAGATCTTTGTAGACCTTACCATCCTCGCGTGCATACGCATCCAAGAGCATTTCCGATTCGCGATGCAAATAGTCCGCATTCCAGTCAGGTGCAATATAAGCCCCGTGACCCCAAATACTACCGACGGTCTGCCCGCCCATTGATTGCCATACGTTCTGACCATCCTTAATATCCTGTCCTTCGTAAAGCACTTGTCCATCAGTAGTAACAATGCGCTCTGGGAACGGCGGAATGTTAGTGTAGATCTCTACCCCGTAGAAGATCAGAACAAGGAAAGAAGCTCCAACAGTAGCCCCTAACCACATCCATAATTTCTTAGCTGTCATAAATATAAGAATATTTAGTATTTTTAATCTGGGTGCAAAGTTACAAAAGATATTCTTATCTTTAAAAAAGAACTGAAAGTATTTTTATCAAAAAATAAAAGAATTTTTACATCTACTTAATTATAAATATTTTACAAATGTAATAAATAATGATTATAAACAAGATATCGCAATAAAAAGGAAGAAAAACCCCAAAAAGAGAATTAAAAAGGATTAGTTTGCTAATAACTTTAAGATAGCCCTGACGACTCCTTCATTATTGTTATCGTATTCTGTAACGAAATTTGCATACTGTTTTAGCTCCTCTTGGGCATTCTTCATCGCGTAACTATACTGAGCAGCTGTTATCATTTCAACATCATTGAGGTGATCTCCAAAGACGACTGTTTCTTCAGGTGAAATACCCAATACCCGTTGTAAACAATGAATAGCATTGCCTTTGTGCACATCACTTTTAGTAATATCAAGCCAAATCTCACCCGATACTACAATGTTAAATTCGCGGTAAAAATCTTTAAGCCGTGGATATGAGTTGAGCCGTGAAATACGCTCATCACAGATAGTAATCTTAAAAATAGTATCCTGTATTGTTGAGAAGTCATTTACCTTAGTGTGCGCAGGATAATGGCGAGCAATCTCGTGGAAAATAAAGTCACTATCACTTTTTATATATGCATTCCCCTTACAACAGAGGGCAACACCAATGCCTTCAATTCCATCGCAAGCCTTCAGCAAAGGCATCACTGAGGCAAGCGTCAACGGATTTTCATAGAGGGTTTCTCCTTTGTAAATCAGTGAAGCTCCATTATCAGGCGCATAAGCGATTTCTTCTTTTATAGGAGCAAAAATCTGGTGTAAACTTTGTATTTGCCTACCACTAGCGGCGCAGAATACTATCCCTTTCTCGCGCATCTGCTCATAAGTACTCCAAAAGCGCGCAGGCACTTCTTTGCTATTAGTAACCAAAGTGCCGTCAATATCTGATACTATCAACTTAATCATACCCCTCTATCTCTTCTGCCCCTGAGCCTCCCCGTATTTATCAAACTGCTTCACCTCTATCTTCTTACCCTCAAACTGCACTTGTTCTAAGGATTTAGCTACTTCTGCACCTTTACCCACTACAATGATGCGCAGGTTATTCGCTTTAAAGTACTTATTGGCTACGCGCTTCACGTCTTCCTTAGTTACGGCATTGATGTTGGCGATATAGTTCTTGTAGAAGTCTGCAGGCAAGCCTTGTGTCTTGATGTTGATGGCATAGCGCGCGGTGGTCTGTGGTTTCTCGGTTGCCATAATAAACTGACCCAAATACTGTGCCTTTGCTTGTGCGAGCTTCTCATCGCTCACGTCATCTGTCTGTATGCGCTTGATTTCTTTCAGCACCTCTACTACGGCACTATCAGTTACGGCATTGCGCACTTGGGTGGTAATGCCAAAAGCACCCTTTGTCCACTTGTTGGGATTAAAGCTGCTGCTTGCCCCGTAGGTGTAGCCGTGCTTTTCGCGCAGGTTCATATTGATGTAGCTACCAAAGTCGCCCCCTAAGATGCTGTTAGCTATCAAGAGCGGAAAGTAGTCCTTGTCCTTCATCTTCAGGTCGATGAGGTTGGTGATGCGTATCTCCGACTGTACGGCGTTGTCGAGATCTACAAAGTCTATCTCAGTAGTCTTAACATCCTCAGGGGTGAAGAGTGCCGCACGCTTCGTCTTCACAGGCTTCCAATCCTTGAAGTACTTACTCACAAGGCTTTCTACCTCCGTAGGATTCACATCGCCCGTTACCACCATATAGGCGTTATTAGGCACAAAATGACGCTGGTAAAAGTCCTTCACATCTTTGAGGGTAATCTTCTTAAGACTTGCCTCAGTTACGTACTCCCCATAAGGGTGCTTCTTGCTATAGCGCAACACGCGCAACACGCGCTGAGCAATCGCCGCTGCGCTGTTTTCGCCCGCTTTGAGTTCTTGCAAGAGCTGTGCTTTGTTTTTATCTAACTCCTCCTGAGTGAACATAGGGTGCAAAGCTGCATCTGCCATTAGCTCTAGTACGCGCGGAAAGTACTTCGATAGCGACTGCATATAGCCCCCGTCTGGCGAGAGTGTTACATAAGCAGCGAGGTAGTCTATCTCCTCATTGAACTTATCCTTGGGGATAGTAGTGGTGCCATTGCCCAACATATACGAAATCAACTGACTTATCCCTGCCTTATCGCCCTCCAATACAGGCAGTTCGTCAAGGGTGAGTTGCACAGCTACGCGTGGTAGCTTATGGTTCTCCACTACAAGGAGCGTGAGTCCGTTGGGGAGTTTATAGGTCTTGGGTTCGCCTAAGTTGATGCTGGGGGTAGGTCCCGATTGGGGTTGCTTGCTTCTATCTATCTGCGCTGTTGCCATTGTTGCAATCGTTGTAAATAATATCGTGAATATCAATTGTATACGTCTCATAGCTGCTACTTTTTAGGGTTATCGGTTTTGGGTAAATAGTCGAGGTCTAAGCGTTGGTTCTTATTCAGGTACTGCTTTGCCACACGCTGTATATCCTCACGGGTGATAGAGCGATAGGTATCTATCGACTTGTTGATGCGGTTCGTATCCTTATGGAAGGTGTAGTTATCCGCCAGCGAAAGCGCAATGCCTTCCATATTGGCATTTTGGTTCACATATTGGTTCTCTATTTGGTTTTGTAGCTTCTCAAACTCGCGTTGTGAGATGAGCTGGTTCTGTAGCTTTTCTATCTCCTCGTCCATCTCTTTGCCTACCTGCTCAAGGGTTACCCCAGGCATTGGCAATACCCCCATAATGTAACAACCATAGTCCTCTTGCGAGTCAGAGAAGGCAAGCACTTGCATTGCCATCTTCTTATCGTCTACGAGCTTCTTGTAGAGGCGTGAACTCTTGCCATCGGTGAGGATAGAGGCAATGAGCTCCAACACATACGCATCGCGCTCTGTCATTGCAGGGGTGCGATAGGCGTAGAGCTTCACGGGTATCTGTATGTTAGGGTCGTACTCCGTTACCTTTATCGTTTGGGTGATAGGGTCTTCCACTACCTTATGGCGCACGATCTTTGCCCCTGTATTGGGTATATTGGCAAAGTAGCCTTCAATCCACTGCTTAGCTTGCGCCTTGTCAAAGTCGCCTGTTACCACCAGTGTAGCATTGTTAGGATTGTAAAACTTCTTCTTAAAGGCGATAAACTCATTGAGCTTGGCAGCGTCTAAGTGCTCAATCTTCCCAATCACCGACTCGGCGTAAGGGTGCTTCTTAAAGAGATAGGGGTTGATACCCGTGCGGTACATTATCTTGCCATAAGGAGCATTGTCAATACGCACATTCTTCTCTTCCTTCACTACGGCGTTTTGCGTGCTCACGCCTATCTCGTTGATGACGGGGTGCAGCAGTCGTTCAGACTCAAGCCATAAGCCCAATTGCAACTTGTTAGAGGGCAACACTTCGTAGTAGTAGGTCTTGTCCTGTGTGGTAAAGGCATTATTCTGTCCGCCATTGGAAGAAACAATATCGAACCACTTGCCGCGTGGGATATACTCCGACCCCTCAAAGAGCAAGTGCTCAAAGAAGTGCGCAAAGCCTGTGCGGTTGCGGTCTTCGTCCTTAGCCCCCACGTGGTACATCACGCCCACGGCTACCACCGGTGCCCTATTATCCTGATGCAGAATCACGTGCATCCCGTTCTTTAAATCGTATTCTTCAAAAACTACTTCCTGTGCCATAACTGCTGATGAAAATACTGCTGCTGTTATTGATAATAATTTGTTCATATTGATGGTAATTATTAGTAATCAGGGGTTAAGAACTAAGCCTTAGAGTGCCAAACCCAATCCTAAATCCCGCCGCAAAAGTACAACTTTTCCCCCACTCCACCAAATAAACGCCTACTTTTTTGCTCTTAATACACTCACTTCCCCCTTCTCATTTCCCGCACCTGCCTCCTGACCTCTGATCCCTGCCCCCCTGATCTCTGCTTTCTAAAAAAAATATTCATTATCTATTGTCCATTATAAAATATTTTGTACTTTTGCCCCATCTTTTTAACAATACCACAACACAACATATTTTCACAACAGCTAACACCTCATACCCCATACCTCACACCTCAAACCTAAGAAGAAGGTAAGAGCAACGTAAGAGCAAGGTAAGAGCAACTCCGGTATCAATACGGATGCAGTACGGATGATCTACGGATAATATTCCTACCCAAAAACCTCCCTTTACTATCTTTTAGGCTTCTTCAGCTATTATCAATTACATAATGATTGATAGGATTTATTGATAAAACAGCAATGAGAAATGAGAGATAAGAGATAAGTAATCAGAAGCGAGAAACAAAAAGCCAGCCGCCAGTAAGGCATAACCCTACTGGTGGCTGGCTTCTCTTTACTCTCTGTTCTCTACTCTTTACTCATTAAAGAAGGCACCACCCCCCACCGCTTCTTAAACGCCTTTGAAAAGTGCGACACGTAGGTATATCCACACTCCCACGCCACTTCGCTCACATTCATATCCGTTTCTGTGAGCAAGCGGCGTGCCAGTTGCATCTTGTGCTCAAAGAGGTAGCCGTAGACCGTAGTGCCGTACGCCTCCTTAAAACTCACACACAGCTTCGTAGGGTTTAAGCCTACCTTATGTGCGAGCACCTCAATGGAAGGCGTATGCCACAAATCTGATGTGATAATATGCTGTACCTCTTCTAAACGATCGCAATCGGCAGCGTGCTTCCTGTATTTGCCTACTGCCCTACCCTCAGCTTCTGTAAATAGCAGAAGAAAAAGCTCCAACACTTTAAGATCTGCATAAACATTGGCACTATTGCCCAAAAGCTGATGATCTTGAAGCTGCCTAAGTATCTGCACTACCTCAAAATGCTTAGTATAACAAGGTTTTTCAGTAAGGAAGAAGCCCTTACCCGCTTCATATCGCTCAAAGTGTGGCATAAACACCTCTGAATACTGCTCTGCTATTGACTGAAAATGAGCCGCATTCACGTTTATAGTGATGCCCTCACACAAATCATCCTGCTTAAAAGCCTCTTGGATATGATACCCCTCTTTACTAAAAAATAGGATGTATTCCCCTTTTCTGATATGCATATTCCCAAGGTGTGGCGTTTCCATACACAAACCGTATTTCGATTGCCTCATATAGCAAAACCGCACTAAAGGAATATCCTCTCTACCTTCAAGTAATACATCTTCCGAAAAGCAAGACTGCCCACGGTACAGCGTATGGCTACCTATCTCTTGCGAATCGAATAAAAACTCCTGTTTCATACTGTTATGTACTTGAGATAGTGCTAATTCTTCTATGTTTTCAGCATTAATATGTCTCATAAATCTAAATTATCAACCAAGTATAAAAAATAATAAATCAGGTATAACACTTCTTTATCTCATTGCCGTACCTTTGCCTCGTAAATTCCTAAGGTTAAATACCTCATCCTACCTAAGTAGGCTATATGGACTATTTATAGCCTACTTATAGGGTAGGAGAATAGTTTAAAAGCAAAAGTATATAAAACAATCTAAATGACAAAATAATTTCTTTCTTTTTATAGTGATAAAAACAACTAACACATAGAGAAAGAGAACATTAAAATACAGAAAAGAAATATAACCTAATATTTGTTATGAGAAAATTATTTTTAACATTTGTTGCCCTTGTCGTGGGCAGTTTTACAGCGATGGCACAGTCCACCGTAGGCTTAGAAGCTCGTGCAGGGCTTAATATCTCAAAACTTTATTTTGTCGATGACTACGACTTTGAGAACAACGCAAATTCAGGTGTGAATGCAGGATTACTTCTTACAGTCGATTTCCCAAAAGGAGTTGGGTTCGAAACAGGCTTAGTCTTTTCTGTAAAAGGAAACTCAAGTGAAGTAGAGACCAATAATCGTACAGATGAGCATTATTGCACCCGTAGCTATTTAGAACTACCCGTGCATTTCAGATATCGTGTACCTATCGATGATAAGGTAACATTCGTCGCTCGTGTTGGTACGTATTATGCAGTAGGGGTATATGGTAGAGATAAAGAAGAAATCACTATCAAAGATCCTAATGGAAGTGAGCATCAAACCACTAAAAACCATAAAATGACCATCGGCACAGGTAGCAATGCTGGTTTTAGGCCTTTTGATGTAGGTTTACAAGCTGGTTTAGGGGTAGAAGTAGGACGCTTCACGAGTTCGGCTCAGTTCAGTTATGGATTTTTAAACGTACTGCCTAAGGATACTTACGGCAATACCCATAATATGACTCTCAGCTTCATAGTGGGAATAAAAATATTTTGATTTACAATATAAAAGCGGTGTAAGTAGCCCACACTACCTATGCCGCTTATTCTTCTATTGCTAAAAACAAAAATATCGATTATGAGAAAATATATTTGGCTGTTATTAATAGTATTACCGCTCTTATCACAAGGGCAGGTCATCATCAGAACCGACCTAATCACCGATAGCAAACTCAAAGACGACCACGTCCCTGAGGATGAACCCTCACCTACTATTGGCTCAGGCGATATGCTCAAATACAGCTTGCAAGGTACTTTGCCCGTCTTCTACGAGCAGAACGACTCTGGTCAGCCTAGCGCTTGGCTCATCGGCTTTAACGCTGCTTACGCTACAATGAGCAATCACGATGCTGCCAAAGCCCTTGTACCTTCAAAACTCTTCAACGCAGGGCTCAACCTCGCTCACGTGCGTCCACTCTCTGAGCGTTGGCTGCTGATGTGTTCCCTTGGTGCAGGATTCTATTCAGATACCCACGACACCTCTTGGCAACAAGTACTCGGCAGTGGCGGAGCTATCTTTGCCTATCAATGGCGCCCCAACCTCCTTGTTGGGGTAGGCGGAGGAGTGAGCAATGCCTTGGGGTTGCCGATGCTGATGCCTATGCTCTACCTCAGATACTCCCTTGAAGGAAAATACGAGTTCTCAGCCGAACTAACCTCTACGATAAAGATCGCCGCTGCACGCAAATGGGACGAGCATTGGAAATTAGAACTCAACGCCTTAGAGGGTGATGGAATGAGCGCCATAGTAAAGCGCGAAGGCGATTGGAAGCTCTTCGGAATGATGCAGCTCAGCGGAAGCATTTCACCAGTATACTATTTCAGCGAGAAGACCTCTATCTTTGCCAGTGTAGGGGTAGACTATGCCCGCTCTGTACAACTCTCCGAGCGCTCCCTCAAAAGTATTTTTAATGACAATACCGACTATCGATTTAACCCCGCTCCACACATCTCCATAGGGTTTAGATATGGGATGTAACACACATAAACACGTAACTTTAAACATTTAGTAATGATGACACTAAGCTTAAGTTAAGCGACGTAAAATTGAGTGTAGGCTACCAGCCACACAAGCGATTAAATAAGCCAGCCTTTGTAGGAAACACCTACAAGCGGCTGGCTTTATTAATTCGCTGTGCACGTTGCACCTCTTTACTATTTACTCTCTACCCCCAACACTTTCAAATACACCTTATAATCATTGGGGATTTGCAAAGCAGCGCAGCCCTCTAAATCCACCTCAGGAGCCTTAAAATCAGGAAGCACCTTGCGCAATACAGCATCGAACTTCTGTGGGTGAGCTGTAGCTAAGAAAGTGCCATACTGCCCCCCTTTTAGGTAATGCTCTAAGGCGGTGAGTGCCACTGCGCCGTGCGGGTCGAGCACATAACCCTGCTGTGCTACTTCTGCTATCTTCGAAAGTGTTTGCGCATCACTTACGCGATAGGCGAGCACTTTCTCCTTGATAAGTGCGTACTCCCCGCCAAAAAGCTCCTGTATGCGCGCAAAATTACTCGGATCGCCCACATCCATAGCATTGGAATAAGTGCTTACCGAAGGCTTAGCCTTATAATCGCCTGTGAGGGTATACTCATAAAACGTATCGTTGGCATTGTTCGCCGCGATGAATTGTGCAATAGGCAGCCCCATCGCTTGCGCATACAATCCTGCGGTGATATTGCCAAAATTACCACTCGGCACCGATACCACCCACTTCCTACCTTTGAGGTGCGACTTCACCTGCTTGTAGGCAAAGAAATAATACAGCATCTGCGGCAAGAAGCGCGCCACATTGATAGAGTTCGCACTACTGAGTGCCATCACCTCATTAAGCCGCTCATCGTGGAGTGCTTGCTTTACCAGTGCCTGACAGTCGTCAAAAGTACCCTCAACAGCCACAGCAGTGATGTTCTTACCGAGCGAGCACATCTGCCACTGCTGAAAAGCACTTACCTTCCCCTTAGGAAAAAGAATTACCACGCGCACGCCTTCCACCTCGTAAAAGCCGTGTGCCACCGCGCTACCCGTATCGCCAGAGGTAGCCACCAGTACCGTTACAGGCTTGGACTTATCGGCAAACGCACCCAAGCAACGTGCCATAAAGCGCGCCCCTACGTCCTTAAATGCCATAGTCGGACCGTGGAAAAGCTCCAATACCGAAAGGTTATCTCGCAGCTCCACCACCGGCGTATGGAAGGTAAACACCTCCTCCAATAACTGCGAAAGCTGCTCCCTACGCATCGAGCCTTCCACGTAAGGATACAAGGCAGTCGTAGCTACCTCCTTATCAGAAAGCTGCTCTATCTCCTCAAAAAAGGAGATAGGCAAAACGGGTATCCGCTCAGGGACGAACAGTCCCTTATCACGCCCCAAACCTTTGATAGTAGCGTCTTTAAAAGACACTACCTCATCTTTGTGTTGTATATTGTAATAGTTCATTATTTCCTATCTAAATCTGTAATGAGCAGCGGATTATCCCTCTGCATCTTTTTAAGCAGTGCCTCCACGGCCTCTACGTTGTTCAGCGGCTTTAAGTACTCGTATTCTGCTGAGGTAAGCCCTACCATTTGCAAAAACTGCACCTTGCCGTTTGGTGTATCAATCGTGCCGAGCTCGGGGTCGGGAGCAAAGGCAAGTGCTGTGATATCCGTGTCGTAATCCAAACGTATAGGTCCATTGGCAGGAATAAAGTGATACGGATCGAAATACCGCTTGCTCTCATTGACGTAGCGCGCCAAGTTCTGCATCAGGTTTTGCACCCAATAGATATTGTTGTCGCCCTGTTTCTTCATCCGATACGTAAACTCAAAGCCCCAGCCGCTGTACTCTTCCTCTGTATACTCATCGTCGTAATACAAGAACGACATCCCATAGCTCACAAAGTGAAAATGCGGCTCTTGCTTATTGCTCTCATAGATACTAATCCCGTCAAGAGGATCATCTCCACCAAACCTTGAGGAGATAATCGGGGCAAAATGTTGCGGCTCTTGCGCCCCGTATAGTTTTTCGAGGGCAGCATCAATAGCCTCCCACCCTGGCGCATCATCTTTACTGAAACGCGCTTTGTACTCTTCTTGTGTCATACAATATAAAGATTTTAAAATGCAAAAATAGGTTTTTATCTTTAAACTACCAAATAAAATTATAGGCTAATTAGGTCAATCGCACAAAAGTCACCCTCTGGATCTCGGATTCAGTACGGACACATCACGGATACAGATCATAGTTCAGTATTACCATAGTATTAAGTTAGTATTAGGTTAGTATTAGGTTTAGCGAATAACCATCGAACAATTAACGAGTTACAAAGCCTCCAAAAACCCTCTATTATACACACTTTATACAGTTATAAACCCGATTTTTTCGTGCGATTGACCTGATAAAGTTCTCATTTCCATAGATTATTCACTAAAAATTCGTATCTTTGTCACGTGATTTCAGCCGCTCATTCTTATGATAATTGTACTACTCACATTCACAACCCTACTCAGCACTACTATCCCACAGGCAATAGCACAACATCGCCTAAAAGTAGAAGGCGTATTGCTCATCGCTTACGACAAGCAAGGTTACTTTAGCCTCTGGCGACAGACAGGAAAAGATGCGTATTGGTTTGTACGCTATCATTTTGAAAATAATCCTTCATAGAAAGCAACTAAGCACTAAAAAAGGATTGACTAAAAAGCCAATCCTTATAAGTTATGCTTAAAACAGATTATTATAGATTTGCATCAATAAGCGCCTTAATTTGCTGACCAGATGAAGGACGCGGTGCATTGGTACTGATAACCTTTCCTTCTTTATCTACCAAAACAAAACGCGGTATTGAAGTCGCTTCATAGGTATGTATAAAATTAGGGTTCTCAAGGATATTCGCAAATAGCTGCACTCCTGTCATCTTATTATTCTTGAGAAAGTCATCCCATTGCTTCTTAACCTCATCAATTGAAATACTGACAAAGGCTATATTCTTACCCTGATATTCAGCTTCCAGTTTCTGCAAAGCTGGAATTTCCTTCTTACAAGGAGCACACCAAGTAGCCCATAGATCAATATAAAGGAGTTTGCCTTTGAAACTATCGGATGACACCATTTTACCATCCCTATCCACTAGATTAAAAGCTGGCAATGGTAGCCCGTCTTTAAAAGACACCATACTTGCCATTCGAGCCTCTAACTGGGCAAGTATATCTTTGTCTTTCACATATTTCTTTACAGTAGTGATAATCTTATTGTTTTCCTCAGGTGTATTCTTATCTGAAATGAGGTTAATCAACAAAGCTGCTAAGTCAGACTTGATGTTTTCGGACTTTATTTTGCTAAGGTAAGTCATTAAAGGAGCAAGCTTATCAGTAGCATTAGGATCATACTGCTGAGAGAAATTGTTGTATACCAAATCCTGATAAGTGCCAAATGTGTTAAAATCGTCAGCATTGTCATAATCTATCTTAGCTACTTCATCGGCATATTCTTTTGGTAATGTTACCTTCTTACCTGTAATCTGCTCGTGAATTAGGGGATAAGCACTCTTAAAGAGCAACAGACGGTACTCGTTGGACTTCTTTTCATTCTTGATAAAACTCTTTGAAAGATTTTTAGTATCACTCAAAAAGTCGTTGAATTTCTTTTCCAATTCAGTTATTCCCTTCTTAAAGCCAGCAGGCTCTTCGGTAAAAATGCCCTTATACTCCTGATCGGTTTGCATAAGAAAGTCCGTCTTCTTCAAGAGATAGCTACTTGCCACCGTATCTCTACCTGAAAACTTAATAGGGTGCGCAGGGTTGAAGGGTGTAATCTCTACTCCGAGCTCATCGCCTTTTTCAAGGTAAAGAGGAAACTTAAAATTCATATTATCTGTAATATAGTAGTAGTTAGAAGCTATCTTCAAGGTATCGCGGAATGTACCATCGGGGTTTAGTTTCAATTCCTTGGTGGTGCCTGCCCCCACTAACTTGATGGGCGCACCATTAAAACCTTCTAATTTACCTGACAACACCACGTAATCAGGACGATTATTGCAGGCTACAAGACTAAGCGCTGCAGCTGATAAGATAATTAGTTTTTTCATTTACTTGTCATTTAATTGGGACAAAAGTACGAATAATATTTTATATAGCAAGTATTACGATATTTTTTTTCATTTTTATTGAAGAATTAAGAATTGGTATATAAAATAAAAATCACTCGGTAAGCTATTTACCAAGTGATTTATTCACAAAAATATTTATTAAACTTTAATTCTTAAAGAATGAGTCGACAAACTCATATTTATTGAATATCTGCAAGTCGTCAATACCTTCACCCACCCCTATATATTTCACAGGCACTTTAAACTGGTCGGAGATGCCAATCACTACACCTCCTTTAGCTGTACCATCAAGCTTAGTGACGGCAAGCGCTGTGACTTCGGTAGCCTTGGTAAATTCCTTAGCTTGCTCAAAAGCATTCTGCCCTGTAGAGCCATCAAGCACCAAAAGCACTTCATCAGGAGCATCAGGCACTACTTTTTGCATTACACGCTTTATCTTGCTGAGCTCATTCATCAGGTTGATCTTATTATGCAAGCGCCCTGCTGTATCAATGATAACCACATCCATCCCTTGACTTACTGCCGAACTGAGGGTATCGTAAGCCACTGAGGCGGGGTCACTACCGATCTGTTGCTTTATAATAGGTACTTCCACATGGTCAGCCCATACCTGTAACTGGTCGATAGCCGCTGCGCGGAAGGTATCAGCAGCACCGAGCATTACCTTTAGCCCTTGTTTTTTAAGCTGGTAGGCGAGCTTTCCGATGGTGGTCGTTTTACCTGCCCCATTAACGCCTACTACCATCATCACATACGGTTTTTTATTGGTTGGCAAACTGAAATCGGTAGCTTCACCCACATTAGTCTCAGAGAGCAATCCCGCTATTTCCTCACGAAGGATATTGTTAAGCTCATTGGTGCCCATATACTTTTCCTTAGCTACACGAGCCTCAATCCGATCAATGATTTTAAGGGTGGTATTTACCCCTACATCACTAGCTATAAGTACCTCCTCAAGATTGTCGAGTACATCCTCATCTACCTTTGATTTGCCTACTAAGGCTTTCCCAAGACGATCAAAAAAGCTGTTTTTTGACTTCTCTAAGCCTTTATCCAAGGTTTCCTTCTTCTCCTTGGAGAAGATATTTTTTAAAAAATTTAATGCCATTTTTTTAATGATTAATGATTAATGACTAACAGGAACCCTGTCAAAACAATCATCATCTGTTTGACGCTGCAAATATACAAAAGAATTCACAATACACAAAGTACCAGCAAAATTATGCATTATTCATTGTACACTATACATTAAAAAAAGCCGTCTCTCGACAGCTTTTTGAATATGATAAAAATAGAGAAAATTTAATTATTTCTGCTTTAAAAATTCATCTACTTGCTCAGGAGATACTACACCTTCAACAAAAGTGTAAGCTCCTGTTTTTGGGGATTTAACCATTTTGATCACCTTAGTGTGCTTCTTTGATTTCCCTTGCAATGTTGCTACTGTTTTCTTTGCCATAACGTTTTATTATTTAATTTCTTTATGAACAGTTACTTTTTTTAATACTGGGTTGAATTTCTTCAATTCCAAACGGTCTGGTGTGTTCTTCTTATTCTTGGTAGTAATATAGCGTGAAGTTCCTGGCATACCAGAATCTTTATGCTCTGTACATTCCAAAATAACCTGTATTCTATTCCCTTTCTTAGCCATTTTGTGTGTGTTTTATTAGTTAATATATCCCTTTTTTTCTACTTCTTTAAGCACTGCATAAATCCCCTTCTTGTCAATAGTCTTGATTGCAGCTGCTGATACTTTCAATGTAATCCAACGGTTTTCTTCTGGAATGAAGAAGCGTTTGGTACGTAAATTTACGTTAAACTTGCGTTTTGTTCTGTTCATTGCGTGCGATACATTATTGCCCGTCAATGCCTTTTTACCTGTTAAGTCACAAACTCTTGCCATTTTTCTCTATTGTTATTAATTATTTAATTTCTTAAATCTCGTAAATCAGGGCGCAAAGATACGTACTTTTTTTATATTAGCCAAATTATTTTTGTATTTTTATTGTTCAGAAGTAATACTCTACTAACTTTAAAGAAATATAAACTTCCGTGTATCAGCTTATTGCAAGTGATTTTCTCCTTTGAAATTTTATTTTACTTCCCAATGCAAAAGCGTGAAAAAATATTCCCTAAGAGTTCATCGTTGGTCACCTCACCTGTAATACTTCCTAGATGATAAAGCGCCTCACGGATATCAATTGCCAACAGATCACCTGAAAGATGCGCTTCTAACCCCTCCTCTACCCTATCGATAGCTGTCAGAGCATTGTTGAGTGCTTCATAATGGCGAAGGTTAGTAATCACACTGTTGCCCGTCGTAGCTGTGAGGGTTTGTGCATAGCTTGCAAGTACTTGCTTTAAGCGATCAACATTTGTGTGATTTTTAGCTGATATATCAATTATCGTATCTGTAAAAGCAGGAATCAGGGCTTCTCTTATTGGGCGATCGAAAGCCTCAAGGTTCTGTGTATTTATATCCGACTTGTTGTGCAACAATATTACTTTCAGACCACTGCGATGAAGCACATCCTTTACAAAAGCAATGACTTCCTCAGGTGTATCCTCCAATTCACTGTAAAGAAAAAGAACTATCTTAGCCGTTGCAATTTTCTCCTTAGCCTTTCTCACTCCGATTTCTTCGATGCTATCGGTTGTTTGACGGATACCCGCCGTATCAATAAAGCGAAATGCCAGCCCCCCTATATGAAGTACCTCCTCGATCGTATCGCGGGTAGTGCCTGCAATATCCGAGACGATAGCGCGCTCCTCATTGAGCAATGCGTTGAGCAAAGTAGACTTACCTGCATTAGGTTTGCCCACAATAGCTACTGGAATTCCGTTTTTAAGTGCATTCCCTGTAGAAAATGAATCAGTGAGATGTTTTATAGTTGTTTTTATTTGAGAAAGTAGTGTTTTAAACTGAGTTCTATCGGCAAACTCAACATCTTCTTCCGAGAAATCGAGTTCTAACTCAATTAGAGAGGCAAAGTTAAGCAATTCTTGTCGCAAATGGGCGATCTCGGAAGTAAAACCTCCTCGCATTTGCTGCATTGCTACCTGATGACTTGCTGCACTATCTGATGCTATGAGGTCGGCTACTGCTTCTGCCTCGCTGAGAGCCAGCTTCCCATTGAGGAATGCCCGCTTGGTGAACTCGCCCGCTTCGGCTAAACGGCAGCCTTGAGCCAGACACAACTTGATAACTTCCTGCACAATATAACTACTTCCGTGGCAGGAAAACTCCACGGATGGCTCACCTGTATACGACTTATTCCCCTTAAAAACAGTGGCTAAGCACTCATCTATCACACGGTCGCCTTCGGCAATAGTACCCAGATGTACCGTGTGAGAAGGTACCTGAGCAAGATTGTGAGTATGATAAGGGTGGAAAACGCGATCGGCAATGGCAATCGCCTCTGCCCCTGAGAGCCTGATAATAGAGATAGCTCCAGCCCCTGAGGCTGTTGCCAAGGCAATGATAGTGTCCATTTATTTCTTAGTGATCAGTGATTAGGGGTTAGTGATTAGTATAGTTCTTTCTTAGATCTAACTCATCTCTAATCACTAACCCCTAATCTCTATTTTTATAATACTTTTCGCAATAGGCGCAACTGATGGGTATAATCGCGCAGTTCGTTATTGAAAATGCCGATGTGGTCAAGGCGGTCGATACGGACTTTCCCGTAGGAATGGATGATCTTATTGTCGCCGAGCAATATGCCTACGTGGATGATATTCCCCTCATCATCGTCGAAAAAGGCGAGGTCGCCAGCGGAAGTTTCCTCAATAAAGCTAATGAGTTGCCCTATTTCAGCCTGCTTCTTGGCTGTGCGCGGCAGCTTTATGCCATTGAGCTTAAAGGCAGTCTGCACCAAGGCGGCATCATCAATACCGAGGGGGGTCTTTCCACCTGCGAGGTAAGGCACGTCGAGGTACTCCAAAGCGGTAGGCACAACACCTTCGCAGGGCATTTTCTGGGTGGACTGTGAAGTGCCTAAGAGGTGGTTATAGGAGAAGGTAGCTCCTTTGGGGATGTGGAGAAAGCGCCCTTCCTGAGTGCGGATGCGCAGTTTAGTCATCCAGCGATGGGCGTACTTGTCCTTCTTTTTTAGACACTTGCGGAGGTCTTTATCTGATATTTTCTGAAATTGACTATTGGCGATCCAGCCTTCGCTTTGGTCGAAAAGTAGGCGCACGTAGCTCCAATCCTCTTGTTGGTCAATCACTTGGAGTAATTCACCAAAGAGGACTTGGTTGATCATCTCAGAGGCTTCAAGAGGCTCTAAACGTATAGGGACGACGCTCAGGTGGCATATCCCGTAGGGCATTTCTAAAATTCGCATATCCATTAGGTCGCAAAAGTATGAAAATAAATAATACTAGCCAAGTTTTTACGAAAAAAATACAATTTTTAATCAGTCGAGCATCATCGTTCTTGGAGAGTTGTGCCACTATTAATTCGCCTTAAGTCCGTTCTGTATCCGTTCTGTATCCGTTCTGTATCCGTTCTGTATCCGTTCTGTATCCGTTCTGTATCCGTTCTGTATCCGTTCTGACTTCGTTCAGTGTTCGAGATGTATTTGGGAAGTGTTCGTGGTGAAAGCGTAGCGATCCTTGTGTTTTTATGATGGGCACTCTTAATGGGCTGGTAACTTTTATATTGACATCCTGCTGTCGGCTTGCCTTTGTAGGTATCATATATAATAGGTGTAACAGGCGTTTCGCAACAAACCTATGAAGGTTTTTTAAGCTACTTTAAGATTTTTTTTAAGAAATTCTTGTGTAGTTCAGAAAATAGTCGTAATTTTACGCCCTGAAATTTTAACTATATATACAAATTTTTATGGATAGTATGATGTTATATCTACCATTAGTCCTTGCGATTTTAGGGCTAATCTTTATGATTTCAAAGGCTTTATGGGTAAGTAAACAGCCTTCAGGAAACGAACGAATGCGCAGCATCTCGAAGAGTATTCAAGAGGGAGCGATGGCATTTTTAGGTGCTGAGTATCGCATCTTGGCGATCTTTGTGGTGATTGCAGCGATTGCTTTATTTATTGTGTCGCGCGTGGTGGAAACCTCTCACTGGCTGATTGTTGTGGCCTTTGTGTGCGGGGCATTTTTCTCAGCCTTGGCAGGTAATATCGGTATGCGTATTGCCACCCGTGCCAATGTGCGCACCACTGAGGCAGCACGTACGAGTTTGCCTAAGGCACTGAAAGTGTCTTTCAGTGGGGGTACCGTTATGGGCTTAGGGGTTGCAGGCTTGGCTGTATTGGGCTTGAGCTTGTTCTTCTTGCTGTTCCTTTGCAGCTTTGTGGGCAAAGGTGGTGTTTTCTACGATGAAATGACAATGGTGCTCGAGGCTTTGGCTGGCTTCTCATTAGGGGCTGAGTCGATTGCGCTCTTTGCACGTGTGGGTGGTGGTATTTACACCAAAGCTGCTGACGTAGGGGCTGACTTAGTAGGTAAAGTAGAAGCAGGTATCCCAGAAGATGACCCTCGTAACCCAGCGACTATCGCTGATAACGTAGGTGATAACGTAGGTGACGTAGCGGGTATGGGTGCTGACTTGTTTGGCTCGTATGTAGCGACCGTATTGGCATCGATGGTGCTCGGTAACTACATCATCAAAGATATGGCAATGGCTAATGGGGGCGTATTCACCGATGCTTTCGGTGGCTTAGGACCTATTCTCTTGCCGTTGGTGATTGCTGGTGTGGGGATTGTTGCCTCTATTATCGGTACTTTCTTTGTAGGTATCAAGAGCAATGAAGCTAAGGAAAAGCAAGTGCAAGGCTCGCTCAATACAGGAAACTATGTAGCGTTGGCACTCACTTTGGTAGCGTGCTTCTTCCTTATCAAATATATGTTGCCAGAGACTATCCAAATGAGTTTCTTTGGCAAGGGTGTGATGGCAGTGCCAAGCATCAATGTGTTCTATGCTACTATCGTAGGGTTGGCAGTGGGCTTGCTTATTTCAGCGTTCACAGAGCACTTTACTGCTTTGGGCAAGAAGCCAGTACTGAACATTGTTCGCAACTCATCAACTGGGGCAGCGACTAACATCATTGCAGGTTTGGCAACAGGGATGAAGTCTACCTTCTCCTCTGTATTGCTCTTTGCGATTGCTATCTGGGGTTCGTACTCTTTGGCAGGCTTCTATGGGGTAGCCATTGCTGCCTCAGCGATGATGGCTACTACAGCAATGCAGTTGGCTATTGATGCTTTCGGTCCGATTGCTGACAACGCAGGCGGGGTAGCCGAAATGAGCGAATTGCCTAAGGAAGTACGTCAGCGTACTGACATCTTAGACTCAGTGGGTAACACCACAGCCGCTGTGGGTAAAGGCTTTGCAATTGCTTCAGCCGCTTTGACCGCTTTGGCACTCTTTGCTGCTTATGTAACCTTTACGGGCATTGAAGGTATCAACATCTTCAAAGCGAACGTATTGGCAGCACTCTTTATCGGGGGGATGATTCCTGTTATCTTCTCAGCCTTGGCAATGCAATCGGTAGGGAAAGCTGCAATGGATATGGTGAATGAAGTGCGCCGCCAGTTCCGTGAAATACCTGGTATTATGGAAGGTACAGGCACACCTGAGTATGGCAAGTGTGTGGATATCTCTACTAAGGCTGCACTGCGCGAGATGATGTTGCCTGGTGCTATCACTATCATTACGCCTATTATCATCGGATTTGTAATGGGTGCTGAGGCATTGGGTGCGTATATGGCTGGTGTTGCTGTATCAGGCGTAGTATGGGCTATCTTCCAGAATAACGCTGGGGGTGCTTGGGACAATGCTAAGAAGTCGTTTGAGGCTGGTGTAGAGATCAACGGACAGATGACTTACAAAGGATCGGATGCACACAAAGCAGCCGTAACAGGCGATACTGTAGGCGACCCATTCAAGGATACCTCAGGTCCTTCAATGAATATCCTCATTAAGCTCACTTGCCTCGTAGGCTTGGTAATTGCACCGATCTTAGGCGGGCATAACAAAGCTGAAGAAGAGATGATGATTGAGGAAACTACAACATCAGAGAATAACACTACGGTAACTGATGAAATGGTAGTATTGGGTTCACTTGATGAGTTTGGTAATTTTAAATACAACGTAGGTGAAATCTCAACTATTACTTTGCCTGACAATAAAACTATTGAAGTAGGTGAAGACTCGTCAGAGCGCAAACTCATAGGGCAATTGAACGATTATGGCTTTAATGTAGCTCGTGATGCGAAGAAGAGTTGGATCACTCTCGACCGTACTTATTTCAAAACAGGCAGTGCACAACTTACTGAGGAGTCAGATGCACAGTTGCTTAACATTGTAGCCATACTGAAAGCGTATCCTAATGCAGCGATCCGTTTGGGTGGCTATACTGATAATACAGGTAGCCCAGAGGGTAACTTAGCGCTTTCTCAAAAACGTGCTGAGTCAGTAATGGCTAAGCTCATCGTACTTGGTGCTGACAAGAAACAACTATCGGCAGAAGGCTATGGGCAAGAACACCCTATCTGCCCTGAAAACGATACAGATGAGTGCAAAGCTAAAAACCGCCGTATCGATATCAGACTTACTGCGAAATAAGATTTTCTATTCATAGTTATAAACTCCAAGCAGTAGCGATACGCTTGGAGTTTATTGTTATAAATCAACACTTTAATATCATTAGATCTATGAAACAATTAAGTATAATAGGGATGTTGCTACTACTTGCAATAGGCTGCAATGACTCCCCTAACAACAAAAAGACAACAATGAAAGAGACCAATGTTGCGGATAATCCGCTACTTAAAGAAAGTGGGCTACCGTATGGAGCCCCCGATTTCTCAAAGATCACTGAGGCACATTTTCGCCCTGCTTTTGCTGAGGCAATGCACTTACAATCCGAGCGCATCAAAGCGATTGCAGAAAGTGCAGAGACGCCTACCTTTGAGAACACGATCATAGCCTTAGAGAAGAGTGGCACAGAGTTTCAGCGTGTAGAGAACGTTTTCAACGCACTGACCGAAGCGCATACCAACGACAGCTTGCAAGCTATACAGCGAGAGCTCTCTCCGCGCTTTGCCGCCCACCGCGACTCTATTTACCTCAATGACAAACTCTTTACGAGAATTAAAATCCTCTACAACGAACGGGGAAAGTTAACCTTAGACAAAGAGTCGGAGAAGTTGCTCACTAACTATTATGAGAAGTTTACCATTGCTGGGGCTAACCTTCCTGAGAAGGACAAGGAGACTTTAAAGCAATACAATGAGCAGTTGGCGAGTTTGGAGACGCAGTTTAACCAGCTATTGCTGGAAGGAAACCTTGCTGCAGCACAACAGTTCACCGATCGTAAGGCACTTGAAGGGCTTAGTGAGGAGCAATTAGAGAGCATCAAAGAAGGTAATGGCTGGAAAGTACCTTTGCAGAACACTACCCAACAGCCCCTACTGAGTGACCTGAAAGACCGCACAACACGCCAGCGCCTCTTTGATGCCAGCTGGAAGCGCACCGATGGCGGGGCACATAGCACCAATGAGGTGATTGTGAAGATCGCTACCCTACGCGCTAAAAAAGCACAACTTTTAGGCTTTAAGAATTATGCTGAGTGGAGTTTGCAACAGACAATGGCAAAAACCCCAGAGGCTATTGAGGCGTTCTTTGCACAACTTGTGCCTGCCTCAGTAGCTAAAGCCAAAGCCGAAGGAGCTGAAATACAAGCCCAAATAAAAAAGACAGGTGGCAACTTCGCCTTAGCCCCTTACGACTGGAACTACTATGCCGAACAAGTCCGCAAAGCTAAATACGACCTTGATGAGAATGCCATAAAGCCCTATTTTGAACTGAAGAGTGTGGTGGAGAAAGGTGTGTTTTACGCGGCTACTCAGCTCTATGGCATTACCTTCAAAGAGCGCAAAGATATCCCCGTTTATCACCCTGATGTGTGGGTATACGAGCTCTTTGATGCCAATGGTGAGGCATTGGGGCTATTCTACGCCGATTACTACGCACGCCCCAGCAAGCGCGGTGGTGCGTGGATGAGCAACTTCGTAGACCAGTCTACCCTACTTAGCACTAAACCTGTGATTTACAATGTATGTAACTACACCAAAGGAGCTAACGGTGCACCTACCCTACTCACTTATGACGAAGTGAGTACTCTCTTTCACGAGTTTGGTCACGCTTTGCACGGTTTCTTTGCTTCACAAAAATATGCTTCACTATCAGGCACCGCTGTAGCACGCGATTTTGTGGAATTTCCTTCTCAATTTAATGAGCATTGGGCACTCTATCCAGCAATATTGACCCACTATGCTCATCATTATAAGACAGGTAAGGTAATCCCTCAGAGCCTAATTGATAAGATTAAGAAAGCGGCAACCTTCAATCAGGGGTATGCTTTCACAGAGGTATTGGCTGCTTCAGCTTTGGATTTGCAGTGGCATAGTATAACCGCAAATCAGGCAATAACCAATGCAACTGCATTTGAACAGGAGGCACTCAAAAAGACAGGATTAGCACTGCCCACAGTTCCACCGCGCTATCGTTCGAGCTACTTTGCACACATTTTTGGCGGGGGGTATGGTGCAGGCTACTATTCCTACCAATGGACGGAAATGCTCGCCCACGATGCTTACGATTGGTTTGAAGAGCACGACGGACTCACCCGCGAGAATGGCGACCGCTTCCGCAAGCTGATCCTCTCGCGCGGCAATACTGAGGACTATAAGACGATGTACGAAGCCTTCCGAGGTAAAGCAGCTACCATAGCACCATTATTAAAGTTCAGAGGATTGAAATAACAAACCTATCTCAATAAAAGGTATAAAAAAAGAAGATGTGCAAAGTCATTTTCTAAACTTTTTTAAGCTAAAAAGTAAAAAAAACGCCCAAATTATTTTTTGTATCATTTTTTTTATTAATTTTGCCCTCGAATTGAAAATTTAAATAACAAATAATTTTTTAAAAAACTAAAATTTACATCATTATGGGATTTTTAAAAGAATTTAGAGACTTTGCCGTTAAAGGTAATGTAATTGATTTGGCTATCGGTGTGATCATCGGGGCAGCCTTCGGAGCGATTGTTAGTTCAATGGTAACTGACGTTATTACACCATTATTACTCAGCCCTGTGCTGAAAATGGCTAATCTCGACAAGATTGAGCTATTGGTATGGAATGGGGTTACTTACGGTAAGTTCTTAGCCGCAGTGATCAACTTCTTGTGCGTTGCAATTGTGTTATTCCTCATTGTGAAGGGTATCAATAAATTGAAAAAGAAGCAAGAAGAGGCACCAGCAGCTCCCGCAGGTCCTACCCAAGAGGAATTACTTACTGAAATCAGAGATTTATTGAAAAATAAATAAGTCGCGTAACCGCTATGCTACGCATTTCAGAAATAATTACAAACTTTAAACCACGCCTAAAAAGCGTGGTTCTTTTTTGTAAAAACAAAAAACAACATTTTTTCAAGTTTTTATTTTGCTCTTTTCGGCAAAATATCTATCTTTGTAATCTCTTTGAAACAGTAGTGATCTCTCAAAATACAAACTGTTGTATTTCAACAGAAAACACTCATAAACAAAGAGTTGATAACATTAAAGAATATCATTAAACAATTTTTAAATGAAATATAAAAGAGTTTTACTCAAACTAAGTGGGGAGGCACTGATGGGTAGCCGTCAGTATGGGATTGACCCTGCGCGATTGAAAGAATACGCCCTTGAAATTAAAGAAGTGGTACAACAAGGGGTGGAAGTGGCTATCGTAATTGGCGGTGGCAATATATTTAGAGGCGTGGCGGGTGCCAGCAATGGTATGGATCGTGTGCAGGGCGACTATATGGGGATGCTCGCTACGGTGATCAACTCCCTCGCCTTGCAGAGTGCTTTAGAAGATGAGGGTATTTTTACCCGCTTGCAGACAGCTATCAAGATGGAGTCTATTGCAGAGCCTTTTATCAAACGCCGTGCGGTGCGCCACTTAGAAAAAGGGCGTGTGGTAATCTTTGGAGCAGGGACAGGTAACCCGTACTTTACTACCGACTCGGCAGCAGTGCTTCGTGCTATTGAAATTAATGCGGATGTGATTTTGAAAGGTACGCGCGTAGATGGCATCTATACTGCCGACCCTGAGAAGGATAAGACAGCTGTGAAGTTTGACTGCATTACCTTTGATGAGGTCATCGATAAGAGTCTCAAAGTGATGGATATGACTGCCTTTACCCTTAGTCAGGAAAACAAATTGCCTATCATTGTGTTTGATATGAACAAAAAGGGTAATTTGGCAAAGGTCATCGCTGGGGAGAATGTAGGGACAACCGTAAATGTGTAGGCTATGCAAGAGCTGTTTGACTATTGCTGTAGGATAATGGCTGACTTAGGACGGCTAACAGGCTTTAGCTATAAGGAAATCAATGTGATTGTTTTTGTATTTTTGTTTCCTATTATAGATGTAATCCTGCTTATTGTCTTTCTGAAATTGCATTACAAGCATAGGAATCAGCGTGCTTTTATCAAGCAATTAGAGCGATAGGAATATGAAAAACAGTCTCACAGATCGCTTGTTTGACCTTACTGTTGAGGGCTTGCAACTTATAGCTGACTTCTTTGGAGTGAGCTATGAGACGATCAACATATTGATATATGTGATATTGCAACCCCTGCTGACGCTTTTGCTCATTGTGGGGATTATATATTACCATAAGAAGAATAAGAAACAACAACAAGTTATAAATCAATTAATAAAACAATATGAACGAAGAAATTAATATCATTTTAGATGCCACTGATGAAGGAATGGCAGAGGCTTTGTCGCATTTGGATAAGGCATTAGGGAATATACGTGCGGGGAAAGCGAGTCCGCAAATGGTGGGTAGCGTTTTTGTAGACTACTACGGGTCGCAAACGCCCTTAAGCCAAGTGGCGAATGTAAGTGCCCCAGACTCACGCACGATTATGATACAGCCTTGGGAGAAGAAGATGATACAAGCTATTGAAAAGGCGATACAAATCGCTAACTTAGGCTTTAACCCGATGAACAACGGCGAGGCGGTGATCATCACCGTGCCACCTCTTACTGAAGAACGCCGTAAAGAATTGGTAAAGCAAGCTAAAGGCGAGGGTGAGGACGCTAAAATCAGTATCCGCAATGCACGTCAGGAGGCGAATAAGGACATCAAAAAGGTGGAAGCCTCAGAGGACATCAAGAAAGATGCAGAAGAGCGCGTACAGAAACTCACCGATAAGTATATCAAGAAAGTAGAGGAAGTATTAGCTGTAAAAGAAGCTGAAATATTAAAAGTGTGATATGGATTTAAGTGCACATAATTTGCCACAGGCGTACGTTGACTTTATCAATGGGAAAGTAGGAGAAGGCGATGATTTTTATTATTACTTTAATTGAGAGGAATTAGACAATCCTCAAGATGGTAATGCTTATATCCTTTGGAATACTTCTTTTTTGGAACGCTCTTCTTATGGTGATAATAGCCCTAATTGGAAGTATTTGCAAGACCCTGAGTTCTTTTATAAAGGGATAGAAGGAGATGTAGAAAACCTTACTAAGGAAGATGTCTTAGCCTCATTTGTAATTGGTTTAGAAGACGGTGGAGGATTTATGTTTATAGCTCCTAGTAATGCACTTTATGTTATTTATTCAGACCTGTATGTGGAGAAATTGGCTAATTCCTTTGAGGAATTTATGACTTATGCCGTACCTAAAGATGAATTAGATTCGGATTGGGATGAAGATGATGAGTATGATGAAGAATAATTTGGTAGAAAATATTAAATAAACACGATGACAAATAACGAACAAGTTAAGGATTTAGTGAATCGCCTGGGTGCGTTAAGGAGGTATCTTTGACGTAGATGCCAAGCGAATAGAGATAAGCAACGAAGAGGAAAAGACCTTTGCCCCCGACTTTTGGGATAACCCTAAAGAGGCAGAGCGGGTGATGCGTGAGTTGCGCCACAAAAAGAAGTGGGTAGAAGATTACGAAGAGGCAGCACGACAGACCTCAGATGTGGAGGTGCTACTCGACTTTGTAAAGGAAGAGGCAGCTACCGCAGAAGAGGTAGATGAGCAGTACGCTAAGGCACTCCACGCTATAGAGGCATTGGAGTTTAGGAATATGCTTTCCGATGAAGGCGATGCGATGAGTGCAGTACTGCAAATCACGGCAGGAGCTGGCGGTACGGAGAGCTGTGACTGGGCATCGATGCTGCTGAGAATGTACACGATGTGGTGCGACAATCAGGGCTATAGCGTGCGTACGCTCAACTTTCAAGAGGGAGATGTGGCAGGTATCAAGACAGTAACCATTGAGATTGAAGGCGAATACGCTTTTGGCTATCTCAAAGGCGAGAACGGCGTGCACAGATTGGTGCGTATCTCTCCTTTTGACAGTAATGCCAAGCGACATACCTCCTTTGCCTCTGTGTATGTATACCCGCTGGCAGATGATACCATAGAGATAGAAATCAATCCTGCGGATATTAGTTTTGAGACGATGCGCTCCAGTGGGGCTGGTGGGCAGAATGTGAATAAGGTAGAGACAGCCGTACGCTTGCGCCACCACCCTACGGGTATCATCATTGAGAACTCAGAGACCCGCAGTCAGCTGGATAACAAGAACAAAGCACTCCTCTTGCTCAAGTCGCAATTGTATGAGATAGAACTCAAGAAGCGACAGGCAAAGCGTGATGAGATAGAGGCAGGCAAGATGAAAATAGAATGGGGTTCGCAGATACGCAACTATGTGATGCACCCTTATAAGTTGGTAAAGGACGTGCGCACAAGCTATGAGTCTACTGATGTAGATGCCGTAATGGACGGGGAAATAGATGCGTTTTTAAAAGCCTATTTAATGTTAATGGGACAGAAAAGTGAGTGAGAAAATAGTGATATATCAGGCGTTGGTGCGCCTTTTTGGCAATACCAACACTACCAATAAGCAATGGGGCAGTAAGGAAGAGAACGGTGTGGGTAAGTTTAATGACTTTACCGATAAGGCTTTAGCAGGTATTAAGGAATTAGGCGTTACCCACGTGTGGTATACAGGGGTGTTGCACCACGCTACCACTACCGACTACACGGCTATTGGGGTGGATAACGATAACCCCGCAGTGGTAAAAGGTAGGGCAGGTTCGCCCTATGCCGTAAAGGATTACTACAATGTAGACCCCGACTTGGCAGAAGACCCTGCGAATAGATTAGAGGAGTTTAAGGCACTGGTAGCACGCACCCATAAGGCAGGGCTAAAGGTGATTATAGACATCGTGCCCAACCACGTGGCACGGCATTATAAGAGCACCAGCAAGCCCACAGGAGTGAAAGACTTTGGAGAAGAGGACGACACCAGCGTTACGTACGCCCGCGATAATAATTTTTACTATAACCCTGATGAGGCGTTTAGATTGCCTGAGGGTATTTGGGGCAGCTATGAGGAATATCCTGCTAAGTGGACGGGCAACGATTGTAGGGCTTCGCAGCCGAGCATTACCGATTGGTATGAGACCGTAAAGCTCAATTATGGCATACGACCAGACGGAGTGGAGGACTTTGACCCTATACCCGATACGTGGCAAAAGATGCGCGATATAGCCCTCTATTGGCTTGCTATGGGCGTTGATGGCTTTCGCTTTGATATGGCAGAGATGGTGCCCGTGGCGTTTTGGCATTACTTGAACAGCACCATTAAAGCACAATACTCTGAGGCACTGCTTATCGCTGAGGTGTACAACCCACAGCTGTACCGTGCCTATTTGCACGAGGGCAAGATGGATTATTTATATGACAAAATACAGCTCTATGATAGTCTCCGTGCGATTGTAAGTGAGGGAGCCAGTACCGACAGCATAGCCCCTATACAGCGCGATTTGGCTGATATAGCCCCTGCGATGCTTCACTTTTTAGAGAACCATGATGAGCAGCGTATTGCCTCTCCTGAGTTTGCGGGCAACCCTTGGAAGGCTGTCTCAGCAATGGCAGTTTCTGCACTGATTAGCAATGCCCCTGTGATGCTCTATTTTGGACAGGAAGTAGGCGAGCGCGCTGCGGATTGGGCAGGCTTTGGTAGTCCCTCGCGTACTTCTATTTTTGACTATATAGGCGTACCTGCGCACCAGCGTTGGGTGAACAACAAACAGTTTGACGGTGGGCAGCTCAGTGAGGCAGAACAAGCCCTACGCGACTTTTACTGCCGCCTGTTGAACCTTAAGGTACGTGGAGCTTACTTTGACCTCCACGAGCACAACAGAGCGCATACCCCCTATTACAACGACAAGGTATATACTTTTATGCGTATAGACGAGGGAGCGCAATGGCTTATAGCGGTGAACTTTGCCCAGTACGACCATTTCGGTTTTGACCTACAACTGCCGCCTTATATTATAGGGAGCTGCTTTTTAAATGACGGCACTTACCCTTTGCAGGAGGAGCTTTACGGCACCAATACCACCACGCTTGTTGTGGAAAACGGCATAGGGCTAGTACGGATAGAATTGGCACCATTACAAACACTTGTCTTAAAAATAACTGAATAATGACAACATTTTTTGAAGATAAAACGCGTGTGGTGATCGCAGGGAGTGCAGCACAGGAGTGCATTCAGCGGGTGCTTCATACGATGGCGTATTACGATCACCCAATAAGCTATGTGCTACAAACACCTTTTAGGGGAGAGCAAGAGCATTTTAACGACTCGGAGTTTGGCTTGATCGAAGGCGTAGAGGGGGATGCACTACTGAGCTATGCGCCTCAGGTAGTGCTGCTTACGGATGTAAATCCGCTACAAGAGACCCTCTATGAGTCGTTTATCGATAGCATAAGCAAGGGGGGTATCCTCATCTATAACGAGGAGGATAGTGTGCTAAAGGCATTGGCTACGGCTTCTAAGAATGAGATTCGTCGCCTTGAGTATAGTACACCTGCTTACACAGAAAGCGACGGGGAGTGCTACCTGATGACTCCTGAGGGGGAGTTGCCTTTGGGGGTAATGAAGGCTGAGGATATCCGCAATATTGAGGGAGCTAAGTGGGTGTGTCAGAACTTGGGGATTGATGAGGCAGATTTTTATGAGGCGATGGCTTCTTTTAAGTATTAAAAGAAAAGTATCAATTATCAAGAGCAACTACATCAATATAAGGGTTTTGAAGTTTATCTCTTAGGATAACTTCAATGCCCTTTTTTAGTGTCTGCATCGAAGAGGGACAGCCACTACACGCACCCTGCAAGGCGACTTCCACCTGATGGGTTTCGGGTGTATAAGCGATGAATTGGATATTACCCCCGTCAGAGGCTACGGCAGGCTTCACATCGCGCTCAATGATGGCAATAATCTGCTGGGAAGTAGCATCGTTGGTACGTGCTTTCAGTGCGGGTTTTACCACTTGGTCGCGGTGGCGTTGTAAGGCAGTTTTCGGAATAATGATATGCCCCTCAGCGAGGTAAGTGCGTACAAACTCACGCAGTTCCATAGCCACTTCAAGCCAATCGGCAATATCATCCTTAGTGATAGAGAGGTAATTGTCATCAAAGAACAGCTCTTTGATATAAGGAAACTTGGTAAAAAGTGCCGTAGCCATAGGCGACTCGTCAGCCTCCTCAGCGTTCTTATACTCGATGAGACAAGGCACGAGCACCCTACTCGCCACGTATTTCATCACCGCAGGGTTGGGGGTACTCTCAGTGTATACGGTTACAGGTTGCAATTTAGCCCCTTCATCGGTATTGACGATAGGGCGTTCGTTGCGCAGATATTGCAACACTTGTGCCGCCACCTCTTCCTGCACATCTTTCCACTCCACAATAGGGAAACGCTTCAAGGCAATGAAGTTGCTCGAAATGTAAACGGTCTTTACAAAAGGCAGGTAAAAGAGTTCCTGCGCCAAGGGTGAGCCTTTTGCCTCGTCGATATTTTTGTACTCGTAGCTGCCTTTCACTAAGGCTTTGGTAGCTTCGAGTTTGATAATATCGGGATGAGTAGTGGGTACTACTTTTAGGTTGATGTCAATCATTGTTGTTAGTATTTCGGGGCAAAAGTACGATTATTTTCCTTTTCTGCCAAAGTCGGCAGGGTTTTCGCCCCATAGGCGCGTCTCCCATTTGAGAATAGGATTGGGGTAAGTGTTCTCATTGAGCCACTTCAGCGCACGGTCAATCAAGTCAAAGAGCGGCGCATTGCGCTCATTCTTAGTGAGGTTCGTCTTGCACACTTTGTCCTTTACCCACTTAATGGCGTAGGCACTATCGGAGTACACAGGGATAGTGCTTTTGTGTTGCTTGAGCAATGCCAAAGCGTGTACGATTGCGAGGAACTCAGCAATGTTGTTAGTGCCTTCGGGCATTACCGGCAGTCGGAAGATTTCTCGGCGCGTCTTAGGGTCTACTCCTCGGTATTCCATCGGACCTGGATTGCCTTGACACGCCCCATCGACTGCAATAGAAGGGTACAGTGGCTGGTTAGGCGCATTGAAATGCACCTCCACTGTCTCATCTATTTGTTTGCCCCAATAGGCTTCATAACCTTCTATAAAAGCCCTTCGGGCGGTCTCTTCAGTGAGAAAACTCTTGTATTTTGCCTTTGGGTAGCCGTCAATAGCGCGTTTGCAGTCCGCCCAGCGCGTAAAGATACCCGTATCGCGCCCTTCCCATACTACGTAATATTTCATTTTTAAGGTATAATTTACAATGTATAATGTATAATGATTTGTAATGTGTAAATTTATAACGAATAATGCCCAACGATTAAGCAATATTAATCGCTGGGCATTACTCTTTGCTCGTTACTCTTTACTCATTATTATTCATATTCTGCTTTGATGTCAATATGCTCATAGTCAGCAATCATCAGCTTGTCGTAATCTTTCTTCTTGCTCTTGCCAAATCGCTTGCCGATGTTGTCGAATATCAGGTATACCAATGGTACGATAATCAGCGTAAGGAACAGTGAGGAGAGCAAACCTCCGATGATAACGATTGCCAAGCCATTATTTACCTCTGCTGCGGCACCACTTGCCAGCGCAATAGGTATCATTCCTGCTACCATCGCAATGGTAGTCATCAGGATAGGACGCAGACGGGCGTGGTTCGCCTGTATGAGTGCCGTAACCGTATCCTCGCCTTCCTCTTTGCGGTGGTTGGCAAAGTCCACAAGCATAATCGCGTTCTTGGCCACCAGACCAATGAGCATAATCATACCCAAGAGGGTGAAAATGTTCAGTGTCATATTCGTCAGTGCCAATGCCCAGAGTACCCCAATGAAGGATAGTGGGATGGAAAACATCACAATGAGTGGGCGTGAGAAGCTGTCGTAGAGCACTACCATCACCATATATACTAAGATTATCGCTGCCAAGAGTGATACCCCAATCGTGCCAAAGCCTTCATCTTGGTTCTCGCGGTCGCCACCCCACACGAGGCGCACGTTAGCAGGCTTTTCTATCTTAGCCATACGCGCTTCCCAATCGCTGGTAATCGTACCCGATGGGCGACCCACAGCTTGCGCTTGCACGTTTACCGATGGCGACTTATCGTAACGCTCTAAGAGGGTTGGTCCTGAGGAGTAGCTGATCTTGGCAAACTGAGCGAGCTTGATCAGCTGCCCTTGGTCGTTCATAAACTGAATATCCTCAATATTGCTAATGTTCTCACGGCTTGCCTCGTCGTAAACAATGTTGATATTGTACTCTGAGTCGCCTGTGCGGAACTTGTTGTCGTCATTCCCATTGAAAGCAGTACGCATTGTTGTACCTACTGTAGCAATATTCAAGCCAAACATTGCCATCTTATCGCGGTCAATAGCCACATTGATTTCAGGGTTACCAGCCTCAGCCGAGAGTTTCACCTCAGTAGCACCAGGCACGCCTTTGAGTATCTCGGCATACTTCTCGGCGTATTCACGGGCAGTGTCAATATTGTCAGCCGTTACGTAGAGCCGTATAGAGGCGTTTTCAGCCCCAATAAGCCCTACAGGTACCGTCTTCACCTTAGCCCCTACTAAGTATTGAGAGAGAGCGCGTTTCAGTTTTGCCGCGATGATGTCGGTAGTCTCATCACGCTCTTTCTTGTCGATGAGTTCTACTTGTATTTCTGCCTTATAAATAGTCGCCTGTGCATCGCCCATACCGTCAGTGGCTTGCCCAACGGTAGTGATCATACTATTGATGAGCGGCTTATTAGTACCAGGTACTTTCAGGTTCTTTAGGTAGTTCTCTGCCTTAAGAGTGTAGAAGTTGGTCTGCTCTAAGGCAACGTCCTTAGGGAGTTCTATCTGTACGAGGAACTTGCCGCGGTCCATCTTAGGGAAGAACTCGGTACCCACAAAGCCTGCTGGTATCAGTGAGCAAGAGCCAAAGAACAAGAAGGCTACGATGATCACCGTCTTCCACTTGTTGCGGAACGACCATTGCATGAGGTTAGAGAAGAAGTTCGTAAATTGCTTGAGATACTTTTCAAAGCCAATGGAGAGCTTACCCATAAACGTCTTAGGGTTGGGGTGTTCCAGTTTACCGAAGCGTGAATAGAGCCAAGGCACGGTTGTGAAGGACATAAAGAGGGAGAGCACTGTTGCGATCACTACTGTCATACAGAACTCGCGCATAATATTCACTACCATACCCGTACCCATTGAGATTGGCAAGAATACCACCACAATCACTGAGGTGATCGCCGTTACGGTGAGCATTATCTCCTTAGAGCCATCAAAGGCAGCGCGTACTTTGTTCTTCCCCATTTCTATATGACGGTGAACATTCTCGAGCACCACAATAGCGTCGTCCACCAAGATACCTACCACTAATGAGAGGGCAACGAGGCTCATCAGGTTGAGTGAGAAGCCAAATGCCCACATCCCGATGAAGGTTGCAATCAGTGAGGTTGGGATAGAGACCATCACAATCACCGCGTTGCGCAAGCTGTGGAGGAAGAAGAACATCACTAAGGCTACCAAGACGATAGCCAGCACCAAGTCGTGCATCACTGAGTTAGCTGCCTCAAGGGTAAACTCACTGGTGTCTTCAGCCAAGGTCATCTTCACGTTCTCATTCTTATACGCCTGCTCTATATGTCCCATACGCTTGCGCACCTCCTCACTCACCGATACGGCATTGGCATCGGTCTGTTTGATTACTTGCAGTAGCAGGGTGCTTTTCTGGTCAATACGCGCTACCTTAGTAGCTTCTTGCTCCGTATCTTGTACATCGGCTACATCGCTGAGGCGTATTTCCACACCATCGCGTGAGGCAAGAGTAAGGTTGCGCAATTGCTCTACATCACTGATTTTACCTAACAGACGAATGGTAGTACTGTTATCGCGGGTTTTTAGCTTACCCGTTGGGATTTCCATATTAGAGGCAGCAATCAGCTGTTGCACCTGTGGGATAGAGAGCCCATAGCCTTCGAGCTTATTGGCATCAAGGCTTACGCGTATCTCGCGCTTACGCCCCCCGATGATGCTCACCTTAGCTACACCAGGCACACGCGAAAGCTCGGGTTGTATCTTCTTATCTACTAAGTCATACAGCTCTTGCGAGCTGAGATCTGAGGTTACCCCAATGGATACGATAGGCAAGTCGGAGAGTGAAAACTTACTCAGCGATGGTTCTTTGGCATCCTTAGGCAACCCAGAGCGTATCGCATTGATTTTGCGCTGTGCCTCGTTGAGCGTATAGTCCACATCTGCTTCATCAGTAAGCTGAATGATCACCACCGACACCCCTTCATAGGAGTTGGAGATGAGTTTCTTCACGTTTTGCAGTGAAGATACCGCATCTTCTATCTTCTTAGTAACCGTACTCTCAATCTCCGAAGGCGATGCCCCCGCATAGATGGTAGAAACAGTTACCACATTTACCTCAAATTTAGGGATAAGCTCGTAGTTGAGCAACTTATAGGTATAAAAACCACCCAAAAGTAAGAGCGAGAGTATCACAATGAGGACACTCGGACGCTTAATGGAAAGTTTGATTAAATTCATTGATTCTTTAGTGGTTAGGGGTTAGTAATTAGTGGTTAGCGGAGCACTCAAAAGACAGTGGCTTTTCCCTAAATACATTCACCCAACTTATTTGTTATTACTTATTCTTTTGTTCAGTGTTATATTCCACAATAGACACAAATACCTACGATAATCGCTGGTAAGGCTTGTGCTACAAATATCTTCTTAGAGGCTGTCAGTGCCCCGTAGATACCTGCCACGGCTACACAAGCGAGGAAGAAGAGCCGCACATTTACCGCCCATACAGGGTCAGCAATGCAGAAACTTCACACCAAGCCTGCCACCAAAAAGCCATTGTAGAGCCCTTGGTTAGCCGCCATACCCTTAGTCTTAGGAAATAACTCCTCAGGCAGCGACTTAAAGAACGCCTTCCCACGCGTCTCCCACGCAAACATCTCCATATAGAGGATGTACAAATGTTCTAATGCCACAAGGGCAGTTAATATGGTTCCTATCATTTGTTTAAGGACTGAGGCATCAGGCTTTAGGCGTCAGGTGCATTGTGGCATAGTCTTAAAGCTGAAGCCTAAGACCTAAAGCCTAAAGCCTGACAGCTGCTATTTAACTATTTGTACTACTGTTCCGTTATCCAAGTTGATTTGTCCGCTGGTTACTACCTCATCACCAGCTTTCAGCCCATCGACAATCTCTACCTTATCACCAAAGTTGCGACCGCTCTTTACGATCACCATTTCAGCTTTCTTCACAGCCTCGCCCTTGTCGTTCTGGCCATCAACTATCTTAAAAATCTTATTCTGGCTGATACTACCCACAAACGCACTGTGAGGCACCACCAGCACGGTAGCATCGCTCTTATCACCGTCAAAGAGTGCAGAGGCATACATCCCCGCACGGAGTTTCTTATCCTTGTTAGACACTAAGATTTCCACAGGGAATTTGAGGGCTGCATTTGCCTTAGGAGCCACAAAAATAATCTTCCCTTCTACCTCATCAGTAGAGGCACTTGGCTTTACTTTGATAATATCACCAACCTTTAAGCGCCCTACTTGGCTCTCATCTACGGTAATTTTCAGCTTTAAATTATCGATGTTTACCACATTGAAGAGCGTTTGCCCAGCGGCAACCATCGCGCCTTCTTCAACGCTCTTGCTTGTTACAATTCCATTGATTTTAGAGCGCACAGAGGTGTCGCCTGAGCTGATAGCCGCAGCGTTGTACTGAGCCTGTGCATTGGTGAGCTGTAGACGTGCTTGTGAGAGTTGTTGTGCGGTTACGCCCCCTGTTTGGTAAGCACTCTCAAAGCGTTGCAAGTCAGCCTTGGCAGTCTCTAACGCTGCCTTAGCACTGCCAAGCTGCACATTAGTTCTGTCGGCTTTAGTGCTGGCGAGCACCTGTCCTGCACGCACATAGTCGCCTTCTTTTACATATATCTTTACTACCTGTCCGCCCATCTCTGAAGATACATTCAGGTCTTGTTCCGCTACAAACGTACCATTAGCGGTAAAGAGGTCAGCCACCTTTTCATCGGCAGCCTTAGCGGCACGCACGGCTATGGCAGCTTCGGTTTGCGCTACGATAGCCACATTCTCTGCATTCTGTTTCTTGTTTGCATACAAGCGATACGCCATAAATCCTACGATGGCAAGTACCACAACTGCTGTAATTAATTTTTTCATTTGTTAATGTATTATTTTTAGCTTTTAGCTTTCAACTTTCAGTTTTGAAGGCTATGTGCAAACCTCCCATTCTATATGGAGTACTGCATTCAAAACTCAAAGTTGACGGCTCAAAGCTTATTTGTATTTTCAGGGCGCAAAGGTACGTTAAAAACTTTATATACAAAAAACGTTTCCAAAGAATTAATAAAACTTTAACATTTCATAAAAATATAATCAAGGCTAAAATAGGGAAGTAATTTATTGAAATACAAAGTGTTTATTACTGGAATTCAAAAATCATCTGTGTGATTGATTACGAAATTTATCTGAGAAAAAATGGAACTACGAGGAGATTTTTGGACTGTATCCGTTACGGAACCGAAGTGTGTCCGATATGGATAGGGATATTTTTTGTTTTTTAAAAAAACGTGTTTAAACTTTTTTGAGGAACTTGGAGATAAACCCTAATAGGAGCATTCCAATCCAAGTTACATCAAGATACTCATATCTCATTATCAAATCTTTATATCCGTCAAGCCAACCATTTGCTTGTTCAATTTTAAGCCTATTTTTGTACAACTCTTCATCAAAATAAACATCTGGTTGCTCTCCATTTCGGAGATTAGGTTTAATATTTGCTATAATTTCTTTGCTTTCTAAAAACTCTCTAAGAGACTTACTATCAAATCCTGCATCAGCATTGAGAAACAGACCTTTGTACTCTATTCCTGCTTCTTCTAATAAAGCTAAGATTTCTTTTAGTACTTCTTCTATTTCATATAAGTCATTGTGATTTCCAGCTTTAGGACTTCCCATTGCTATCATTTGCCCTTTATTATCACACAAAAAAATACTATTTGTGGTTACGGCTTTTTTTCTTGCTTGATAACCTGCAGATTCTCCTTTTTGGCGACAACGTGTATGACTACCATCCAATTGAACGCAAGACATATCTAACTTTCTTTTCTTCTTGCTTAATAGATTTAACCATACTCGCTGAAAACTATCATCTTTACTCCATTTATTGAAGTAGTAATAGACATTTTGCCAAGAAATTTCTCCTTTTTCAAAATAGCTTTCAATTGGAAGCTCTCTCCATTGCACCCCTGTTTTTAACCTCTTGAGAATCAATAAAAATATTGAAGCCAAATCAAAATTACTTTTAAATCCTCTTTTTCCTACACTTAAAAAGGGAATAATCCAATTATTTATTGTATCTTTGCCCAAAGTTCCTGAATTTTGGTGTTCTTTTTTTTGCAAACACAAAATTACTAATTTTCGGGAACTTTTACTTTATTATAGGAAAAAGTTTAAACAGCTTCAATAGTAAAATATGGAAAACAATGTGATTTTATTTATTGATGCACTCAATGAACTTGCTAAAGCCCCCACGTCCTGCTGCATCGTTTTTAAAGACACCACAATGCTCCAACACTTCCGAGAAGGTATCGCCGATAGCCCTCTCAATGAAGGTGTCAGCATCCTCTAAGGCAAAAGTGTTAAAGGCGGGATTCTCAAGATAGCGACGTAGCCAAGCGGTGTGCTTTTGTAGTGCCCCGTCAGCGTCCATAGCCGTGTAGATAGCCTCTACATCGTTGCCGTGTGTGCCGAGTAGTGCTTTAATGGCGGTCATCTCAGCCTTTAGTCGCCCTGGGAGTATCGCCAAGCCCATCACCTCGATGATGCCTATGTTCTCCTTCTTGATGTTGTGCAGATGCTCATAAGGGTGGAATATTCCGTATGGATGTGCGGTATCGGTGCGGTTGTTGCGCAACACCAAGTCAAGCTCGTAAGCCCCCTCGCGATAACGTGCTACGGGGTTGAGCGTGTTGTGGCGTTCGCCATTGGTATGGGCGTAAATACCGAGCGACTCATCACTATACTCAATCCACGTGTGGAGTATCTTGTCTGCAAGCTCTATAAGTCGGTCTTTTTCACCTCTTAAGCGCAATACCGACATAGGCCAATTGACAATACCCGCCGCTACGTCCTCATAACCTGCAAACTGAACCGCCTCGCGAATGCTGGCTTTCTCCATCGGAAAGACGTGTCGCCCCCCTTGGAAGTGGTCGTGCGAGAGGATAGACCCCCCAACAATAGGTAAGTCGGCATTCGAACTGATGAAATAGTGAGTAAAAGTCTCTACAAAACCGAGCATACGCGCAAAGGTGTTGCAGTCTATCTTCATTGGTCGGTGCTCGGTGCAAAAGACGATGCAGTGCTCGTTGTAGTAGATGTAAGGCGAGTATTGAAAGTACCAATCCTCGTTTGCCAGATTGAGCTTGATAGTGCGGAGGTTTTGTCGCCCAGGGTGATTCACGCGCCCTGCATAGCCTTCGTTCTCCTTGCAAAGGAGACACTTAGGATAGTTAGTGGCTACCACATTACGCTGCTTGGCAATGTCGCGAGGGTCTTTCTCAGGCTTAGAGAGATTGATAGTGATCTCAAGGCTGCCGTAGGCGTTGTCGTACGTCCAGCCGAAGTTCTTAGCAATGCGATCGGTACGGATGTAGTTGCTCTGCTTTGAGAGTTCGTAAAAGGCAGTGGTCGCGACTTCTTTGCTTTCCTTCTTATACCTATCCCAGAAGGTGCGACGTACCTCAGAGGGAAAAGGCAAGAGGCAGCCCATTAACCGCGCATTAAAGAGGTCGCGATAGGTGAGCGTATCCTCCTCAAGTCGCCCGTTCTTAGCAGCCCAATCTACCAAGCGGTCTAAGAGGTCAGTAGGGTAAGTGATGGCTGCTGCTGTGCTGGCAATCGCCACCTGCTGCTCAGCGGTGAACTCTGGGTAGCTATCGATGCCCATTATCTCTAAAACAACGTTTGTGAGGTAGAGCTTGTCTTCCTCACAAACGATGCCTTTGCTGACGGCGTAGACCATCAGCGTTTCTATATCAAAAGCGATGTCGCTTTGGTTCTCCTTCATTGTTTATTTAGTTTTTACGTCAAATTGCAAGAGGGTTTGCTGTTTGTAGATCGCTCCCTTCTCAAGAGGTTGTACGTCAAAGGCAGGTTCATTGATGCCATTAGGGAAGTCTTGCATCTCAATGGCTACGCCTAAAAAACGGGCGTTCTTAGTGTGCTTTGCGCCGCTGACAGTGCGGTCAAAGGGCAGCACCTCGTCTAAGAAGTTGCCTGTGTAGACCACTGCCACACGCTGGGTGGTGAATACCTTTAGCTCTATGCCACTGTGAGGGGAGTAGAGGCTGAGCTGTGGTGTGCCGCCCAAGCCACTGCGATTGAGTACAAAGGGATGATCATAAGCCCTTGTGATCTCAAACTGTGGGTGTCCCTCAGCGATGCCATCAGCGATCACTTTGCCTGCTCTGAGGTCAAAGGTAGTGCCCGCCACCTCTAAGAGTTTCCCCGTAGGAATCAAACCCTCACGTAGTTCACAGAGGCGGTCAGCATCGATGGTGAGTACTTGAGTGTCGCCATTAGTCTCTAAGTCGCCTGCGAGGTTGAAGTAGCTGTGGTTAGTGAGGTTGAGGTAAGTCTTCTTATCTGCGATGGCCTCATAAGTAAGGCACAAGGTATTCTCAGCTGTGAGGGTGTATTGCACCTTGAAGTCCACCTTGGCAGGGTAGCCTTCCTCCCCATCAGGACTGGTGTAGGTAAGCTCAATGCCATGAGGCAGCTCCTTCACGGCAAACACCTTAGCCGTAAGCCCCTCTACGCCTCCGTGGATAGCATTCTCGCCATTGTTCTTTGCCAAGTGGTAAGTAGTGCCGTCAATGGTGAACTGTGCCCCTGCAATGCGCCCTGCTGTCCTGCCCACTAAGGCACCTGCATAAGCTCCATTGCCGATGTAATCCTCTAAGCGATTGTAGCCCAGCACTACGTTCTTAACTATGCCGTGCTTGTCCTTTACGTCAATCTCAGTGATGATGCCCCCGAGGTTGAGCACCTTCACGGTAATCCCCTGCTCGCTGTGGAGCGTATACTCATAGACAGTCTGTCCGAGGTACTCCCCGAACAGACTTTTAGTGATATTTACTTTCATAAGGTTCTCTGATTATAGTTTGCGTGCACCTTCACTCACCTGCACTACGTAGAAATCAGCCTCATAGCCGATCTTGTCTTTATAAGCAGCCCCAACGTTCTTCACGAAGTCATCTACCTTGTCTTTCTTTACGATGCTCACGGTGCAGCCGCCAAAGCCTGCGCCCGTCATACGTGAGCCTACTACCCCAGCTTGTGCCCAAGCGAGTTCTACCAAAGTATCGAGTTCCTTACCTGTAACTTCATAGTCATCTCTCAGCGACTCGTGTGATTGGTTCATCAGTTTGCCAAAAGCCTCTAAGTTGCCTGCTGATAGCTCTTTTTGAGCCTTGAGTGTGCGTTGGTTTTCATAAACGGCGTGTTTAGCTCTCTTAAGGCGTACGGGGTCTTTGATGAGGTCTTTGTTAGCCTCAAATTCCTCAATAGAGAGTTCGCCGAGTGCCTTGATGTTGAGCTTTGTTTGCAGTTCTTTCAATGCTTGCTCACACTCGCCACGGCGTTCGTTGTACTTAGAGTCGGCGAGACCACGGCGCTTGTTAGTGTTAGAGATTACGATAAGCTCATCTTTGAGTACCACAGGCACGTAAGCATACTTGAGCGTGTTGCAGTCGAGCAGAATGGCGTTGTCTTTCTTGCCCATCGCTACTGCAAACTGATCCATAATACCACAGTTCACACCGATGAACTTGTTCTCAGTCTTCTGGCCTAAAAGGGCAATCTGCACAGGGTCAATGCTCAAGCCAAAGAGGTGCTTAAGCACGGTGCCTGTGAGTACTTCTATAGAAGCTGATGAAGAGAGGCCTGCACCATTAGGGATATTGCCATAGAATAAGACGTCAAAGCCCTTGTCTATCTTATGTCCCTCTTCGATGAAGAACTTTATCATTCCTTTAGGGTAGTTAGCCCAATCGTGCGACTTGTCGTTTACGAGATTATCCAGAGTGAACTCCATTACGCCCAAGTTGGCAAAGTTCTCAGAGTACATTCTAAGCTTGTTGTCACTGCGGCGTTTCACTAAGGCAAACGTACCTCGGTCGATAGCGCAAGGGAATACATTCCCGCCGTTATAGTCGGTGTGCTCACCAATCAGATTTACCCTACCTGGGGCAAAAAATACATCCTCACATTCATTGCCAAATACTGTGGCAAACTTTTGTTTTAATTCTTTTAATTCCATACGGTTGATTTATTTAATTTCAGCTTTCAGGTCTCAGAGATAGTACGCTGAGATACTAAAGCAGTGGTTATTATCTTTTGTTATTGTTACTTTGTATCCTCATCAGCACAAGAAGCAAAGCTCTCACAGTACTTGGAGGTGGCGAACTCTGTAATTGTATAATCGGCAATAGCATTCACATAGAAAGGATCGTGTGTGATAATTTCCTGTACTTCTTCTGCCGTACAATGTTGTGCGAGAATCACCCCGCCTACTCGTGGCTTCTTTGCCCCTGAGGTAATAAACTTACCCGCATTGTAATACTTTGTCAGAAACTCAATATGGGCACTGCGGTGTTTATCCACTTCTGTAAGCGGCTTCTTATAAGTCAAATCTATTATAAACATACTAATCAAAATTATAAACATACTAATCAAAATACTTCTTTGCAATGGCTCTCAGTTCAGGCTCTTTGTCTTCTAAGCGTTGTAAAAGCACAAACTGGTTGCGTGCGCGGATGTAGTTCTCATCTTCAAAAGAGATCTTAAAATAGACGTCGTTATTGAAGTAGTCAGTAAGGAAGCGCACACCTATGATGAAGATCATATACTTAGCTCCATCAACGATGAGCTGCTTCTCAGTCGGACTCATTACATCTTTCATCACCGAGAAGCCTTTGCAGATGGCCTCAAAGAACTCGGTATTAAAGATAATCTTACTATCGTCAAGCTCATTCTCTTCTGTGGGGCTCACAGAGGTACGTACAAAGTCGCCAAAGTCGTACAGCAAGATACCTTGCATCACAGTATCTAAGTCGATGACCTTAAACTCATCGGGATTATCTTTGTGAATGAGTACGTTGTTGATCTTGGTGTCGTTGTGGGTTACGCGGATAGGGATAAGCCCATCATCTACCGCCTTGTGTATACGCTCAAAGATCACCTTGTGGGCTAAGGCAAAGTCGTATAGGTGTTGTGCTTTCTCTTTGCGGGCAGGCTTTGCTTGTGCATAAGCAGCTTCGAGAGCTGCAAAGCGTTTCAGTCCGTTGTGGAAGTCGCGAATGGTAGCCTGCAAGCGTTGGGTATCAATGTTGGCAAAGGTTTTGAGGAAAGAGGCATACGCTCTCCCTGCTTTCTCGGCTTGCCAAGGCTCTTCGATAAACTCAAAGGTCTGGTAACCCTCAGCAAAAGGGAAGGCACGCCAAAGGTTGCCCTCAGCCATCACGGCGTGTTTGCCCCCTTTGGTCTTCATCATATTGAGAATGACCGTATTCTTAGGCTCAGTCTCCCACAGTAGCTCAATGTTGCTGATAATCATCTCAGGTGTCTTGAACACATTGCTATTAATCCCTTGCAGGATATAGCGCGCCTTATCAGTCTGTATGAGATAAGTGTAATTGATGTGTCCATTGCCATAAGGCTCCACAGAAAGTACATTGCCTTCCAATACAAATTGTTTTGCTATTTCTTTCATAAGGTATAATATATAAAGTGCCGAGCCACAAGGTGCTCAGCACAGGTTGATTAAAAATGTTCAGGATACAGCCCTTCAGCTGTCAATCTCTTAATTTCTTTGCTTACAATATCTAAATCTTCGTGGTAAGTCATACCGAACCAATTGTCGTGGTTTGGTAGCACCTCAAGAGTGTAGCCGTCTTTCTCAATAGCGTGTTGCACCACTAACGGAATAAAGAACTCACTCTTAGGGTCATCTCTATGGGCAGCTACAAAGTCTACAAACATACGGTCGGCAATATCCAAAATATCGTGAGTAAATCCCCAGAAGTTCATCGATACGTAGGTGCTAAGCGGATAAGTCTTGCCTGTCTCTTCGTCAATAGCAGTTTGGTCGTCTACACGGCGGAGTTTGGTAGCTTCTACGATCGATTGCAGATGGTGATTGGCATCCACTTCACAGATACCACGTGATACGGTGCCGTTGTCGCTGAGGGTATTCTTCAACAGATAGCCCCCTGAAAAGAAAGTCTTAGGCTTGCCTTGCTCAAGGGCATCGTGCATCAACTTAAAGCCTTCTTTGCCGTAATAGTCATCGGCATTGATGATGAGGAAAGGGTTCTTCACTACATCCTTCACGCAGAGCATCGCGTGCCCCGTGCCCCAAGGTTTTTTGCGCTCAATGCCTTTTGGATTATGCTGGTCTTGGTATACGAAGGTGATGGGTATACCTTTGAAGCGGTCTTTGAGGTGCTCTTTGGTCATCTGGTCTATTTCTGTGCGGATGATGAGCACGATATTGTCAAAACCAGCCTCAATAGCATCATACAGCCCATAATTGAATAGGGCATTGCCGTTGTGCACATCCTCTAACTGCTTATCTGATCCGAACCTGCTACCTAAACCAGCCGCTAAAACTACTAATGTTGTCATATATTTTTTTATAATGTTGGGACTTCTCCCTTGAAATTGATTTCTCTATAAGTTATTAAATTCTCGGCAAAGATACTAATTTTTTTATAATACAAACAAAAAACTCATTATTTTTTACGGAATTTTTCATTCGACTGTTAATCAAATGTTAAGCGAAAGCATTTAACCCCTATGGATTTACAGATGCTTCCTCTACTGTTTTATAAGCATCAATAATGCTCCTTACCAATGGGTGACGTACTACGTCTTTATCGTCCAAATGCAACATACCAATGCCCTTCACGTTCTTGAGGATGAGTAACGCCTCTTTCAGGCCAGAGGTGGTTTTACGCGGTAGGTCGATCTGCCCAGGGTCGCCCGTGATCATAAACTTAGCATTGCGCCCCATACGGGTGAGAAACATCTTCATCTGTGCGTGGGTAGTGTTCTGCGCCTCGTCTAATATGATAAAAGCATTGTCGAGTGTGCGTCCACGCATAAAAGCCAGCGGGGCAATCTCAATGATGCCTGCCTCAATAAAGCCACTGAGCTTCTCGTGTGGAATCATATCCCTGAGCGCATCGTAAAGCGGTTGCATATAAGGGTCGAGCTTCTCTTTCATATCACCAGGGAGGAAGCCGAGATTCTCGCCCGCTTCTACCGCAGGACGCGTGAGCACTATGCGTTTTACTTGTTTCTCCTTCAATGCCCGCACCGCCAAAGCAACGCCCACATAAGTCTTGCCCGTACCCGCTGGCCCCACTGCAAAGACCATATCGTTCTTCTTTATCAACTCTACGAGTTTGGTTTGGTTCTTGGTCTGTGGGCGGATGATCTTGCCACTGACCCCGTGTAAGAGCACATCGCCTTCGCCTTTGGCTGCTTCTTCAATCGTTTCTTGGCTATTAGAGGTGAGTATTCGCTCTATAATTCGCTCATCCAAACGATTGTATTTTGCACAATACGCTATCAGTTGCTCCACTTTCTGATGAAATTCTTTTAGTAGTATTTCCTCTCCAAAGGCGAGTATTTTATTGCCTCGTGCCACAATTTTTAACTTGGCATAATGAGCTTTGATAGCCTTAATATTTACCTCATCCTCTCCAAAAAACTGTTGAGGACTAAGATCTGTGAGTTCTAAAGTAAGTTCATTCATTACAGATAATTACTTATTTATTAGGTTTATTTGGTAGATTTGTCCGTTTCTCCTTCGTTTCCTGTCCGTGAGTCATACTCCGTCTCCTCTAAGTCCTTGCTCTTCCTGCCTAAGCCTATCTTAGGATGCTCGGTGGTGCCTGTTACTTTGATAGGAATGCCGATAATACCTAACGGTGGCAGCCCTAAACGCATCTTTAGGTTGAGTGCTCCGTCAAAACTCGTTTGCCCCTCTATACGCGGACGAAAGCCTGAGACCTTAAACTTGAATCGCTCAATGGTGATCAGATTGTTCTTAATCGTGCTGTTGATGTCAATCGTAGTGAGGTTGGCATCTTTTAGTGCGTCGGTTCCTGCCTTCTGACTGATGATGTTGAAGAGCTTAAATCCTTTGAGCTTCACATCTTTCACTGAGAGCGTTCCTCCGCCTTCTAAGGAAGGGTAGATAGGCGTCATCTCTCCATCGAGCTTGCCTTTGAGGTTGTATTTAACAGAGATAATCCCATAAGCATCCTTTGCCATCGTTACCATCTCGCGGAAGAGTTTTACTTCCTTATAAGCGCGCTGCACATCAAAGTTCTCTGCATCTACCTTAAAGGCAAAGTGGGCACGCTCAGGGGTTTCATCACCATAAGAGGCATTGATGTGTGCCGACACACCGATGATGTTAAAGCCTACGTTATTCAGCGCGAGCACCCCCTTGCGCAGCCGCGTATTGCCCCGCAGATTGTGAACCGTCAGCCCATGAAAGAACACATTCTTCAAATTCGCATTGAGATTAAAATCAAAGTCCTTGGGCACTATAACCACTCCTTTTGAGCTTTGCTCTTTATTCACTTCTCTCTGCTCTCCACTCTCTACTCTTTGCTCTCTACTCTCTGTCTCCTGTGCCATAAACTCATCTACATTGATATGCTGCGAACTCAGCGAGAAGGTGCCTCGTAGCACCTGCCCCTTTGTCAAAGCAAAGTTGATAGCATTCTGCATACGCCCGTTCATCACAAAGTCCGACTGACCATAAGTAGCCCGAAAGTTCGTAAAGTGCATATCGTCCTGATGAAAACGGAAAACGCCTTGCTGTATTACAAAGGGCAAGGGTAGGTACTCCGTAGTGGTCTTGATGTTGCGCAACTCCACTACGCCCTTGTTTTGCAATAGGTGGTATCGCCCTGCTGTAGCATCGCTCTGGGTGCCTTTTAAGCTGAGATCTGCTCGAGCATACCCCTCCAAGTCCAACCCTTTCTGGTGAAATACGTGGTATATCTTCGCAATATTGAGTACCCCTTTGGCATCGATATCATAGCGAATATCGTCAAAATTCTCCAAGGAGGCATTGAGCGTAAATGGTTCTCCCTCAAAGGTAAAAGTCGCAGGAGTGAGATGTACCGCAAGACTCTTCATCGTACCATCACTATTGGAGATATCCCCCTTAAAGGCTATGTTGGTAATCGGATGGGGGTAGTAAGGGGTCTTCACGTGCCCCTCAGTGAAGTGGAGTGTCCCTTTGGTAACGGGGAAAAGTCGCTGCTCAGGCTCGTAACGCCCCTTAGCAGTGAGGTTCGCTAGCAGCATACCCCGTAGCTGGTAATCATTCTGACCCGTGAGCTGCATCACCTTGGCAAGGTCTACCTTTGCACGCACTTTGGCAGCAATAACAGGGGGCTGCAAACCATCGAGCTGCAATTTACCCGAAAAATACTCCTTCCCTATGTCAAAATAGAGCGAGTCAAGGGTTACTTGTAGCTTGTTGACATCTAATGAAGGCAAGCGCGTCGAGAGGTTTAGCTGTATATGTTCAGCCTTGGCGGGTACGCCCTCGTATGCCACTGAGGCATCGCGCACGCGCATTTTCAACTCTATATCAGGACTCAAACTCTGTGAAGCGATATACTGACCCTTCATAGCAAAGTACAGATCCGTGCGCCCCGTCAGGGTGGCTTTCTTATGCCATTGCGTAAACTGCGGCGGCAAAGCGGTAAAGACATCGTCTAAGGCACAATCCTTTGCATTGATGGTAAAATCCATATCGTAGCCATTGCTGAGGAAGTCGAGCTTTCCTTTGAAGTCCACAGGCAAGCGATTGATGAGCAGGTCGTTCTGCTGAAAGATAAAGGCCAACGAATTGGTGTTGATCTGTGTGATGAGCTCCGCCTTTACGTGCTTATTCTTTAGGTACGCCTCTCCCCCGAAGAGAAAGTCGAGCGAGGCGATGTCTGCCTTGGTTTTCAGATCGAAAATCGACTCCGCCAAGTCGCCTTTGCCTAAGTAGTTAAAGCCCGTAGCCTTGATGTATATGTCGGTGGACTTATCGTCGTAAATGAGCTTTGCATTCTTTATATCAATACGTTGGAGTTTCAGCCGCGTATCATCACTCTCTGCGTTCTCCGTCTCCTCACCGCTGGATTTATAAACGTTGTAGCTCGCCCTACCCTGCTTGTTCACCTGAATATTGATGAACGGTTCTTTCAGATAAATAGCCTCTATATCAATCTTCTTGGAGAAAATCAATGAAGGCACATCAATACCCAAGTCAATGCGCTTTACGCTCACTAAGGTATCCTGCGTAAAAGGCTCTGAGCCTTTCAGCAGAAAATTCTCTAAATTGAGCGTCAGCGCAGGGAAATGACTAAAGAAACTGAGCTTTGCCCGCGAGAAGTTAATCTCGCCGTTGAGATTGTCGTTCGCTAATTTCTTGATTTTCTCAGTAACGTACTCAGGGTACACCATCGGAAAGATGATGAGGAACGCCAAGAGCGCACCGAGCACAATCCCTGTGATTTTAAGGGTGCGGATAAGGTATTTCTTCATCTATATAAAACTTTCAATCGCTAAGTTGTAACTCTTCAACCCAAAGCCCACGATGATGCCCGCCACCACAGGCGAAAGGTACGAGTGGTGTCTAAAAGCCTCACGCGCAAACGTATTGCTGATATGCACCTCCACCACAGGGGTCGTAATGGCTTTGATCGCATCGGCAAGGGCTATCGAGGTGTGAGTATACGCCCCCGCATTGAGCACAATCCCGTCGTAAGTAAATCCCCACTCCTGCAATTGACTCACTAACGCCCCTTCGATATTGCTCTGGTAATAGGATAGCTCCATCTGTGGGTATAGTCCTTTCAGTTGTTTAAAATACTGCTCAAAAGACGTATTCCCATAAATGTCGGTCTCACGCTTGCCCAAGAGGTTGAGATTCACCCCATTGATAATGCCTATTTTCTTCATAAATTATATTTCTGTATATGTGTATGCCTCATTGTCCGTATGCCCCGCAAGCACGCTCTCTACCTTCTCCACGATTCTCTCCACAGGAATACTGTCAAACACTTTCTCATAGCCCTTGGGGAAGGTCTTTCCATACACCGAAGTGGGTATGAGCGGGAACTGCTGCCTGTCCGCAAGTATGGCATAACTATCGGGTTGCCCATAAGGGTAGAACCCCGCATAAGGATGCGTTACGCCCCATACCGTAAGGGTAGGCACACCATACATCGCCGAGAGGTGCCCGTTGCCGCTATCCATCGAGAGCATTACGTCCAAGTGCGAAATCAGCTCTAACTCCTGCTTAAAACACAAGCGCCCGACCATATTCACCACATTGGGTAGGTCGAGGTACTGCACCTTCATCTCATCACTCTCACCGCCGCCAAAGACGTAAATCTTACCCTCAGGGTGCAACTCCGAAAGCCGCATAATCACCTCGCACATCCGCTTAAAAGGATATTCTTTCCCCGCAAAAGACGCAAAGGGAGCCACCCCTATGCGCACCCCATCGGTCAGCAACTGTGCCACCGTATCGCTCACCTGAGGATGTGGCACAAGGTACGTATCCGAAAGGTCAATCGGGAAACCCAAACGCGCAAACACATCCGCATAACGCTCATAAGAAGGTTTTAGCGGTGCGAACACCTTGTTCTTCGCACGTGTGAGCGCACGCTTTTCCTTACGCCCCTTGTCAATCTGCTCAAAAGGAATCCGCTTCCTCTTAAAAAAGAACTTTATGATATTCGAGCGCAGCACATTGTGGATATCCGCCACGCCGTCAATCTCTTTACAGTGCAGCTCGCAATAGAGCCGATAGAGCCCACACAGCCCCTTATGCCTGCCTTTGAGCTCCGCCGTAAATAGCTCTACATTAGGTAAATGCGCAAACATAGGTGCAAACATAGGGCGTGTAACATAGGTGATCTTCACCTCGGGGTATTGCTCAGTAAAGGCTGTAATCACAGGCACACTGATAGCCACATCCCCCATTGCCGACATTCTAAAAACTGCAATATGTTTCATCTTAGTTGGGTATTTAAAGTTTAATTAGTATCTTTGCGCAGATTTTAGTGCAATGACTAATGGTTAAATAATTAGTGTTTAATGCTTAGTGTCTCATCGCTACTCATTAAACTACGATGCAAAGATACAAAATATTTTAAATATGAAATACTTTTATTTACTTTTTTTTCTATGGCAGGCAACTTTTGCACAAGTGTCACCTGTATTTGACTTCAACAAGAGTCTGCGTATAGACTTTAACTTGCTCACCGATGCCAACCAAACCGAGGTTCTCTTTCAGCAGCTGAAACAAGAGCCTCATTGGGGCGGTCCTACGGCAAACCTGCTCTACCCCGACTATGGCGAATTTCGTCTCCAACTCTTCGACGGCGAACAGTTAGTATTCTCAAAAGGTTTTAACTCCTTATCTAACGAATGGAAGCACACCCCTGAGGCTAAGAATGAAAAACGCCTCTTTTACCACGCAGTGCAGGTACCTTTTCCGAAGAAAAACCTATCCTTGCGCATTGATTTTCGCAACTTCGGAGGTGAGTTTGTTACCATTGGCAAATACAACGTCCGTCCTGACGATTACTTCATCAAACGCGAGAGTGTTACCTCGTACCCTATGCAAAAACTCCTCTACAACGGTGACCCTGCCCATAAGGTGGACTTAGTAATCCTCGCTGAAGGCTATACCACCAAAGAGATGAAGAAGTTCTACACCGATGCCAAGCGAATGATGGACTATATGTTTACTATTCCACCATTTGACGCCTTAAAAAAAGACTTTAACGTATACGCCATAGCCGTCCGCTCTCCCGAAAGCGGTACCGACATCCCTGGTAAACACATCTATAAAAACACTGCCTTTGACGCTTCATTCTACACCTTTGATGTAGACCGCTACCTGACTACCAACAGTATGGAGGACATCGCCGACGTTGCCTCCTTAGTGCCTTACGACCAAATATACGTACTGGTGAACACCGACAATTATGGCGGCGGCGGCTTCTACAACCACCTGAACCTCGCTACTGCCAACAACGAACTCTCCGCAAAGGTATTCGTACACGAGTTTGGTCACGGCTTTGTAGGCTTAGCCGATGAGTATTTCTACGGCGATGACGATGCCTTTGCAGCCTACTACAACGTCAATGTCGAACCTTGGGAGCAGAACATCACCAACTTAGTGCACTTTGAAAGCAAATGGAAAGATATGATGAAAGAAGGCACGCCTATCCCTACCCCACGCATCGAGACCTATAAGAATGACATAGGCGTATTCGAAGGCGGTGGCTATCTCACCAAAGGAATGTACAGCCCCGCTCAGGACTGCCGTATGCGCTCCAATACCCCAAAAGGATTCTGCCCCGTATGTGAAAGAGCCATCCGACAAGTAGTTGACTTTTATGTGAAATAGGAGCAAGAGCACGAAAATTGGAGGTGGAGAATAGAGGACTGACATAGGATATACACTAAATGCAGCGTAAATCCTGCTATATTGTATTTTTATAACATATTTTACCAATAGAGGTTACCTTAACAAAAGACAAATACTACTGAATGGGTATAGACCTCATTCGCTCTCCTTTCGTACTTCATCCGTAAGCGATCCGTAGGGGTGGTATTAGGATTTTTTTCTTTGAGGCAAATGAGTGTTTTAAAGGTAAAAATACAGTTTTTAAGGTCAAAAGGTGCGTTATGAGCGCTTTTTTTTGTATCTTTGCCGCCCTAAAAGGAATATTACAGTGATTTTAGAGCGATTAAAGAGCTATATAAGCGAGTTCAGATACAATTTCAAGATTGCGTATCCCGTGATTTTGGGGATGCTGGGGCATACTTTGGTTGGTTTTGTAGACAATGCGATGGTAGGGAAGGTAGGCATCAGCGAATTGGGTGCGGCAGCGCTGGGCAATTCGGCGGTATTTATCCCGATGTCGTTTGCGTTGGGGTTTTCGATAGTGATTACTTCATTAGTAGCGATGTCGGATGAAGCAGGTGATAGGAAGGCTACCAAGTCGATCTTAAAGCACGGGCTGGTGCTCAATGTGGGGCTGAGCCTTGTGTTGGTACTCCTCATTCTGCTTTTTGCGGAGCCATTGATGCGCGTCACAGGGCAGAAGGAGCATATCATTCGCTTAGCGGTTCCTTATACTTATGTAGTGGCATTTTCACTGATCCCTTTGGGATTTTTTGCTGCTTTGAAGCAGTTTGCTGATGGGCTCTCGCTGACGAAATACGCAATGTACATCACCTTGATAGCCAACTTGGTGAATGTGTTCTTGAATTGGCTTTTTATCTACGGTAACTGGGGTTGCCCGAAGCTGGGTGTTGTGGGGGCTGGTATTGGCACATTGGTGTCGCGCATTGTGATGCCGATTATGATTTGGGTGGTACTCAAGCGTTTGCCTCGTACGCGTGAATATGTGGTGAACTTCAATTGGTGTTCATTTCAAAAGGCTACTTTTAGGAAGATCAGTGCCTTGGGGACGCCTTCGGCTTTGCAGATGGTTTTTGAGACGGGGGTATTCACTGCCGCTATATGGATTAGTGGGATGCTTGGTGAGAACCAGCTTTCGGCGAACCAAATCGCACTGAACTTAGCGAGTATGACCTTTATGGTGGCTAACGGGCTGGGTATTACTGCGATGATACGTGTGGGCAACCAGTTGGGCGCTAAGAACTACGTAAACCTGCGGAAGGTGGCTTTCTCGGTATTCTTTTTAGTAGCGTGTACACAATTGTTTTTTGCGATACTGCTGGCTACCTTCCGTTTTTGGTTGCCTACCCTTTACTTGGAGATGGACAATCCTGCGAAAGCGGTGCAAAATGGCTTGGTGATTGCTGAATCGGCACAGTTATTGCTCATCGCGGCTCTTTTTCAGATTTCAGATGGGTTTCAGGTGACAGCGCTTGGGGCTTTGCGGGGCTTGCAGGACGCTAAGGTGCCGATGTACATCACTTTTGTGGCATATTGGTTGATATCCTTCCCAATATTGTATGTTTTGGGCTTATACACTTCATTGGGTACGATGGGTATTTGGATTGGGCTGCTCTTGGGGCTTACGGTGGCGGCGGTTTGGCTGTTGCTGCGCTTTCACAAGATGAGCAAGCGACTGGTAATGGAAGAGTTGGCGAAAGGTTAAAATTACACCTGAGAAGTTGGTCGCTTAGATTTTTTTCGTACCTTTGCCCCAAAATCAATAAAGATGCTTATTATAGGAATTACAGGTGGTACGGGTTGCGGCAAGACAACCGTTGTAAATCAAATCGTTAAAGAACTCTCAGGGGAAGAAGTTACTGTTATTTCGCAGGACTCTTATTACAAGGATCTGAGCCATTTGACCTTTGAAGAACGTACGAAGATCAATTTCGACCATCCTAATTCTATTGACTTTGAACTCTTAAAAGAGCATCTTTTAGCTCTGAAAGCGGGGCGGTCGGTACAGAGCCCTACTTACTCATTTGTGGAGTACAATCGCGCTAAGGAAACGGTGCTACTGAAACCTACTAAGGTAGTGATTGTAGAGGGAATTCTTGTGTTTTCGCACCCTGACATACGTGAACTATTTGATATAAAGATATTTGTACACGCCGACTCCGATGAGCGTTTGATACGCCGCATCAGGCGTGATATTACTGAACGTGGGCGCGATGTGGCGGAGGTGCTACATCGTTACCAGACAACCCTCAAACCGATGCACTTGGCTTTTATTGAGCCTGCTAAGGAGTTTGCCGATATTATTATTCCTAACAATCGCCGCAATAAGGTGGCTATTGATATTATTAAGACTATTGTGCACAACCCTATATTTCAACGCTGATGAATAAGCTCTTAGAATATCTCTCGGTACTGAAAGGCTATAAGCTATATATAGCGATATCCGTATTTTTTGTAATATGGATGTCTTTCTTTGATGCAAATTCACTACTTACACACTACGAATTGAGTAAGGAGAGTGAGAAGTTGGAAAAGCAGAAACACTTTCTGCAAACTGAGATACAAAAAGACCGCAAGGAGCTGCAAACGCTTTATACAGAAGAGGGTAGGGAGAAGTTAGGTCGTGAGATTTACTACCTAAAGCGCGAGAATGAAGAAGTCTTCATCATTGAATACGACACAATACATTAGCATAGCATTTAACTTTATTAATAGCATAGTTGCAGTTCTTTGAGCGTATAGATTTGGACGGTGCCTTGTGCGTGTGCTACAACAAGTTTGCCGTCGGGTTGTACGCCTTGTATTACGCCCTGAAATTCTATGCCTTGTGCACTGCGAAAGGTGGAGGTTTTGCCCAGACAGAAGAGATACTTTTTGTAGAGAGGATAAAGCTCTGCAAAGGTGGTAGTGGATACTGTTGGCAGGCTCTCGGCAAGTGCGGCAACGAGCTTTTTCAGCAAGCCTTCCAAAGGGTAGTCTGTGCCTGTCAGCTTCTTTAAAGACGCGGCGTGGGGCAAGTCTGGGAAGTCGGTTTGATTGACATTGAGCCCTATGCCGATAACACTGCGCTCAATATGTTGATTTTGAACAGTGTTCTCGATGAGGATGCCGCCTATCTTGCAATTGGAAGCGATGAGGTCGTTAGGCCATTTGATGTTCAACTGAGGTATAGAAAGGGTTTCGAGCACGTGCATAATTGTGATAGGCACGAGCATATTGAGCAGAAATGCATTGGCAAGGGAGAGCCGCAAGGGGCGGTAAAGGAGGCTAAAGGTGAGGTTTTTGTGTGGTTCACTTGACCAAGTGGCACCATATTGCCCTACGCCTGCGGTTTGGCAGGGCGTCCAGACGGTGAGGAAGTTAGGCAGTGAGGGCGTTTCGGCGGCGAGGGCTTTGAGGTAAGCATTGGTGGAGGGGGTAGTGCCCAAGGTGATGATTTGCATATTTTTGATAATTCTTTTAGAGTGCAAAGGTATAATATTCAGTTGAATAAACAATAAAGAAGATAAATTATTTGCGTAGATACTTATTTTTTTATACCTTTGCAGTCGATTAGGTTCTTCAATGATCAATGATTAATTTACTAACGCGCTGAACTCATTAATCATCCCTGATTTCGCAGTAGTATTAAATTTTTATAGCTTATTGAATTATGAGTAACATCCTCTCCAAGAACCTGAAAGCATACTTACAGCGCAATGTTGATGTGTGATTTGTGTTAATAATTAGATGAATAGTAAGAAAGAAATGAAAACAGAACAAGAATTGGCTGACTTCTTTGAGCGATTGAAGGGGCAGCTGTTGGAAACGACCACTTTTCCGACTTCGTATTTGTATAAGTTTACCCTGCCTAATGATGCGGCAAAGGTTGCTCAGTTGAAGGAGGTTTTTAAGGGTACGGATGCTGAGATCAGCACACGCACTTCGTCAGGAGGTAAGTACGTGGGCGTATCGGTGAAGGTAAGCCTTACAGATGCTGATCAAGTGATTCACTATTATAAAGAGGCAGGAAAGGTAGAAGGTATATTATCGTTATGAGTATAAATTACAGTTTAGAGTACAACACTGAGCGTCCGCGGTTGATTATCCCCGAATACGGCAGGCACATTCAGAAGATGATAGAGAAGGCGGTGCTGCTCAAGGATAGAGATGAGCGCAATAGGACGGCGCATAGCATCGTGGCGGTAATGGGGAATCTTTTTCCGCACTTGAGGGATGTGCCTGATTTTCAGCATAAGCTGTGGGATCAGCTCTTTATAATGTCGGACTTCAAGCTCGATGTGGATTCGCCTTTTGAAAAGCCTACGCCAATGACGTTGCGCAAGCAGCCTGAGCGTTTGCCTTATCCGCAGGCGCACCCTAAGTATCGCTTTTATGGCAATGTGATATTGCAGATGATCAAAACCTGCGTTACGTGGGAAAAGGGCGAACTGCGCGAGGCTTTGGAGTATGCCATTGCAAACCATATGAAGAAGAATATCCTCACGTGGAATAAGGATACGGTGGACGATGAGGTGGTTTTTGAGCACCTCTACGAGCTGAGCGATGGGCAGATAGACTTGCGCAAGAGCAAGGATAACCTCATTACGCACAAAGATGTACTGCGTATGAAGATGCCACCTGCCAAACGCACTGCGAAGACACAAACACAACAGAAGAAGGTGTATTCAACCAATAATAAAAAGAAAAACAATGGGCGTATTTAAGATAGAAGGCGGGCATAGGCTACACGGAGCTATCACCCCCCAAGGGGCGAAGAACGAGGCACTGCAAGTGCTGTGCGCTGTGCTGCTCACCGATGAGAAGGTAACCATACACAATATCCCCGATATATTGGATGTGAACAAGCTCATCACACTGCTTGAGAATTTAGGGGTGAAGATACAGAAGCTCGGCAAGGGTTCGTATAGTTTTCAGGCGGATGAGGTGAATGTCAATTACTTGAAGTCTGAGGCGTTTTATGCTGAAGGGCAGTCGCTGCGTGGCTCAATAATGATCATAGGTCCGCTGTTGGCGCGCTTCGGTGTGGGATATATGCCCAAACCCGGTGGAGATAAGATCGGTCGTCGCCGTTTAGATACACACTTTGAAGGACTTGTGAAGCTCGGTGCCGACTTTAAGTATGATGCTGAGCGGTTTACATACACTGTCAGAGCAAAGAGGCTCAAGGGGGCTACGATGCTTTTAGAGGAGGCGTCCATCACGGGTACGGCTAACATTGTGATGGCTGCCGTACTGGCTGAAGGGCAAACAGTGATTTATAACGCTGCTTGCGAGCCTTACATTCAGCAGCTCTGTAGAATGCTCAATGCGATGGGTGCTGACATACAAGGTGTAGGCTCAAACTTACTCACTATCAATGGGGTGGAGAGGCTCAGTGGCTGCACTCACACACTGCTGCCCGATATGATTGAAATCGGTAGCTGGATAGGCTTAGCAGCGATGACACAGTCGGAGCTTACCATCAAGAATGTAGGTTGGGAGCATTTGGGGTTGATACCGAATATTTTCTACAAGCTCGGTATCACCTTTGAGAAGCGAGGTGAGGATATTTACATCCCAGCACACACTGATGGCTATGAGATACAGAGTTTTATCGATGGCTCTATCCTAACGGTTGCCGATGCGCCTTGGCCTGGTTTTACCCCCGATTTGCTCAGCATCGTGCTGGTGGTGGCAACCCAAGCCCACGGTGAGGTGCTTATCCATCAGAAGATGTTCGAAAGTAGGCTTTTCTTCATTGATAAGCTGATTGATATGGGGGCAAAAATCATTTTGTGCGACCCTCATAGGGCAACGGTTATTGGCAACGACTTTAAATCGCCATTGCGTGCTACTTTGATGACCTCACCTGATATACGGGCTGGGGTGGCACTACTCATTGCAGCCCTTTCGGCAAAAGGTACGTCAACCATTTACAACATTGAGCAGATCGACCGAGGATACGAAGCTATTGATACGCGCCTAAATGCCCTTGGTGCTAAAATTGTAAGGCTTCAATAATTATGAATATCAATTGATTAAGGATAAATTATGAATTACAACTTTGATGAAGTGGTCTGCCGCAAGCATACCGATGCACTTAAATTAGAAGCTTTGGCACCACGCTGGGGCAGAGAAGACCTCCTACCTATGTGGGTAGCCGATATGGATTTCAAAACGGCCCCCTGCATTATCAAGGCGATAAAGCAACGTTTAGAATGTGAGATACTCGGCTATACCGTCCCCCCACGGGAATGGTTTGAGGCGATCATCCAGTGGCAAGCCCGCCGCCACAATTGGGCTATCCGCAAGGAAGAAATATCCTACGTGCCTGGGGTAGTGCCTGGGCTGGCTTTTGCGGTGCAAGCCCTCACTGAGGTCGGTGATAAAGTGATGATACAACAGCCCGTCTACAATCCATTTGCAGAGGTTATAAAGGGCAATGGCAGGAAGATCGTAAACTGCCCCTTAATGCTTAGCAATGGGCAATATACTATCAATTACGACGATTTCGAGCAGAAAGTGAAAGGCTGTAAACTCTTCTTCCTATGCCACCCTCACAACCCTGGAGGTCGCGTATGGACTCACGAGGAATTGGCACGTATCGCTCAGATATGTAAAGACAACGATGTGGTAGTCATAGCAGATGAAATCCACGCCGATTTAACCTTCTCAGCTTATACACATATTCCCTTTGCCACCGTCAGTGAGCAAGCCCGCGAGAATAGCATCGTATTTGCAGCAGCAAGTAAGGCGTTTAATATGGCAGGCTTAGCTACTTCGTATGCAGTGATAGTCAACCCCGAGCTACGCCGTAAGTTCAAGCGTTATGTGGAAGTCAATGATCTCAATGCAGGCAATGTATTCGCATATCGCACTGTGGTAGCAGCCTACACTGAGGGCGAAGAGTGGCTCACCCAGATGCTCGCCTACGTAGAGGCTAATGTAAGCTACTTAGTCAATTACATACAGACGCGTATTCCGCAGTTAAAACCTATTGTACCACAAGCCTCCTACTTAGTATTTATAGACTTTTCAGCCTTAGGATTGACACAGGCACAAATCAAAGACCTATGCGTAGATAAGGCTCATTTAGCCCTAAACGATGGTTCTATCTATGGTGAAGAAGGCAAGGGTTTTATGCGTATCAATCTCGCTTGCCCGCGAAGTGTAGTGCAGCAGGCATTACAGCAGCTTGAGGAAGCCCTCAATAAGCAGTAATTGCAGTATACATAACCCCATAAATAAAAGAGTCTGAGTAAAATTCGTACTCAGACCCTTTTATTTTTATTGATGATGATAAGGTTCATTCTTCAAAATGGTGAAAGCTCTATATAACTGCTCTACAAAAAACAGTCGTACCATCTGATGTGAAAACGTGAGCTTTGATAGTGCTACCTTAGCATCAGCGCGCCTATATACAGCTTCTGAAAACCCATAAGGCCCCCCGATAACAAACGTCATCTGTTTACTACCGCTGAGCATCACCTTCTGTATGTAAGCTGAAAACTCCACAGAAGTGTACTCCTTTCCTCGCTCATCTAAAAGCACCAAATAATCAGTAGAAGCCACCGATTTAAGTATCAGCTCACCTTCCTTTACTTTCTGCTGTTCCTCACTGAGCGATTTGCTGTTCTTCACGTCTGTAATTACTTGTAAATCAAAAGGTGCGTAACGTGAAAGCCGCTTTTGGTACTCATTGATAAGCGCTTGTAAAGCCGCTTGATCCGTCTTGCCAACGGCAATAAGTTTTATATTCATCAGTTCAATTGTAAAGCGTGCAAATATAAAAAAACTTTGCCAAAGTAAGTCACCTTGGCAAAGTAAAAATGTTATATCGTATGAATTTTAAAAGAAGAAACGCTCTTTCTCACCTTTATCGTTAAGCAGTTCCAAAGAGTTACGGTTGTTAGCTGATAGGCTCGACATAATGTTCTTCAGCTCATCAACGTCCTTAAACGTCTTACCATTGACTGAAAGCAACACTTTGCCAACTACCTTAATGTTGTTATATTCGTAGAATTGTGAAGCCCCAGTAACCTTTACACCAGTCTTAGTCTTAAAGCGCTTTTGGTCATTATCAGATAGGTTCTTTACCTCTAAGCCCAGAGTGTTAACGATATAAGTAGTATTCTTTTTCAGCGTAATATTCGCAGTCTTGCTCTTTCCTTCACGTTCGTAAGTCACCTTCAGCACATCACCAGGGCGTTTTGAAGCGATATGCCCACTCAGGTCGGAGTATTTATGTATCTTCACGTTGTCAATCTGTGTGATCACGTCGCCTTTTCTAATACCAGCACTACCCGCACCAGAGTCTTCCTCAACAGAATCAACATAAAAACCTTCCGTTTCTTTTACACCCAGCTTCTTTGCATTCTCAGAATTCAAATCCGTGCCGCGAACTCCTAGTACGCCGCGTTGTACATTCCCATATTCAATAAGGTCTTCTACAACTTTTTTAGCAATATTACTTGGCACTGCAAACGAATACCCCATATAAGTACCTGTGGTTGAGCTGATAGCGGAGTTAATCCCAATCAAATCACCATTGAGGTTCACTAATGCCCCACCGCTGTTACCCATATTCACCGCCGCATCGGTCTGGATAAACGATTCAATCTTATCCGAAGTGCGCTCACTGATATTACGAGCCTTAGCACTGATAATCCCCGCCGTTACTGTCGAGTTTAAGTTAAATGGATTGCCCACTGCCAACACCCATTCACCTACCTGTGTATTGTCAGAGTCCGCAAAAGTCAGAAATGGAAGTTTCTCGTCAGCATTAATCTTAAGCAATGCAATATCCGACGACACATCCGTACCAACGAGCTTCGCCGTATAAGTCTTATTATTATTGAGGGTTACTTCAAGCGTTGTGGCATCTGCGATAACGTGGTTGTTAGTAACGATGTAGCCATCAGGAGTAATAATTACACCCGATCCAGTTCCTATTTGGGTCTGTCCACTACCGCCATTTCCGTACAGTAAGTCAAAAATCGAAGTACCTCCACCTTGGCGCTTCACTGTATTCTTAACGTGTACGACACAGTTCACGGTCTTATTTGCAGCCTCAATAAAGCTATTCTCATTCAGCTCAAACTTGCTGCCTTGCATCGTATAATTCGTTTGTACGAAAGCAGGTTTGGAAAGCAACTCAAGCGCCTCTTGCTTACTGTCCTTCTTATTTAAATAGGTATATCCTCCCAATGATAAAGCACCCCCCAGAAAGGCTGCCGACACAATACTTACATAATTCTTCATATAAATTCTCTGTTTTAAATGTTTTTACTCGAAAAGTAGATAGGCAACAATTGTGCCATTTTGCTAAAATCCAAGAAATATTTATCACTTTAAAGCTGTTTAAACTTTTTCTTATAATAAAATAAAAGTTCCCGAAAATTAGTAATTTTGTGTTTGCAAAAAAAAGAACACCAAAATTCAGGAACTTTGGGCAAAGATACAATAAATAATTGGATTATTCCCTTTTTAAGTGTAGGAAAAAGAGGATTTAAAAGTAATTTTGATTTGGCTTCAATATTTTTATTGATTCTCAAGAGGTTAAAAACAGGGGTACAATGGAGAGAACTTCCAATTGAGAACTATTTTGAAAAAGGAGAAATCTCTTGGCAAAATGTCTATTACTACTTCAATAAATAGAGTAAAGATGGTAGTTTTCAGCGAGTATGGTTGAATCTATTAAGTAAGAAGAAAAGAAAGTTAGATATGTCTTGCGTTCAATTGGATGGTAGTCATACACGTTGTCGTCAAAAAGGAGAATCTGCAGGTTATCAAGCAAGAAAAAAAGCCATAACCACAAATAGCATTTTTTTGTGTGATAATAAAGGGCAAATGATAGCAATGGGAAGTCCTAAAGCTGGAAATCACGATGACTTATATGAAATAGAAGAAGTACTAAAAGAAATCTTAGCTTTATTAGAAGAAGCAGGAATAGAACACAAAGGACTGTTTCTCAATGCTGATGCAGGATTTGATAGTAAGTCTCTTAGAGATTTTTTAGAAAGCAAAGAAATTATAGCAAATATTAAACCTAATCCCCGAAATGGAGAGCAACCAGATGTTTATTTTGATGAAGAATTGTACAAAAATAGGTTTAAGATTGAACAAGCAAATGGTTGGCTTGACGGATATAAAGGTTTGATAATGAGATATGAGTATCTTGATGTAACTTGGATTGGAATGCTCCTATTAGGGTTTATCTCCAAGTTCCTCAAAAAAGTTTAAACACGTTTTTAGAAAAAATATGATTCTTAGAATACACAAGGCTATCTCCTTTTAATTTTACTTGAAAGGAGATAGCCTTTATAAAAAATCATCCCTTTTCTTCACTATCATTTCCAAAAAATATTTACCTTTGCAACTTCTAATGGTTCTATGTTGAAAGCTAAATGGCTATTATGAAGCATCTAAAAAGCATTATATTACTTATACTCTGCACTTTACCCCTTGTAGGTGCAGCACAAACACACGTCTCTGGGTGTGTGATTGACGAGGACGGCAACCCCGTACCTTACGCCAATGTGCTCTTTTCAAAAACTACTATCGGGGCTTATACCGACGAGAATGGCAAGTTTTCACTCTACAGCGATAAACGCCAACGCGACCTTGAAGTATCGATGATGGGCTATAATACGAAGCACGTACACTTGGATAAGGACAACACCACGGGGCTCACCATAGTGCTCGCCGGTGAAGTGCTCGAGGCTGTAACAGTGGTTGCTAAGCCTAAAAAAGCCATTGCTAAGAAAGAAAACCCCGCTTACACCGTCCTACAAGGGATATGGAAAAACAAGAAAAAACGCGGTCTGCAAAATGCAACTGCCTATCAGTATAAAAAACAGACTTCAACAGAGTTGGGTGTCAATAACCTCGATACACTCTTCCTACAACGGGTATTGCGTAAGGATTACGACACCATCCGCCGTATTCTCTCAGAAAAGAAGTATAAGGAAACCTTCTCATTGCCGATGTACCTCACCGAAAAGGTCGAGCGAGTCTATGGCAATAACACTTTGGGTAAGAAACGCGTGGACATTGAGGCAGAACGCAGCCAAGGTATTGTGCAACAAGGCTTTGGACTGGAACGCATCAGTCGCTCCTTCGACGATTTCGACATCTATGAGAACACGTATATGATTCTCAACAAGCCCTTTACCAGTCCGCTCTCTGAGTTCGGCTACGGCGTCTACCTCTACGTGCTGAGCGATACCATCAGCGAGGGCAATCGCAATTTCTACCGCATTAACTTTTTCCCTCGTGAGGACCAAGACCTCGCCTTAGAAGGAAAGTTCTTAGTAGACGCCAAAACCTTTATGGTAAAGGATATACAGATGCGTACTACCGACAAAACGAACATCAACCTCGTGCGCGGACTCTCCTTTGAGAAGTATTTTACCATTGTGAACGACAGCATCTACCTACCCGAACACGAGGAGCAAGAGGGCGATTTTACACTGCTGACAAAGAAAGACAGCGAGAAGGGACTTTACGTGAAGAACTACATCACTTACAGCGATGTGCTATTGGGCAAGCCACGTCCTGATGCCTTCTATGACGAGCAAGTGGTGCAAACAAGCAAACACCAATTTGAGCGCGGCGATCAGTATTGGAACGACAATACCCCCGACGGAGTAGACCTCACCAAAACAAAACGCTTGATACAGGAGGTAGGTAGCAACCACCGTATCAAGTCCATTGGCGACATCACCGATGTGCTCACCTCAGGCTATATCCCCATTGGTAAATACTTGCAATACGGCAGTTTCTGGCAGACTTTCTCACACAATAACGTGGAAGGCTATCGCGTGCGAGCAGGTTTCCGATCGTTCTTCTCTACTGACGACCGCTTCCGTGTGTATCTCTACTGGGCTTATGGAGCTGACGATCACAAGTCTAAATACGGCATCAGTGGCAAATACCTCATCTCACACGCACCACGTATTACCATCGGTGCAGGTTACCAAAGCGATAACCTCCAGCTCGGTACCTTCGTAATGCACGACGATACGGATCTGGACTTTAACAAAACAACTAATTTCATCATCGCTCGTGGTGAGAATTACTACCTCACACGCAACCACAAAACACAGGCGGTGATCAATTACGATATGTTGCCCAACCTACGCCTCTCGGTCTTTGGCACCTATCAGAGGCTTGAATCAGCCGATACGGATCACTTCCTCATTGCCTATCGCAACCCTAAGACAAGTGAGGTGATCGATCATTATCACAATTTCTATACGGGCACCTCACTGACCTTTACCCCTGGGCGTAAGATATTCGGTTATGGCGTAGAACAACGCTACGGACAGAAACTCTACTCTACCTACATATTGAAATACTCCAAAGGGGTAGATGGCGTGTTGGGCAGCAACTTTGATTATGATAAGTTGCAACTGTGTGCCAGCAAGCCCATACCACTTTTTGGTATTGGTATTTTCAAAGCTACGGTCGAGGCTGGGAAAACCTTTGGCACTGCGCCACTGATCGCACTTTCACCAACGCCTGCCAATCAATCGTATTCTACGGCTCCTAACACCTTTGTGCTATTGGATTACTATGATTTTGTTACCGACACTTATGTCAATGGCTATTTTGAACATCATTTTGATGGTTTTATTTTTAATCGTATCCCGTGGATAAACAAACTGCGCTTGAAGAGCTTGCTCTTTGCTCGCTTTGCCTACGGAACGCTCTCGGAGAAAAACCGCGCTGCCAATATCACCAACATCGTGTGGAACGCCCCCGAAAAACTCTATTGGGAGTACGGTTTTGGCATTGAGAACATCGGGCTGGGCAACTTCCGCTTTATACGCGTGGACTTCGTATGGCGTAGCGACTTCAATGATGTCAATGGCGTACGCAACCCACAGTTCGGTGTGCGGTTTGGCATACAACCGACATTCTAATGAGTAAAGGGCAGAGAGTAAAGAGTAATAAAATGCTCACTACTCATTGCTCACTACTCATTGCTCACTACTCATTGCTCACTACTCATTGCTCATTACTCATTATGAAAGAGATATTTACACAGTTAGGACAATATATAGGCAATACAGCGGCTTTTGAAAACCTATTTGCACGGGCGTACGAGCAGAACAGCTGGTTTACACCCGCTAACCTTACGTACGCTTGCCAAACGTGGGCTAAGACGCTTACTGAGGAGAACATCAGCCAGTGGCTCTCGGCATATGATTTGCGAGCAATAAAACCCAAGCGAGTGCTGATTGTGATGGCAGGCAATGTGCCCTTAGTGGGCTTTCACGACCTGCTGTGTGTGCTCGCCTCAGGGCACCAAGCAGTAGTAAAACTATCAAGTGATGACAAGGTGCTGCTGCCACACTTTGCCGATTACCTCAAGGAGATAGCTCCTAAGATAGGAGCGCGAATTGAGTTTACCGAAGAGCGCACAGCCAACTTCGATGCGGTGATTGCCACAGGCAGCAACAATACGGCACGCTACTTTGAGTACTACTTTGGCAATAAGCCACATATCATCCGCAAGAACCGCCATTCGGTAGCGGTGCTCACTGGTGAGGAAACTCAGCAGCAGCTCTTTGCCTTGGGTAGGGATATCTTTCAGTACTACGGCTTGGGCTGCCGTAGTGTCTCTAAACTGTTTGTACCCGAGGATTACAACTTCGATTTGTTCTTTAAGGCAATTTACCCTTATAAGGATTTGATTGAGGAACAGAAGTATGCCAATAATTACGACTATAACAAAGCAGTGTATCTTATGAGCCTCTTTAAGCTCTTAGAAAATGGATTTTTGATACTGAAAGAGGACACACACTATGGTTCGCCCATAGCAACGCTTTTTTATGAGTACTACACCGATATTAACCAACTCAAAGCGCGCTTAGCTGCCGATGCTGAGCAATTGCAGTGTGTAGTAAGTAGCGGATTTAGCAATAGCGAAGTGCCCTTTGGCACCACCCAACAACCCGCCCTGTGGGACTATGCCGACGGGGTTGATACAATAGAATTTTTAATCGAGCTTTCAGCCTCGAGCTTTTAGCTTTTAGAACTTGATAAATCATTGTCTAAAAGCTAAAAGCTAAGAGCTAAAAGCCAAAGCAGATAAACCAATGAAAAAACATAATTTTAGTGCAGGACCCTCTATATTGGCTCCTGAAGTATTTGAGAAAGCCTCCGCAGCCCTTTTGGACTTCGAAGGTACAGGGCTTTCAGTGGTGGAAATATCACACCGCAGCCCCGAGTTTGTGAACATCATAGAGCGTGCGCGTGCTCTTGCCTTAGAGATAGCAGGCTTGGACGATAGCTATACGGCACTCTATCTGCAAGGGGGGGCAAGTATGCAGTTTTTGATGGTGCCTTATAACCTCTTGGAACGCAAGGCAGCTTATATCGACACAGGCACCTGGGCAAATAAGGCGCAGAAAGAGGCTGCCCTTTTTGGAGAGGCTGAGGTCATCGCCAGCACAAAGGCAGAAGGCTACAAGCATATCCCTAAGAACGTAAATGTTCCTACTGATGTGGATTACCTCCATATCACCACCAACAACACCATCTACGGTACGGAGTATCACGCATTGCCTGAGTGCAAAGTGCCCTTAGTGGCGGATATGAGCTCCGACATCTTTTCGCGACCTTTGGACTACACTCAGTTCAGCCTCATTTATGCAGGCTCACAGAAAAACTTAGGTGCCTCGGGCTCTACGTTAGTGATTGTGAAGAAAGATATTTTAGGCAAGGTGAGTCGCAAGTTGCCTTCGATGATGGACTACCAATTGCACATCAAAAGTGACAGTATGTACAACACGCCCTCGACCTTTGCGGTGTATGTAAACTACTTAGTGCTCGAATGGCTCAAAGCGCAAGGCGGATTAGAGGCGATAGGCAAGCGCAATGCCAAGAAAGCGGCACTACTCTACAGCGAAATCGACCGCAATCCACTCACCGTAGGCTATGCTGACAGAGCCGATCGCTCGCTGATGAACGTAACCTTCAACCTCACCGATGAGCACACCAAGGACTTGTTCGACAGCCTATGGAAAGAAGCAGGCATCAGCGGCATCAAAGGACACCGCAGTGTGGGTGGCTACCGCGCTTCCATCTACAACGCTATGCCAATTGAGAGTGTACAACTATTGGTGGAAGTGCTCAAAGAGTTTGAACGAAGAGCATAGCTTACACGATCACAGATAAAATAGGGACTATTCAGAAAAATGAGTAGTCCCTTTCTTGTTTCTTGCACAAAAAGAATGACGAAACTTGTTATTTATCACAAAAACACTATCTTTGCCCCCTGAATAAAAAACATCGCTATGGCGGTAGCATTAAAAACATAAAATAATGAAAAGAACAAACTACACACCAAGCAATGCTTTATCTACACTTATTTTATTACTAATCATCACTTTTACGGCTCAATCACAGGAGGCGATTATCCCTGAAGCAGCCAGCGACACACTGCATCCTGCAAATGGGCTTTACACACGCTATTTTCCTGATAACAAAACCGTTAAAACCCTCGTAAACTACAAGAATAACAAAAAAGATGGCGAATGCAAAGGCTATTACAGAACAGGGCAATTGCGCTACCTCGGTTTCTACAAGAACGATGTTGAAGACGGTAAGTTTGAGAAATACCGCAAAGATGGCTCGCTCATCAAGCGCGCTTTCTACAAAAATGGACAACTCAATGGAGTTTATGAAGAGTATTACCCTAACGGACAGGTATATACACGCCAGCAATACAAGAAGGGGGTCGTACAAAAAGCTGAAGCCTTCTATGAAAATGGCAAAATAAAGAAAATAGTTGCCCTGAAGGACGGTAAAATCAACGGTAAGTGCAAGGTGTACAACACCGAAGGAACTGTCATCGCCCTCTACCTCTACAAAGATGGCAAAAAAGACGGTGAACAAAAAGTGTATGACGACAGTGGTAAGCTCATCAAAACTGAAATCTACAAAGCTGGCAAGCGTATCAAAACAGAATACCAAAAATAAACTCTAAGTCTCGAATAGAAAAATATCCCATACAGAGGATACCCGAAGCACCTTCGAAGGATATACGAACCACGACCGAAGGATGAGAGATAAAAGACGATTTTTTCACCATCTAAATCACGCCGTACAATTAGAAAAATAAACTATACAATACAGCAATTTTAGTAACTGTAAAATGACGGGCTTTTTTCACAATCGCAAAACTGAAAATTTAGTGTTTATTATATATGTTATTTAAAAAAAACTTCGTACCTTTGCCGCGAATTTAACGGCTAAGCGATGAGGTTTCAAGCAAAGAAAAAAGCGGTATTGTTGCTCGCGGACGGCACTGCCTTCTACGGGAAGAGTGTTGGTTATGAGGGTACTGCCTTTGGTGAGGTGTGCTTCAACACAGGGATGACGGGCTATGAGGAGATCTTTACCGACCCTTCGTATTTCGGTCAGATAATGGTAACTGCCAACGCTCACGTGGGCAATTACGGCGTTTATAGCAGCGATCGGGAGTCGGATGGGCTGAAAATTGCAGGCTTGGTATGTAGGAATTTTAGTGAGCACTATTCGCGTCCGCTGGCGGAGGAGGGGCTGAAGGAGTACTTTGCAAAGAATGGCTTAGTGGCTATTTGTGAGGTAGATACACGGGCATTAGTGGCATACATTCGCGATCACGGTACGATGAATGCGGTAATCTCTACGGAGACGGATGATCTTGAGGCTTTGAAGGAGAGGCTGCGAGAAGTACCTGAGATGAAGGGCTTGGAGTTAGCTTCGAGGGTATCGACCAAAGAGCCTTATTTTGTGGGTAATCCTGAGGCTAAGTACAAGGTCGCTGCGTTGGATTTCGGCATCAAGAAAAATATCTTGCGCAACTTGGTAGCCCGTGATATGTACATCAAAGTATTTCCGTACAACACGCCTTTGGCTGAGCTTAAAGCGTGGAACCCCAATGGCTATTTCTTGTCTAATGGGCCTGGCGACCCCGAACCGCTCACCGAGGTGATTGCCCAAGTAAAGCAGATGATAGCAGAAGATTTGCCTATCTTCGGTATTTGCTTAGGACATCAGATTATTGCACTGGCAAACGGGATTAGCACTTACAAAATGCACAACGGTCACCGTGGTATTAATCACCCTGTGAAGAATTTGCTTACAGGTAAAGATGAAATTACCTCACAAAATCACGGTTTTGCTGTGAATAGAGCAGAGGCAGAAGCTAACCCTAATGTGGAAATCACGCATATTCACCTAAACGACAATACTGTGATGGGTTTACGAGTGAAAGGCAAGAAATGTTTCAGTGTGCAGTATCACCCCGAAGCCGCTCCAGGTCCCAACGATGCTACCTATTTGTTCGACCAATTTGTAGAAATGATAACTAAAAAATAATAATGAAAGAATTACTTACACCCGAAGCACTGCTCACTAATCTAAAAGATGTGCGTGCCCTCACTCGCAAAGTGATTGAGACTTTTCCCGAGAAAGACCTCTTTGAGTTCAGTATTGCTAATTTGCGTCCGTTTTCAGGAATGGTAGAAGAGTTTTTGAGAGTTATGGACTATCTTTTTAAAGAAAGATTTCAGGAGCAACACACGCTTTTCTTGGAAGGAGCCTTTCCTACTACCAAAGCAAAAGTATTGGCTTTGTGGGATAGAGCTACTGAAATTCTTGACCGTGAATGGCAAAAAGTAGGTGATTATACCCAACCACTTACTATCTATCAAATGACTTTTAGCTTTGTCCAATGGATATTATACTTCATTGAAAACGAGAGTCACCACCGCGGACAAGGTTACACTTACCTCCGCGCTTTGGGTATCGAACCGCCTTACTTTTGGGGAAGAGAAAGCTTTAACAATTGACAATTGACAATTAGCATTACAAACTCAGATAAGTCCGATATCCCTAACCCCTAAACAAAGTAAATAATTAAATAACAAAATATATGAGTATTATTGTAGGCGTACACGCACGCCAGATTTTGGATTCACGTGGGAACCCCACTGTGGAAGTAGATGTAGAAACTGCTAATGGTTACATTGGTAGAGCAGCGGTGCCATCAGGTGCCTCAACAGGTGAATACGAAGCGGTTGAGCTCCGCGATGGTGGTAAGGACTATATGGGCAAGGGCGTAACCAAAGCCGTTGCTAACGTAAATGACATTATCGCTCCTGAGGTGATCGGTATCGAAGTTTCAGAGCAATTGCTTATCGACCAATTGATGATCGGCTTAGATGGCACACCTAACAAGTCTAAATTGGGTGCAAATGCTATCCTCGGGGTATCCTTGGCGGTAGCACAGGCTGCAGCAGCTGAGTTTGGTTTGCCACTCTATCGCTATGTGGGCGGTGTGAATGCACACACGCTTCCTGTACCTATGATGAACATCATCAACGGTGGTGCACACTCCGATGCCCCTATCGCATTCCAAGAGTTTATGATTATGCCTATCAAAGCAAAGAGCTTTACTCAGGCTATCCAAATGGGTTCTGAGGTATTCCACAACTTGAAGAAAGTGCTTCACGATCGCGGACTTAGCACTGCCGTAGGCGATGAAGGTGGTTTTGCTCCTACATTCGATGGCATTGAAGATGCGTTGGATTCTATCAAGAAAGCGGTAGAGAAAGCAGGTTACAAATGGGGTGAAGAGATTAAGATTGCGCTTGACTGTGCTTCTTCTGAGTTCTACAAAGATGGTAAGTACGATTACACTATCTTTGAAGGTGCTAAGGGTAAAGTACGCACTTCACAAGAACAAGCTGAATACTTGGCAGAGCTCGTTAGCAAGTACCCAATCATCTCTATCGAAGATGGTATGGACCAGAACGACTGGGACGGATGGAAGGTGCTTACCGATAAGATCGGCGACCGCGTGCAGCTTGTGGGTGATGACCTCTTCGTAACTAACGTATCGATCTTAGAGCGTGGTATTGAGGCAGGTATTGCCAACGCAATCCTTATCAAAGTAAACCAAATCGGTACACTTTCTGAAACGATTGCAGCTGTGGAAATGGCACACCGTGCAGGTTACACTTCTATTATGTCGCACCGTTCAGGTGAAACTGAGGACAACACTATTGCTGACCTCGCTGTAGCACTCAATACAGGACAAATCAAGACAGGTTCGGCTTCACGTTCAGACCGTATGGCCAAATACAACCAATTGATCCGCATAGAGGAACAATTGGGCACTACGGCTTATTTCCCACAGGAAAAGGCTTTTAATGTGAAGAACTAGTTTAGCTTCTAGCTTTTAGGTGTTAGCTTTTAGCGGTAGTGGCTAAAAGCTATCACCTAAAAGCTATTATTTAAATATTTATATGAAGAAACTAATCAGTTTATTGGTGTTGATGATGAGCGTATCGGTGTGGGCTCAGGAGGCTGAGCTCAAGGGGCATATTTACAGTGTGCACACCAATAAGCCAATGCCAAATGTACATATTCTCAACCTCAACAAAGTAAAGGGGGCTATCACCAATGAAAAGGGTGATTTTGTGATACGGGTATCAGCGAATGATACGCTGTATATTTCTTATTTGGGCTATAAATCTACTAAAATACGGGTTACCAATGATATGATCAAGTTTCAAGGCTTGAAGATTGGTATGACCGAAACGGCTTACACCTTGGGGGAGGTGGTAATTACCCCCTATAAACTCACAGGCTATTTAGATATAGACGCTAAAAATGCCCCTATTAGCGATGTGAAACGCTATAGTATCTCAGGCTTGGATATTGGCTATGAGAGCAAGGCAAGTGCGAGTGCTGTAGGGCGTGTGCTGAGTTCAGTGATGAACCCTGCCGACCTCTTATACCGCTCGTTTACCTCCAAAGGCAAGGAGCTAAAGAAGTTGAGAAGTATTCGTGAAGATAACAAACTGAGTGATGCCCTTTCACGACGTTACGACCGTGAGACACTAATGGAACTCTTGCAGGTAAGTAGAGCAGAATTAGAGGATATCATCCGTTCGTGTAATTACTCTAACGACTTTATTATGAGTGCCAACGACTTGCAGGTGCTTGAAGCCATCAGCAATTGCTATGAAGAGTACCGAGTATTACATAAGAAGAAATAAGATTAAAAAGGCTACTATTAATAAAATAAAAGAACCGCTCAAAATAAATGAACGGTTCTTTTATTTTTTAGTTAAGTCTATACTTACCAAAAATAAATAAGCAATATTGTACCTATCACAATTCGGTATATACCCCATACCTTAAAACCAAACTTTGTAAGAATATGGATAAAGAATTTCACGGCAATCATTGCAACAACAAAGGCTATTACATTGCCAAGTAAAAACATAGTTAAGTGTTCTTTACTTGACATTATCATTTCATAACCGTATTGCTGTACGCCACTAGTACCCCATTTCTTTAGAAAAAGTGAATAAACTGTTACTGCCAGCATTGTAGGCACTGCCAAGAAGAAAGAAAATTCAGCGGCTGCCTTACGTGTTAAGCCCTGTGTCATACCTCCAATGATAGAGGCAGCAGAGCGTGAAGTACCTGGCATCATTGCTAAACATTGCCAAAAACCTATCACTACGGCCTTCTTAATACTGATCTGCTTTTCATTATCAATCGGCTGATTCTTAAAGAAATTATCTATAAATAGCAATACAATTCCCCCTACAATCAGCACTATTGAGATCGCTATTTGATTACCGAGCACAGCCTCAATCCTGTCATCAAAGAGTTTACCTAAAATAAGAGCTGGTATTACGGCACAAACGAGCTTCATATAGAAATTAAAGTTAGAGAAATCAAAAAACTTTCGCCAGTAAAGCACTACTACTGAGAGGATTGCTCCAAATTGTATTGATACCTGAAACATCTTCAAGTACTCAGGATCTTCTGTACCCATCAGACTTGCTGCAAATCCCATATGAGCAGTAGATGAGATTGGCAAATATTCCGTTAATCCTTCAATAATAGCTATGATAATTGCTTGTAATGTACTCATTCCTTTTCTACCTTTTTAGAGTGAAATAATATAGCATAAACCTCAATAGCAAATCCTAATAATACTATGGCTGGAGCTAAGTGAATACGCCTAAAATTAAATATTGAAGGATCAAACATATTAGGGTCATCACTTCCTCCCCCACTCATTAGAATAAAGCCTATGGCAATTACTGCAAGACCTATACACATCACAATATAATTCTCCTTTTCAAACAAAAGTGTCGAATGATGTTTCTTCATAATAAATATTTTAGTAATATAAATCGTTCGTATTTAGGTTTAAGAATCTTTGTGTAGCAAAATAGGTACTCAGCCAACTGATGAGTATCCCTATTGCGAAAATACCAATAAACACTACAATCAGCGTAGTGTAATCCATTAATACTCCAAACTCTGGATATGAATTCACAATCGCAATCAGTGCTACATAGAATAGCACAGCTGCAATCACTGCACTGAGGATACCCAACTTTACATTGGTGATAATAAAGGGTCGACGTATAAAGCTACGGGTCGCACCCACAAGCTGCATTGTCTTAATTATAAATCGCTTAGAATAAATTGACAAGCGTATAGAGGCATTGATAAGCAGCACCGACACAAAGGTAAATAAGCCACTAATGATGAGAGTAACCCAGCCAATACGACTGACATTCTCGTGAAGCAAAGCAACTAACGACTTGTCATAATCTACTTCAGATACAAATGAGTTCTGCTCTAACTCCCGCTTGATTTCTGCCATCTTCTCAGGTTCAGCGTACTCTGCCTTAAGACTCAAGTCAATACTGTTCTGAAGGGGGTTTGTGCCTATATAACTTACAAAATCCTCACCTATTTCCTTGCTATAATTCTCAGCGGCTTCTTCTTTTGGTACAAAACGCAATGATTTTACATAGGTTGCCACTTGTAGTGTTTTTTGCAATTGCTCAATATCTGCCTTCTTTGCATCATCTTTAATGAAGATAGTTACTGACACTTGTTCCTTGAAATAATTAGCTAACTTTTTAGCACTTAGCACTAAGAAAGCCAAAAATCCCAGAAGAAAAAGTACTAAGCTAATACTCACTACTACTGAGAAATACGAGCTACGCAAGCGCCGTTTGTTAAATGATTCTATTGATCTTGACACAATCGTTTAGTTTTAATGAACACGCAAAGGTAAACATTATTTCAGAAATAGCCATAACTTTATATTAGATTTTTTTCAGAATTAAAAACACTTTAAAAAGCAGCTTTTTTTAATCTACACATTTAACTAACTATCAATATTTTATAGTGCTATTAAAATGTAATCTAAGTTTATATTATTTAAAGGAGCTAATTTATATTGCTTCTAAACGCTACGTGTCATACCTTTGCCTCGTGATTAGAGGTAAGTTCTCTTACAAGGATTTATCTTTATCAGATTTGAACCATAAAGATTATTTAATTTAGAATTATTTTTTATCGGTAAGCGATGTGAATTGCTTACCGATTTTTTATACATTAAATCTAAAGTGCATTATATCACCATCTTTCACGATGTATTCCTTGCCCTCTACGCGCATCTTGCCAGCCTCTTTTACTTTGGTCTCACTGCCGTAGTGCACAAAATCCTCATAGGCAATCACCTCCGCACGGATAAAACCTTTCTCAAAATCGGTGTGGATTACCCCTGCGGCTTGTGGGGCAGTATCGCCTTGGTGTATCGTCCAGGCACGCACTTCTTTCACTCCTGCCGTAAAGTAGGTCTGCAAACGCAACAAGTGATACGCCGCACGGATGAGTTTAGACGCCCCTGGCTCCTCTAAACCTAAATCCTCTAAAAAGAGCTGCCGCTCCTCATAGCTTTCCAGCTCAGCAATGTCTGCCTCTGTACCTACTGCCAGCACAATCACCTCTGCATCCTCATCTTTCACCGCCTCGCGCACCTGCTCTACGTAAGCATTACCAGTAGCAGCCGACCCCTCATCTACATTGCACACATAGAGGATAGGCTTTGCGGTAAGCAACTGAAAACTCTCCATAAGCTCGCGCTCCTCATCGTTGCATTGCACGGCACGGGCAGAGTTCCCTCCGAGCAAGGTCTCGCGTGTGCGGTTGAGCAAATTCATCTCCACCGCTGCTTTCTTGTCGCCTGCTTTTGCTGCGCGGGTTACTTTCTCCAAGCGTTTCTCCACCGTCTCCAAGTCCTTGAGTTGTAGCTCCACATCTATGGTACCCTTATCGCGCAATGGATTGACACTGCCGTCCACGTGCACGATGTTGTCATTATCAAAACACCTAAGCACGTGTATAATGGCATTGCACTCGCGTATATTCCCCAAAAACTGATTGCCTAAACCCTCACCCTTGCTGGCTCCTTTCACTAGGCCCGCAATATCAACTATCTCCACGGTGGCGGGCATCACACGCTCAGGATTTACCAAGCCCTCAAGAGTCTGCAATCGCGGGTCGGGGACATTCACCACACCCAAGTTAGGCTCAATGGTGCAAAACGGAAAGTTCGCACTCTGTGCCTTGGCGTTCGACAAACAATTAAACAACGTTGACTTCCCTACATTCGGAAGCCCTACTATTCCTGCTTTCATTCTTTTTTTTAGTGATTCGTGGTTAGCAATTAGTGATTAGCACTCTAATCATTCATACTGCTCTCCATTATAAATTATATATTATCCTTTACTCCCGCGCCATACGTTTTCTATCATTCTCATCTAAATAAATCTTCCTCAGGCGCATCGTCTTAGGCGTAACCTCCACATACTCATCTTTCTGTATGTATTCCAACGCTTCTTCCAACGAGAACTTAATCGGTGGGGCGAGCTTTACCTTGTCGTCCGAACCCGCCGCACGTACGTTGGTGAGCTTCTTGGTCTTGGTTACATTCACCACAATATCCCCACTGCGCGAGTTCTCACCGATCACCTGACCCGTGTAAATCTCCTCACCTGGGAAGATGAAAAACTTACCTCTATCCTGCAACTTATCAAGCGAATACGGAATCGCCGTGCCTTGCTCCATTGAAATGAGCGAACCATTTACCCTGCCTGCTATCTCTCCCTTATAAGGCTGATATTCAATAAACCTATGGTTGATAATCGCCTCCCCTGCCGTAGCGGTCAGCAGCTGATTTCTTAAGCCTATGATACCGCGCGAAGGTATCTGGAACTTAATTATCATACGCTCTCCCTTAGGCTCCATACTCAGCATCTCGCCCTTGCGGAGGGTTACCAAATCCACAGCACGCCCGCTAACATTTTCTGGCAAATCAATAGTGAGTTCCTCCACAGGCTCACACTTCTTACCGTCTATCTCTTTTATAATTACTTGGGGCTGACCGATTTGCAGCTCATAGCCCTCTCTTCTCATTGTCTCTATCAAAACCGAGAGGTGCAACACCCCACGCCCGTAGACGATAAACTTATCCGCCGAGTCAGTAGCCTCTACTCTGAGTGCCAAGTTCTTCTCTGTTTCGCGCTCCAAGCGCTCCTTAATGTGGCGTGAGGTAACAAACTTCCCGTCCTTGCCAAAGAAAGGCGAGTCGTTGATGGTAAAGAGCATACTCATCGTTGGCTCATCGATAGCAATCGTTGGCAACGCCTCAGGAGCCTCAGCATCGGCAATCGTATCGCCAATATCAAAGCCCTCTAAGCCCGCAATCGCACAAATATCGCCAGGCTGCACTTCCTCTACTTTCTTCCTGCCCAAGCCATCAAAAACGTGCAATTCCTTTATACGCGATTTAACAATGCTGCCGTCTCTTTTTACCAAAGAAATCGGCATACCCGCTTTGAGCTGCCCGCGGTGTAAACGCCCAATAGCAATACGCCCTGTGAAAGTCGAATAATCCAACGAAGTGATGAGCATCTGGGTCGTGCCCTCCTCTACCTTCATCGATGGGATATGCTCGATCACCATATCCAGCAGTGGCTCAATGCTGTCGGTCTTCTTGTGCCAATCCTCACTCATCCAATTCTGCTTAGCTGATCCGTACACCGTTGGGAAATCGAGCTGCCACTCCTCAGCACCGAGCTCAAACATCAAGTCGAATACTGCCTCGTGCACCTCATCGGGGGTACAATTCTCTTTATCTACCTTATTGATAACCACTATCGGCTTTAAGCCCATCTCAATAGCCTTTTGCAGCACAAAACGTGTCTGTGGCATCGGTCCCTCAAAGGCATCTACCAAGAGGAGCACCCCATCTGCCATATTGAGCACACGCTCTACCTCGCCCCCAAAGTCGGCGTGGCCTGGGGTATCGATAATATTAATCTTGGTGCCTTTGTACATCACCGACACATTTTTGGAGAGGATAGTAATCCCCCGTTCGCGTTCCAAGTCGTTGTTATCGAGTATCAGCTCGCCCGTCTCCTGATTGTCGCGGAAGAGCGCGCAGTGATGTAAAATCTTGTCTACGAGGGTAGTTTTGCCGTGGTCAACGTGTGCAATAATAGCTATGTTCTTAATAGCGGTCATATAATTTTCTACTTGTTAAAATAAATTCAGGGCGCAAAAGTACAACTTTTTAATGAATAATCAGCAATGTATAATTTTTTTTGTTAGGGAGAATAATATGCAATCTCATCATACATAACCCAAAGGAGGCTGCCGTTCCAATCGGTCTGTCTCAGGGTTTCTTACAGAATAATAGACATACCAACGCTTGGAGAGATCCCCTCCTGCATCATAAACTTTAGGCTCCGTATAATCCTTAGCTTTTTTCATAGTGTATTCATTTCTGTATTCATTTCGAACCAGCTCAGTAAATTTTCTCATAAAAAAAGAGCGATTTGTATTCACAAATCGCTCTTTTTCAATTCTTTAAAATTTGTAGCGAAGACGGGATTTGAACCCGTGACCTTTGGGTTATGAATCCAACGCTCTAACCACCTGAGCTACCTCGCCCTATTTTTCGGGTGCAAAAGTAATACTTTTTTAATTCACACCAAACTTTTTAGCATCTTTTTTAAGAAAAAAAGTAATCACCTTACTTCTTCCTCCTATTTACCACTTTGACAGTCAGCATAATGAGTGCACCCATCACCACAAAAGCAATCAACGACCAATACCAGTATTTGATAAACAATTGCTTCAATAATACGGCAAATACCACCACAAAGAGTATCAATGTTGCCACTTCATTCAGCATACGCAATTGCACAGAAGTAAACCGCCAAACTCCGCACTGCAAACGCTTTAGCTCTCGCCAACAAAAATAATGATACCCAAAAAGCAACACAATAAAAAGCAACTTAATATGCATCCATCCCTGCAACAAATACTCCCAATCAGTAGCATACAACAGATAAACCCCTGATACAGACATAATCACCAACGCTGGCACCGTGATGATATTCCACAGACGCTCCTCCATAAACGAGTACTGCTTATGCAATATAGAGCGTTCAGGCTCCTGACCTTGCAGTGCCTCAGTATGGTAGATAAACAGCCGCACCATATAAAAAATCCCTGCAAAATAACTCACCACAAAGATGATATGTATTGCCTTCGCTATCAAATAATCCTCCATAGCACTATCCTATTGATTCAAAATCTTCAACCCACTTCTGCAAAGCCTGCACCCAAGCCTCACTGTCGTTCAAACACGGAATCATCTGAAACGACTCGCCCCCGTGCGCCAAGAACGCCTTCCCTTCGCCCATCTCAATCTCTTCCAACGTCTCTACACAATCTGCCACAAAAGCAGGCGTAATCACTGCCAAACGCTTCACCCCTTGCTTTGCCAAAGCCTCCACCCTCTCCGAAGTAAAGGGTTTCAACCACTTGTCAGCCCCCAAACGCGACTGAAATGCTTGTGAATACTGCCCCTGCTTCAAACCTAAACGCTCTACCAATAAGCGTGTCGTCTCAAAACAATGGCTGCGATAACACAATGCCCCCTCCTCAGAATAAGCATCACAACAAAGCTCATTTTCAGTGATATGCTTATGCGCCGCAGTACCCACCGTCTTATGTAAATGCCGCTCAGGCAGCCCGTGATACGAAAACAACAGATGATCAAAAGCCCCCTCCCTCAGGTAAGGCGCAGCCACTGCAGCCACTGCCTCAATATACTCCTCCCGTCCAAAAAACGCAGGGAACTTTGTGAGCGTCATCTCCTTAAACTTCGTACTTACCAAACACTCCGCCAGCACCTCAATCGTTTGCGAAGTAGCCATCGCATACTGAGGATAAAGCGGCACCAACAGCACCTCCGTTACCCCCTTCGCACGAAGCTCCTCAAACCCCTGTGCTATACTTGGCTTGCCATAGCGCATCGCCATCGCCACGGGGGTCTGCACCCGTTGGGAAAGTTTCTCCACTAACCGCTTGGTAATCACAATAAGTGGCGAACCTTCCTCCCACCATATCTTCTGATATGCCACAGAAGTACGCTTAGGGCGCACCCTCAATATAATCCCGTGAACAATCAGATAGCGCAGCCAATACGGGTAATCAATCACCCGCTCGTCCATCAAGAACTCATCAAGATAGCGCTTTATGTCTTTAATCTCCACAGAATCAGGCGATCCTAAATTAACAAGTAATACTCCCCTTGGCATTTCTTCAAATAATTGCTCGCAAAGATACGACAATTTTCGCAAGTAACCCTACAAATCCATAAAAAAAATTAATACTACTATCAAAGAACACCCTCTATAGAAAAAACGGATACACAACGGATAGATAACGAACCCACCCCCTACCCCCCACACACCTTATATATATAACTGCTCCAACGCCACACTACCTCTTAACACTAAATCCTAAAAAAATCATAAAAAAGCTCAAAATTTATTGTATTGGCAATCAATATTATACATCAATTCACCCTAATTTAAAAACATTTTTCTGTTAAAAAATTTGTGTATATTGGGAAAAGTCCGTACCTTTGGCTCGCTATTTTAAACCAATAGAAAACACTATGAACATACCATCAGAATTAAAGTACACCAAGGATCACGAGTGGATACGCATTGAAGGCGAGACCGCTGTGGTAGGCATCACCGATTTTGCCCAAAGAGAATTGGGCGATATCGTCTATGTTGAAGTTGAAACTGTGGGCGAGACCCTCGCTAAGGAAGAAGTCTTTGGCACTGTCGAAGCTGTAAAAACGGTCTCGGATCTATTCCTGCCCCTCAGTGGAGAGGTTACTGAGCTTAACCCCGAGTTAGACAGCAACCCAGAGGTAGTCAATGCCGACCCTTATGGCAAAGGCTGGATGATCAAAGTAAAACTCTCTGACCCTTCTGAGGCAGAGAACCTACTCACAGCCGAGGCGTACAAAGAGCTCATTGGTGCTTAAAAAGTACAGATACACCATTCTCTGGGCGCTTTGGGTGATAGCTGTTGCAGTCTTATGCCTCCTGCCAACAAGTGATATCCAAAAAGCACCGAGAATACCTATACCACATTTCGATAAGGTCGTTCATTGCGCCTTCTATTTAGGCTATACCGTCCTCTTTATCCTAATGTGTAGGCTCGAAATAGCAAAAAAAACGACAGAAAAGAGAATTTATCTATGGGCTTTTATAACCTCCATCTCACTGGGAATAAGCATAGAAGCGCTCCAAGCACTTCTCACAACCACCCGTAGTGCAGATATGATGGATGTACTAGCTAACACCTTTGGCACAATTATTGCTATTGGTTTTATGAAGAAGTGCAAAGCCTTTTTCAGAGAAACAAACTAAGTATATTTTTAATAACGTTATAAAAAAGATTCATTATGCAACCTAAAAAAAATCCAAAAGCTGACCTTACGAAAAGCAGTGGACTCTTTTTTGCCATAGGCTTTGCAGTAGTCTCTGCCCTTACACTATGGGGCTTTGAAGCAAAAGTGTATGATACTAAAAAGGGCGACGATCGTAAGTCAGACGTTGACAAGGTTCTCGATGAAAGCCAAGAGAACTTTGTGGTTGAGGCGCCCAATACACCGCCACCACCGCCACCACCACCACCGCCAGCAGTAGTGCAAGATGTGGAAGTGGTTGATAATAGCAAGCAAATTCAGGAACAGGTCATCGGTAGTACTGAAACTAAAAAAGAAGAAAAAGTAGCTGAAGTTTCTTCTATTAAAACTCCTGAGCCTGTGGAAGAAGCACCTATTGATGTGCCTTTTACCATCATTGAGGACAAACCAATGTTCGAGGCTTGTAAAAACGTGCCAAAAGACCAACAGTTCAAATGCTTCAAGGAAAACCTTGACAAGCACGTGGCTAAGAACTTCGTTTATCCACCAGCTGCCCTCGAAATGGGTATCCAAGGAAAGGTAAACGTCAGTTTCCGTATCAACACTGATGGTTCTATCACCATCTTAGGTGTAAGAGGTACTGATAAGCTCTTAGAAGCTGAAGCTGAGCGTATCATTAAGAAATTACCTAAATTGATACCAGGGAAACAGCGCGGAAAACCAACTCCGGTAACTTTCGCATACCCTATCAATTTCAAATTACAATCATAATATCAACCGTTGTGAGTACATCCCCAAGAGTTTCCACTCTTGGGGATTTGCTTTTTTTAGAGTAATATTTTTACAGTCCTAAAGCAATTCTACCTTTATATAACATACAAATAAACAAACACTTAAAAACTTTTTCAAAGGAATAAGACTTCAAAACACCACTTTGGCACAGTTGTTGATTTACACATAATGACAAAACAATAAAAAGCTTTTTAGATAATTGTCGCAGTAGTTTTTTTAATAACTTTCAAAAAAGATTCATTATGTATCCAAAGAAAAATCCAAAAGCCGACTTATCTAAAAGTTCAGGGCTCTTTTTCGCTATTGGTTTCGCTGTGATCTCAGGCTTTACGCTATGGGGTTTTGAATCCAAGATGTACGACAAGAGCAACTTAGATAATCGAAAATCAGACTTTGACAAAGTTCTTGATGAAGACCCTGTGGCTGTAACTATTGAGCAGCCTACAATCCCCGTGACCCCTCCACCACCACCTCCGCAAGTAGTTCCTGCGGTAAATGTGGTAGATAATGACGCTCATATCATTGAGACTACCATCGCTTCTACTGAAGACAACAAAAAGAGCCCTATTATTGACCCAGGTGTAATTCAAACTCCTGAACCCGTAGTGGTTGAAGAGCCCGAAGTATCTTTCTATGTCATTGAGGAAAAACCAATGTTCAAAGAATGTGAAAACGTACCTAAAGCACAACAAGCTAAATGCTTCCAAGAGGCTTTAAACAGACACGTTTCTAAGAACTTCGTCTATCCTCAGGCGGCTTTAGATATGGGCGTACAAGGAAAGGTATTTGTCAGCTTCCGTATCAACACTGATGGCAGCATCACTGTATTGGGTACTCGCGGTCCTGACAAACTATTAGAAGCTGAAGCAGAACGTATTATCAAGAAACTGCCTAAGCTCATCCCTGGTAAGCAAAGAAACAAAGCCACTGCAGTTACCTTTGCATACCCCATCAACTTTGTGTTACAACAATAATCCAGAATGAAAAGCCCTGAGTTTAGGCTCAGGGTTTTTGCTATAAATAAAATACTAGAGCTATGAAGAATAAAGCAAACATAGTGCTAAGCCTAACAGTAATTTTCTTTATTGCCATTTGTATCTATCTACTAAGTGATATAGATAGTCAACCTATAAAGAAAAGGAATGATAAAGAAGAAGCAAAAGTAAAAACAGCTAACTCAACTCATAATGAAATAAATACACCTTCTTGCATATTGGCAATCAGATAGTAGATAAAATGCCTATGTTTGAAGCTTGTAAAGATGTAGTAACCGAAGAGCAAATAAAGTGCTTCAAAAACAATCTTGACAAACACGTAAGTAGTACATTCACCTATCCTCCATCAGCTCTTGAGCAAGGAATACAAGGGCGTGTGAATGTCAATTTTCGTATCAATATTGATGGTACAATTACTGTGGTAGATGTAAAAGGTTCTCACCCTCTCTTAGAGAATGAAGCTAAGCGAATTATAGAAAAGTTACCCAAGCTAAAACCTGCTGAGTTAGATGGGAAACCCATTGCAATCACATTTCAATATCCTATTAATTTTAAGTATCAGTAAAATCAATAAGCCCCGAGCTAACGCTCGGGGCTTATTGATTATAACAACTATATTATAATAAAGGTAACTTTTCGGCTATGGATCGGTCGTTGGCAAGGCGTTGTATCTTGTTCTGCCCGCCGAGTTTGCCTTGGGTTTTCATATAGGCATTAAAGCCGCCTTTCTCGACGCGGGTTATCTTCAAGGGTTGGAGCACTTTGCCTTGGATGAGGTCGTAATAATAGGTGTTCTGCTGTTGCATCGCCTTATCGAGGGCAAGGGCAAAGGCGGACATATCGGCAGGCTCGTTCTCGAACTCAATGAGCCACTCGTGGTAAGGCAGTTGTCCTTGGGGGGGCGTTACTTGCGGTGCGACTGTGAACTCGGTTACACGCGCCTCAGTGCCCTCTAAGGTTTGTTGCAGTGCCTCTTCCACTTCCTTGGCGATGACGTGCTCACCAAAGGCAGAGATAAAGTGCTTGATGCGCCCTGTAACCACAATGCGGTAAGGGGCAAGGGAGGTAAACTGCACGGTGTCGCCGATGCTATAGCGCCATAAGCCTGCATTGGTGGAGATCACAAGGGCGTAATTCACCCCAAGTTGCACTTCGCTGAGGGGTACACACTTAGGCGTATCGGTGAAGAAGGTGTCCGCCTCCACGAACTCATAAAAGATGCCTGAGGCGAGCAGCAGTAGCATTCCCTTCTCCTTTTGGCTATCTTGGAAAGCAAAAAAGCCTTCGCTGGCGGGGTAAAGCTCAATGCTATCGACCTTTCTGCCGATAAGATACTCGAACTTTTGGCGGTAGGGCTCATAGTTTACCCCTCCGTAGATAAAGAGGGAGAAGTCGGGGAAGAGTTTGCCCACGGGTAGCCCCGAGCATTTTACGAGGCGTTCGAAGTACATCAGCACCCAGGAAGGGATACCACTGATGAGGGTCATATCTTGGGTAAAGGTCTCTGAGACAATAGCGTCGATTTTAGTTTCCCAATCCTCAATACAGTTGGTTTTGTAGGAAGGCATTCGGTTACGTTGCAGGTAAGCGGGGACGTAGTGGGCTGAGATACCCGAAAGGCGACCGAGTTTGATGCCGTTTTTCTCCTCTAAAATAGGGCTTCCTTGCAGGAATATCATTTTGCCATCGACGAAATCGGCGCGCCCCGTCTCGTTGATATAGCAGAGAATGGCATTGCGTGCTGCCTCGATATGGTGGGGCATTGATTCTTTGGTAATAGGGATGTATTTGGCACCGCTGGTAGTGCCTGAGGTTTTGGCGAAGTAAAGCGGTTTGCCGCGCCAGAGCACGTCGCGTTCGCCCTCTACAACCCTGTCGATATAGGGTTTGAGAGCCTCGTAGTCGCGGATGGGTATGCGCTGGGTGAAATCGGCATAGGAATGAATTTCGGCAAAGCGATGGTCGGTGCCAAAGGCGGTGTTTTGAGCCTTAGCGATCAGGCTGTGGAACACTTGTTGCTGGGTGGCAATAGGGTCGGCTGCCCATCGATTGATTTTTCGCTTTACCAAGGCGGCAAATACCTTTGCGAGTGTGGCTTTCACTGACATATCTAATACTTCTGATTGAAGTGCAAAGGTAGTAAAAAAATATAAATTGCAACTAAGAAACACTCTAAATATATATCAAAAAGAAGCTAACCCTATCAACGTTTTAACACAATGCTTACTAAGCATTTATAAGGGTTTCTAAAGGCCAAGAAAGTAACTATGGATTAGAGTATAAATATTTTTTTTAGAAAAAAGTCCTTAAAAAATTTGGTAGTTTAAAAAAAGGTCGTACCTTTGCACCCGTAATAACTAATAGAACAATGGCCTCGTGGCGCAACTGAATAGCGCATCTGATTACGGCTCAGAAGGTTACAGGTTTGAATCCTGTCGAGGTCACAATAAAAAAGCCCTGAGAAGTCAGGGCTTTTTTATTACAACTCATCAAATGAATTAATAATATCTTTCATCTGCTGGCTATATTTATCCTTCTTACTGTCCAATGTCCAAGTAAAAATTTGATAATAAGCCTTATCAGTCTCTAAGATTGCAACAATATAATAAACCTCATTGCCATTTACATTCTCTGTCGTTTCTACTACAAAAGCTGGGCGATCATTAATCATTACCTTCTTTATTTCCTTAGGTGCAGGATACATCATCTTTGCATCCGACCAGCCCTTCTTGCAAATATTAAAGTAGTCATTCAAAGAAAAAGATTTCAAAAAAGCCTTCTTCGATGTATTTGCTAATGAGTCTTTCAGTACTTCATAAAGTATATCATTCGTCTCATCTCTATCCTCATCTATAATTGCCACAAAAACCTCCGATCGGTTATTGGCATACTGAAGGGAAGCATCATCATATAGATTTGCTCTTTTAGTAAATGAGTTAGGCAATTCCACTTCGTATTTATCATCAACTTTAACTAGTTGTAGCCCATCTGTTGAGCCCTCTCTAATCCTACACGAAGTCAGTAAAATAAGCATTGTGAGAACATTTACTTTTTGCTTTAAAAGTCTCATCTTTTCACAATAATTTAGTTTTTCGCTACAAAAGTAAGGTATTTTTTCTTACTGTTAAAATTTTTGACACAAAAAATAGTAAAAAATATTTTTTTACACTTTTGTAATTCCAGAAAAATGACTAATTTTGCGCTCTTAAAAGTACGACAATGCAAAGTTTAGAAGATACTTTAAAACATAGAGGATTACGAAATCAATTAGCTGATTTACTGCGAGAAAAAGGTATCAAAGACCAAAAGGTTTTAGAGGCAATTCGTGCTATTCCACGCCACTTATTTCTCGACAACAGCTTTGAAGAACACGCTTATCAAGATAAGGCTTTCCCTATTGGCGAAGGACAAACCATTTCTCAACCTTACACAGTAGCTTTTCAAACAGAACTGCTACAAGTATCTCCTCGCCAAAAAGTATTGGAAATAGGTACAGGTAGTGGCTACCAATCAAGCATATTACTCTATTTAGGAGTGCAACTTTTCACCATTGAGCGCCAAGAAAAGCTCTTCAAACAAACCCAAGTATTACTCCCCAAACTGATACGCCGCCCCGCAAGAATGTACTTTGGCGATGGCTACAAAGGATTACCCAAAGAAGCTCCTTTTGACCGCATTTTAGTAACCGCAGGTGCCCTATCCGTACCGCGCCCTTTACTGGCTCAATTAGCCATCGGCGGTAGATTGGTCATTCCCGTAGGAGATAAAACCCAGATTATGACCCTCTACGAACGCATTTCAGAAAAAGAGTTCCACAAAACAGAATACGGCGAATTCCAATTTGTCCCCTTATTAAAAAACAAAGCCTAACTGTAATTTAATCTATAAAAACTCAAAAAAAGAGCTATTCAAAAGAATTTGAATAGCTCTTTTTTTAATATGCTAATGAAATTCATCTTTTACTTTATCGTATTTATAAAGCCCTGATAATCTTTATAGAGCTTCTTTGCTCGCTCTCCTTTGGGGCTTACAGACGACATATCACTATAAAAATCAAAAGACACCACCTTACTTACACGCGGTACAGCTATCGCTACTGCAATCTGTCCCTTCACACGGTCAAAATTAGCAGGAATAGAAGAAAACTCTCCTGAAGGAATCTGTTCAAATGTTTCAAGGTCAATCCAAAATGCACCTTTATAAGAGGTGTTCTCCGTGTAAAGTCCCTTTTCTGCACTCTGATAGTAAGCTGCAAGTCTGTCGAGGGTTACGTGCTTCGCCCCTACTCCATCTTGAAGCATTATCACTTGTAGGTTACACTTGCTCAGCTCTGCCATAAAATGCTGTAGCTGATCAGGCGTTGATAAACCACTATTCCAAAAAGCTGCAATGGCAACAGGCTTATTATTGAGTTGATGCAACTTATTAGAAATCCTGTTCACAAAGTTATCCCTGAACGATGCCACAAGCGCAGAACTATTATAAGCATTCGGCTCAGGCTCGTGTGGAATATACCATCCTTTGAAAGCCTTACTATTGCCAAACTGTGCTTGAATCTCTCGCGCTATCTCAATACAGCGGTCGGCGTGAGTATGTAGCCAACTGACATTCGTCTGATTATGCCAATACCCTCCGTCAAAATACAACCCAATATACACCTCCATTCCCTTCTCTGCTGCCACAGTGAGAAGATTGCCAAGCGCCCCCTTAAACTTAGTATTTGTAAAAGTATTCTTTGAGTCAAACCACGTGTAATCACCATAAGCAGCAAACTGCACAATCACAGTATTGAGGTGTAACCCTTGCATCTCTCCAAGAAAGCTACTCCATTGCTCCTTGGTCCAATCTCCCTTACTCCAAAAATCAACAAATGACCCAGTAAGCGCTTTCTTTGCATAGGCATTTACATTATTATCAGGCGTCCTCATATCAACGCCCGTATCAGACTTCTGCTTAGGTGTTCCATCGGTAGTTGGTTTATCATCTTGGTCTTTACCACAGCTACTCAATGCAAACAGCATCAAGAGAATAGCTACTAAATAATATCTCTTCATTTTACAATTCTATTTATTATTATTTTACTTCTTCTCGCCAGCCAAAAGGGTCTTCTCCCCTATTGTACTGTATATCCAATATAGTTTCTTTTATCTTGTTAGCATACAACTCTTTAGGGCGATGAATAGCATAATCCTTCCCCTTGTATCCAAAGCCCGAAATAGGGCTAACCACTGCTGCTGTCCCGCAACCAAAAGCCTCTTGCAATGTGCCGTTCTCCGAAGCCTTAATAAGCTCCTGCACACGCACCTTACGCACTTCTGTTTCAATACCTAAGCGAGGTGCCAACTCCAAGATACTCTTACGAGTCACCCCATCTAAAATCCGTTCACTCACAGGGCACGTAATTAACTTATCTGCAATACGGAAATACAAGTTCATCGTTCCTGACTCTTCTAAAAATTCGTGGGTAGCATCATCCGTCCACATCACTTGCTGATAGCCTTCCTTAGCAGCCTCAGCCGTTGGGAAAAACTGCCCCGCATAGTTCCCCGCAGCCTTCGCATAGCCAAAACCTCCATTAGCGGCACGGCTGTAATAATCAGCAATCTTCACCTTCACATCACCATCGTAGTACGACTGCACTGGCGAAGTGATGATAACAAAAAGGTATTCCGTAGCCGCCGACGCCTTCACTCCTGCACTAGTAGCAATCATAAACGGTCGTATATAAAGCGAATTGCCAACGCCTTGCTTTATCCACTCTTTATCAAGCCCTAAAAGTTGCTTCAAGCCAGCGTCAAACCATTCCTCAGGAAAGGCTGGCATTGCCAATCGCTCACACGAGCGGTTCAAACGACGATAGTTCTCCCACGGACGAAACAAAAACACACGCCCCGCTTCATCCTTGTAAGCCTTCATCCCCTCAAACACCGCCTGCCCGTAATGGAACACACTCGCCGAAGGCATCAACGAGATAGGCGCATAAGGCTTAATCTCTGGTTGCTGCCAACGCCCCTCCCTATAAGCACATACGAACATATAGTCCGAAAACTCCTTGCCAAAAACTAACGACGTAAAGTCAACCTGACTGATACGGCTCTCCTCTATTGGTGTTATCTTAATATCTACCATAACGATCTTATTAATTTTTTGACAAAAGTACACTTTTATTTCATATCTTTGCCTTTTCAAAGTTGTATTTTTCTTGCAAAAAGAAATAATAAATTGATAAACAATATATTATGAAGAGAGAAATTATCACTACTGACGACGGTTCCACCTCTTTTCGCATCCCCGAGTGGGGTGAGAGCTTCCATTCCACGCACGGCGCTATTCAGGAAACCAAGCACGTCTTTATCAAAAACGGGCTTGCTCTGTTCAGTAACCAAAATATTTCAATCCTCGAAATAGGCTTTGGCACAGGGCTTAACGCCTTGGCTACTTTGGCTGAGCAGCCCCATCTCAACCTCAATGTACATTACGAAACCATCGAAGCCTACCCCCTATCGTGGCAAGAAGCCTCGCAGATGAACTACTGTGAGCTATTACAGCAGCCAGCACTTGCCCCTCTCTTTGCTAAGATGCACCAATGCCCTTGGAATGAAGAAGTTACCCTCAATAGCCATTTTATTTTAAAAAAAAGAAAACAGTTTTTCCAAGAGATTAACGACCTCTCCCAATTCGACCTTATCTACTTCGATGCTTTTGGCGCTCAAGTGCAACCTGAACTCTGGCAGGAAGATATCTTCCAGAAAATGTATAATGCCCTCAAAACCAATGGTATCTTAGTAACCTACGCCGCCAAAGGAAGCGTGCGACGCGCAATGACTGCCTGCGGTTTCACGGTCGAAAGACTACAAGGACCCCCAGGAAAAAGAGAAATGCTCCGTGCTACTAAAGCCTAAGCCCCAACTTGCCATCCTTCACTTCCAATGGGAAAGGGATATTGTTAGTATACAAACTGCCCGTACCCAAGCCCTGTGGCAAAGGGTTGCCAAGCATATATGTCCACTGGGCAATCGCATTCAAGCCTATATTGCTCTCAAGTGCGCTGGTTACCCACCAGCCAATGTTCAAACTCTCCGCCAGAGTTATCCATTGTTCAGATCCCTTATATCCGCCTATCAATGAAGGTTTTAAGATAATATACTGCGGACGAATTGCCTCCAGTAATCGCTGCTTTTCTTCCTTTGAAAACACCCCAATAAGCTCCTCATCAAGAGCTATTGGCAAAGGCGTCCGCTCACACAAGCGTGCCATAGCCTCCCACTGCCCTGCCTTGATAGGCTGCTCAATAGAGTGTAACTGCAAGTCAGCCAATCGATTGAGGTAATCCATTGCCTGCTCAGGCGCAAAAGCCCCATTAGCATCTACTCGTAGCTCGATATCCTCAGGTGAAAACTCCAATCTAATTCCTTGTAAAAGAGCATATTCTTCCGAAAAATCAATAGCCCCAATCTTCATTTTGATACAGCGAAAACCCTGTGCGAGCTTCTCACGTATCTGAGCCTTCATAAACTCTGGCTGCCCCATCCATACCAATCCATTGATAGGTATCTGAGCCTTCCCAGAGGTAAAATCCGATGGAAACAAATTGTACCAAGCCTCAGCTCTAAGTGATCTAAAAGCTTGCTCCACACCGAATTGTATCGATGGAAAAGCCTCTAAGTCAGCCCACAAGCGTTCTTCACCTAGGTGGATATGCGCACAAACCCACACCAACTTCTCCTCGTAATCCACACGATCATCTACGCTGAGTGTACGCAACAAACCGCATTCACCAACGCCCAATTTTCCATCCTCATTCAGCAGAAGAAAATAAGTATCCTTCTGCGTCAGCACCCCACGAGAAGTGCCCGACGGACGCTTAAAATTTAACACATATTTAATGTACGTTGCTCTCATCTTTTTACTAAACTTATTTAGCACTCTCTAATGGCATTGGAGGCGTGGCTGAGAAAATCATAGGAACGAGCGTTGAAAATCTCTACTGTTTGAGCGACCGCAGGGAGCGAGTTTAGAGATTTTCAGCGAGAGACGTTGATTTTCTCGCCTAAGCATCCACAGCCTTGAATTTTTGGTTCTTTTGTTTCAAGACAAAAGAACAGAAAAAACTAATCAGTTGTGAGTTATAATATTAGGAAATCAATTAAAACAACTTTACTTTTAATCTCCTTGTATTAGCGTCAATTACCTCAATATCAATTGCTATGTACTTCTCAGGTAGATACGAAGGCACTCGCTCAGCCCATTCAATAAAGCACCAATCGCCTGAGTACAGATACTCTTCAAATCCAATGTCAAAGGCTTCTTCCTCTTTCTTAATACGGTAAAAATCAAAATGATAGATAGTACCTTCCTCACTCATATAAGGATTGACAAGCGCAAAAGTAGGGCTCGAAACCGTATCACTGCTCCCCATAGCCTTCACCAAAGCCTTGATGAGCGTCGTCTTACCCGCACCCATTTCCCCACGGAAAACAATCACTCTTTCAGTGAGATAAGCCAATAACCGCTGCGCCACCAAGTCAATATCTACCAATGTATATACTATTTCCATACGATACTAATTACAGCGCAAAGGTATAACATTTTAGGCAATGGAGAAGCACATTTCCTCACATTTTTTAACAAATAAGCCATCTATTACCCTAAAAATTCGTATCTTTGCCGCCTCTTAACCAAAGATCGCTATATGAAATACATTGTTTTTACATTACTCCTCCCTTTCATAGGAATATCACAAACACTTGATACGCTGCCGCCATCACAAAAAGATAGCCTCCCCCTCCCCTCCACTATCGAAGGCGAAACGAAGGCGTATCGGATAAGTAAAGATGAAATCCTCATTTACAAAAAGCCCAAAATAAGTGATATCTTCAACAAGATACCGCGCAACTTTGGCAAGTCGGCAACGCTGATGGTTTCCAAGCCTTATTACCCCTATGGACTTGCCTCATTGGCAGCAACGGCGGCTATCATCCCTGCCGATCCTTGGCTGATAGAGGAAAGCCGCAACTTCGGTAAAAACTTGGGGCTGAATGAGGCACATACATATAAAAAACTGGGTTTCTTGAAGATTATCCCCGCAGATGTAAACTCAGCGATGTATTTTATCGGTAATGGCACTACGTTCCTGATCATCAGCGGAGGACTGGCTACCTATGGACTTATCACCAATAATTATAGAGCGAAAAGTGTATCGATGCAATTGGTGGAGAGCATCATCGTCTCGGGCTTGTTTGTGCAACCCTTTAAGCGCCTTAGTGGGCGTGAAAGCCCTTTCATCACCTTTGATGAGGGACGCCGCCACAGCCATTGGACTTTTGCCCCGAGCTTTGCCTCCTATCAGGAAGATACCCCGCGCTACGATGCTATGCCTTCAGGGCACCTCACCACGGCGATGTCTGCCCTTACGGTACTCATCGAGAACTATCCCGATCACAAATGGATCAAGCCTGTGGGCTACACCGCTCTCGGTCTGATGGCCTTTGAGATGATGCAGAGCAAAGTGCATTGGGCGTCCGACTACCCCATCGCACTCTTCGTGGGGTACATCACGGGTAAAACTATTGCTGATAGGCGTATCACTCGCCAGAAAATCAATGAGAACCTTGAGCAGCCTACCAATCGCTACACCTTTGATCTATCCACTTCTACCACCCTCGACGGCTACCAAATGGTTGGCTTCAATCTGCGCTTTTAAAGGATTGTCATTTATACATAAAAAAAGGATTTCAGCCATTCGCCGAAATCCTTTTTATGTAAATAAGTGTAATAGATTAACTGTTGAGTTGCTTCTCTAAGGCAATCGCTTTAGGGAATAGCACGTTATTCTCCAAGTGAATATGGCGATGCAAATCCTCTTCAAACTCTTGCAACATCGCAAAAGTAACACGGTAAGTGTTACAAGCATCTGCTGGCGGAGTGTAGTTATTGCTCAGCCGTGCAATCTCAGCAAAACGATCGCCCTCAACTGTATGTTCGTGCATCATCATTGCAATGGGGTTCTCCACAGTGCCGAAGTGAGCTGTCTCAAGTGGCTGTCCTGTCTGCTGTGCCTTCACAAGTTCACCTATAAAAGGGAATAGTACGCGCTCTTCCTTTTCAAAGTGGTTTGCCAAATCGTGCGCACTCTCTGTAAAAATACGATTGATTTCAAACAACTCTGGGTGTCTTTCACCGTGCACTCTGCACAGTTTATCAAGGAATTGCAATAGGATTGGCGTTTTATCGTGCACGTACTGATGGTGGATACGCACAATGTAGTTCGCCAGCAGATCCAAGGGCCAGCTACTCACATCCACCTGATCACCTTTCCCCTGTGGGATTGCGTTGAGGTCATTGATAAGACTCTGCTTATCAACATCCTTTTTATCACAAGCCTCATCAATGGTTCTCCCTCCTCTACAGCAAAAGTCAATGCCATACTTCTTAAATACCGCAGCTGCACGGAAATCGTCAGCCACAATTTCTCCAATAGTTTTGTCTGTCAAACTCATAGTGTTTTTAAATTTTCGGCAAAGGTACAACTTTTATTTCAAATAAAAGACTTTTGTAACTTTTTATTTTTAGAGGCTTATCCTCATAAGAATATACAAACACTTAGATCTGATACATTTTTTGATAAAAGTACCCAATAATCATTGTTTATATAGAAAGATTCTACGAAAAAAATAGGTATTATTAGACATACAGATATTTCTAACAACACTTTCTATACGATTTAACACTTTTTCTATTATTATTATTAATATTTTAACATTTTATTTGGTTATTATGCGTTAAAAACCATCATTTAAAATACGAATAATAAATTAGATAAACATTAAATACATAATTATCACTGCTAAATCGCTTATTTTTTACATATAAAATATTTTTTAAAAAAAAAGTTTGAAAATAATTTGGTAGTTAAAAATTTTAACGTACCTTTGCAGCAAAATAAAGACTTTTTCATCAACCAACATTTATGAGAATGGTTGTGTTAAAAACGATATAACAAACAAAAGTTTTTTTCATAATTATTATTTTTAAGTTTTCTTTTTTATTATTAAATTAAGCTGTGTAAAGATTCATTTATACAGCTTTTTTTATTTCTAAACTTCTCCCTACGCTGCATAAAAAAGCCGAGTATCTTTTTAGATACTCGGCTTTGGGAGTTTTATTATTAATTAAATTACTATACTATCTATAGAGTGTGAAGTGACCGTTGAAGGTTCTATCATCAAATTCATCATTGAGTTCGATGATATACCAGTAGTCGCCTGTTGGCATTGGCTTACCTTCATAGTTACCATCCCAAGCCTCTCCTTGTGAAAGGGTCTTGATGCGGCGTCCGTACCTATCATAGATATAAGTCTTGATGAATGGGAACTTCTCAACATTACGTGGAGTCCAAGTATCAAACGTACCATCTCCGTTTGGTGTAAAGTAGTTTGGTATGAAGATATCAAAATATTCTTCCTTGAACGTCTTAGTAATCGTACAGCCCGCAGTATCTCGTACTAATACATCAATGAGTTTGTACTTTTTACCGTTGACTGGATCAGTAAAGTCAGGATCTGTCTTCTTGAGCTCATACACGTTGTTGGTATCGTGGTCATCACCATTGAAGGTATAGTAATAAGGCTTCTTACCTCCTACTCCTTCTACTACCAAGGTATTAATTTGCGTAGTAGGTGATTTAACGATATTTGACAACTGATAGATCTCCTCAACTGTCACAGGTTTTGTAAGGGTATGGTTACATACCTTTGTAGCACCTGTCACAGAATGTACATCTGAATAAATGATTTCGAGGGTTTGAGTAGCAATACTACGATCGAACCTATTTTGATCAATATATCCAGCACTTATACCGTTATTGCGTGAGAAGGTTTGCGCAGGACCTCCGTTGAGTTTATAAGTAATCTTATTGAAGTCAACTGGATCTTTGAAGCGTACTTCTATCCACGTGCTAAACTCATTGTTATCACAGTTATAACCCTGCTCGGTAGTTGCTTCGAGGTCTGGTGCTGACTGTACGACAAACTCGTAAGTTGGTGACATTGTACAGCCTCCCCCTCTACTGCTATCTTTCACGATGAACTCATATTCACCTGCTGCCAAACCTGGTACTCTCTCCGTAGTGCCTGAAGCTACTCCAGTCTTTGTATAGAGTGCAACATTTGTTCCTTTATGAACTATTTGTACATCATAAGGTGGTCGTCCGCCTTTTATTTCATAGTCAACCCACGCATCTTTATCTTTGTGACATACTAAGAGCATTGAGTTGGTAATTGATACCGTAATGGCTTCTGGCTCCTTAATTTCTATCTGATCCTTGCGGAAGGTACAACCCCAAGTATCCATTATTTCTAATGAGTACATACCTGGTAATAAGTCGGTGAACCTTGTATCAGTTTGCGTACTTGCATTCAGGTTCGAGTCAACAAGAGTATAGTAATACCTTCCTGAACCACCTGATACATTAGTCACTTCGATAATACCATCGGAGCTGCCTTTACAAGTAGGCTGCTGTGTTACACTCACTGTGGCAGTAATTGTATCTGGATATTTAAGTCCTACTTGTGTAGTACCTGATACATTTGAACAACCCCAAGCATCTGTAACAGTAATTGTGTAAGTCTGTATACCTCCTGAGAAGCCTGTCGACATCAAGCCTGTGAAGAGCGCCCCATCACCATCTTGGTTGATGATTTGCTGACCTGTGATACCACCTCCTTGGATATCTACCTTGTAAGGTGCCCAACCACCAGTTACTCTCACAAAGATTTCACCACGATTGTTATCACAAGTTACGCTGAAGGTTTCTTGAGCAAATACTTCTATTGGTTTTTCTGCTTGAACAAGTTCAAAGGTTGTTTCTGCTTTACAATGGCTAAGAAGTGCTTCAGCTTCTACTCGGTACTTACCTGCTGGTAGGCCCCCGTGAGGAATACTACCACCTGTGCTAGTACCTGTGTACTGAGGTCCTGTTGGCAAAGTGTAGATAGTATAGTTGAAGCCATTAGCTACTTGGTCACCATCCGATAGACGCGTATCGGTTAGCTCTAAGGTGATAGAACCCGTACCACCGAAGCATTGTACACGTACTGGATCTTTAGCCTCTAACAAGAGAGTGTTAGGATTAAGCACATCGTAAGAAGTGGTAATCTCACATCCTGTTAGAGTATTCTTCGCTCTGATCACATAGCCCGATGGATCTGTAAGCGTAAGCGTCCAAGTAAGGGAGTTGAGCGTTGCACTTTGTATTGGTGCAAATTCACCTACCTTGGCTATCGAGTACTCAATAGGCTCATTGTTGTATACTGTAGTGGTACTTACTGTTACTACTAGAGTTTCATTTTGTGCACAAGTAAGCGCCTGTGTTTGAACTGCTGTCAGATCACTCATTATCAATGTAGGTGATACTGTTACCGCAGTGCTTGTCACACTACAACCATTAGCATCATATACCTCTACGTGGTAAGGTGTCGCCACCGTTACGTACGATGGTAAGGTATAAGTATACTCAGTTACTCCTGTTGTGAAGTTCTGCTGGTTGAGTACCGTGGTACCTTGCTTGAATTCTACACGTGTATAAGGAGTTGAACCTCCTGAAAGTGCACTTAAGTCGAACTTCAAGGTTGGGTTAGATGTACTACCATCAGCCTCACACTTGTAATCAGTAGCTGTAAGGGCATTTGGTGTTAATACCAATTGCTCTGGCGATTCAACTGTTACGCTCATCGTAGTTGTACAACTTTGGGCTGTCATAGCTTTGATGAGGTACTGTGCACCACCTAACGAAGCTGCCTTCGTTGGCACATTATTAAATATCACATAATTACCATTGATAGCCTTAGTTACACCTGCCATCGGCATACCTGGGGTAATTGGTGTAATAGTAAAGTCGTAAGGTGCTGCACTTGCTGGGTTAGCCTTCACTCGTATGGTTGAAGTGCCTTGGTAGCAAGTAGGCGTACTTACTGACATCAACTCCAAGGTAGGCATATCAGGTGTACGAACCACAAAGTCCTTAATCCTTGCACACTCAGCTGAAGTACCGAAGGTTGTCGCATCGTATATACTGATGCGGTAGTTACCTGCACCTCCAGATACAATAGCGTTATGTGTTGTACCAGCTACATTCGTGCCTGGGGTCACCTGAACTATCTCGCGTTCAGTAGGTAATCCCTTATCAACTACCTTGCTAATACCTATCTTATAAGCTCCTGATCCGCCTGTGATATTATTCACGTGGATAGTTACTGTATTGGTAGCTCCACAAGGTATTAATGGATCGTGCGAAGCATCAAAATCCATCAACTTGTACACATTTACTGTGGTGCTGGTTTCGCAACCATTAGCATCGCGTAAGTAAATAGTGTAAGGCGGTGTTTGTGGACCTAAGCGTACTGGCAATAGGAATTCACCTACTGAGACATCTAAGTTCTGCCAATTGGTCACCCCATCAATTCTATACTGGTGCTGACCAACACCGATGGTTGTCATTGTGAGCTTGATTGGATAATCCGCTCTATCGCTACAAGCATCATCAGCCGTTGCTGAGGCAATCGAAGGCTGAGGATCTAAAGCCACTGTTTGGGTAACAGTCTGCTGCATACATCCTGAACTATCGCGAACGAATACCATCCAAGTACCTGAGATAACATCTTTCGATACACCATCAGTTGAATTGGTAAGAGCGTTATCCAGCGCTACCCCTGTTGGTACTGGGGTTGCCATATTGTGGTAGTAATATTTGTAAGGAGCTTGACCACCTTGTACATCTACCACTATTCTACCCAAACCATCAGAAGCTGGTTGTTTACAGTTAGCTTGTTTTACCACTGTTGCAGAGACAGTTACTGATGAGGTCGATTTGCCGATGATAAAGTCATCAGAACCTTTTGTACATCCTGTTCCGTTCTTATCGGTAAAGAGTACAAAGTAACGTCCTGCTGGGATTCCTGTTATAGTGAAATCTTGACCTATAGTAGGTGCTGCAGTTGGGTTCAGCGTGCCAGTTACTGCTGGTGTAGCTGCTACCAACGGATTCGATGGTGGGTATACATACACGTCATACTTAACTGGTGTTGGCGTTGGCCAATCACTCAAGTGTACGATTACTTTACCATCGTTATTGTTGATACAAGTAGTTGATGCAGTGCCTACCACATTCACTTTCAACGGAGATTGTGTTGGTACTGGTATGCTTGCTTCTTGGCGATACATACACTGGCTACTTGTATGGAATACTACAAAAGTATACTTAACTCCTGGTACCAAACCTGTAAAGGTATGTGTTGAGGCTTGTACTTGTCCGCCTCCTGATAAAGTGGTTGTTACTACAGCACCACCTCTGTACCAAGTGTCGTTGGTTCCATCTGCATTCGGTACAGTTTCTGTTGGTAAGGTTGGGTTAATCAACTGACCCATACCTTCACGATATACCGCAAAGTAGTATGCATCAGTAGATAAGTGGCTACCTGTAATATTATAACCTGAAACGGCTATCTCACCTGTAGCTGCCGAGCAACCTATGTTAGCACTTGGGCGCGTATCAATCTTATTAGCCTCGCCTGCTACTGTGAAGTCATAGTGATAAGTACAACCTTTAGCATCCTCAACTACTATCTGATAAGTCGCAATATCTAAGCTATTAAACTGTTGTAATGCCCCTGCTGGAATAGCAGTTCGTGTTTCGGCGTCTACACCGTTCTTCTTCAGTATCACTTTATATGGTGCAGTACCACCCGATTGTATCGTTACTTGTGCACTACCCAATTGTGTACCCGCTGCCGAGCAAGTAAGCCCTTGATGAGTAGCCGTTACTACCATCGCAGCTGTTTGGGTAATAGTAAAGCCTATTGGTGCAGATTGGCACTGACCGCTATCTCTCAAGGTAATGGTGTAAGTACCTACTGCCAAACCAGCGATATCACCTACTGAGAGGGTAGTGGTTGTAATTCCGTTATAGAACAACATTGTGTACGGCGGTATACCTCCTCTAATACTTGAAGGATTGATAAGCACCTTACCTGTAGCTCCTCCCGCACAACTTACGTTTTCAACGGTAGGTGTTACTGTAAAGGTAGGTCGACTCACTTTCACTTCAAACTTGTTAGAAGTCTCTTCACAGTAGTCGCCATTATCCATCTGATAACGTACCTTGAAGTAGTAATCACCCTCTACACGTGTCTTGAATGAGAACACATTACCTGATTGTGTAAGGCTCATACCTGTTGGTATAGATGTTGTAAAGCCAGTTGTTGGTGAATTGCTCCACAAGAACTCTCTTGTACCTGCCTTACCACCTGAATAGGTAACTGAGAAGGTTGCCTCACTGTTAGGTGCACAAGTAAGAGGATCAACCTGTACAGCCTGCATACGGAATGGATTATCCACTGTGTAGCTTGTTGAAGCATCACAGCCATAAGCATCCTTCACAACAAAGTTATAAGTGTTTGCCGTCAAGTTCTCATAAATGATGAATGTGCTTGTTGAGCTAGTACCTGTTTCAAAGGTAGCCCCACCATCTTTACTGAACTGGTATCCTCCATTACCGCTGATTACCTTCACTTGTATACGAGCTGAGTTACCACCCTTATAGCAAGGCTCTAAGTCTTCAACAGTAATACTCAAAGTCTTAGGTTGAGGCACCACAAAGGTTGCCGTAGCAGTACATCCATTAGCATCTTTCACTTCTATTTGGTAAGTACCTGCCCCTATGTTGAAGTCAGCCTCATTATTAACAGCTGGATTGCTTGCCCCTGGCGTACCTCCACCTATTGGTTGGAAGCTGAACTGTGTATAAGGTCGAGCTCCTCCCATAGCAGTAAAATGTGCGGTACCAAGTGGGTTCGAGCAAGTCACTGGTGCTGTAATAGTAGCTGTAACTGTCAGCGGATCTGGCTTCTTAATAGTGTAGTTAACCTCTGCCTTACAGCTGTGATCATTTGCCTTACGTACAAAGATAGTTCCATTTGCTACAGCTGGTAGCCCTGTAATAGTTGCTACCCCTTGGCGCGGTGTCACAGCTGTCAATGTGATACCTGTCCACGTAGTAGTACCTGCCAATTGATACTCAACAGCAAGCGATGCTGGTGGATTATCAACTACCAAACGCAACTGACCGTCACCACCACATTTCTCATCTGAAGCTGTACCCGTTACCTTGAATGCACGGTCGTTATCAATCTTCACTGAAACGCCCTCAGCTCTTACCTTACATACCTTCGTAGGTTGTGAAAGCTGAATATCGTCAACCGCCAAGTCGCTACCTATTGCTGAAGCAGGCGCTATATTCCTAATTTCAAACAGCACCGCACTAAGCGTTACATCTACCCCTGCAAAGGTCACTTTCTTCTGTTGCCAAGCTCCTGAACGGCTTATCTCTCCTAACGATTTCTCAACATACTGAGTCAAGTTGCCAGGGTTGTAGATCCTTACCACCAAGTTAGGGTTCGTGCCTCCAATGAAGCTCGATGGCAATAGGTTGAACAATTGTACTGATACACTGAGCTCTTGTCCCACAACCACATCACGAACGATATGGCGATATACCACACCATTGTCATTATCTGGTGAGCTACCATTGATAGCTAAGTATCTACCATTAGCCATTCCTGAGGCATCAGTTGGGGTTGGGCTTACCCAGTTAGGGCTCGACGGCACTTGCTGAGTAATCATATATTGGTTATCACCCAAAGTAGCCGAATTACCCGCGCAAGTGATCAGCACTGCACTGCTATCGCAAGTATTAGTACCTGTACCAAAATCCTCATTGAAAAGTATATTAGGTGTAGTACCTGTTGCAGTAGTAGGAGTATAATGTATGTAAATACTGTAAATACCTGGTGAAAGCGTAAATACATTCGATGTACGTGTCTCACTAAGTGTACCGTCATCCTTAATCACTTGGTACTCGTAAGTGCCTGCTGGATTTGCAGTAACCGTAAATGTACCCTTACCATCACAATCGTACTGTACTGCTGTAATAGTCGCCGTAGCAGGTACAATTGGCTTAATACTAATAGGTATCTCAATAGTACACTTATTACTATCACGCACAAACACAGAAGTCGCTGATGAGCCTACCCTTAATATAGGGCTTGGTTGATAGTTCACATTATCAGTACTAAACTCATAGCCTGACCCTGTACCACCACGTACATTATTCACGTGAACGATATACTGAGTAGGAGTCTGAGTGTCGCACGATATATCCTCAGCTACACCTGCCGAAGCCTTCAAAGTGCTCTCTATACTATTAATGTAGATATTAGGATTTGTATACGTACAAGTATTGCTACTTGATAGCGTTACCTTTATTTCTAATTCATATCTACCTTCTGTCAAATTATTAAAGTAGCCTGTCGAGTTACTACCCACAGTCTGCACCCTCGCACCTGTATTATCCAACTTATACAAAGTAGATACTACATTCTGCTGTGTATTATAAGTCACTGATATCTGACCTGAGTTAGGCGCAGAGCCACACAAGATATCACGCTTATTAATAGTGTATCCTAAGAACCCTTCTGGATAAATATCTACCTCAGGAGTAACCGCAAATGCTGTATTGGCATCCTTAGCGAGGAATACATACTTACCTGGTTGTGTAATGGTTACATCAGCTTCAACAAAACTTGCTCCTGCTGGTATCGTAGCAACAACTGTACCTGAGTTAAACGGTGCAGAAGTATAATCGCTATAGCGCGCCACCCCATCTACACTCCATATAATGAACTCATAAGGATTCTTACCACCATCAGCCTCAAAGCGGATAGTACGCTTGTTACAATCCTTCCAAGCCTTTGGTATTGCCCTCGCAGTAAGGGTCGTATTCTTCTCTATCTTCTGAATCAAAGTTACCTTACAGCTATCAGGAAGTGATGGCGAAGTAACCTCAACAGTATAAGTATCTGGCGCAGTGATAGGCACACGATATTCGTGGTCATCAATCACAAATTGCTGTCCATTCTGAGGCACTACGTTCCCCGCCGAATTCTTCAACACATATTTATATTGAATGCCAGCCGTAGCCATACGGATAGAAATAAACCCTTGTTGATAGCTGGTCACATTTCCGAAATCTACAATAGCACCCGAAAGCGAGTTCGTAAACACATCAAAGTAGAAATACTTATCACATCCTCCCGTCTTCGAAGTAACCTTCAATCGATAGTGACCCTGTGTGTTAGCTACATAAGTATTATTGCTATGCTCTTTTACCCAAGCCGAATCATCCTTGTTAGGACAGTTAAGGCTTGATGGCGAAGCGCCTGATTTGAGCTTTTGCCATTCAATAGTTGAATCAGTAAAGTTCACAACAATATTACGCGATGGCTGGTTACACAAAATAAAGTGGCTCACCCAAGTACCATCACCAGGGCACACATCCCCACCATTAGCCTGAGGCTTGATTGGGTCTGCAACATCCGCAGGGTTTTGTAGCTTAATATGTTCAGTAGTAGTATACGAAACACCATTACAAGTAGTGATCTTCTCTACCTTATAATCCGCTGGGTCAGTAGCATCAAAGAAGCGAGAGTTAGACGCCCCTGTTTGCAATACATTATTCTTATACCACTTGTATTGTGCAAAACCATCAATAGCTGATAACCTTATAGTCTCACCTGGGCAAGCCAACTCTGTTCGATCACAAGAAGAAGTCGATATAGCGATCGTCTTACTTGCTGTCGAACTATCCTGCATCTTACAAGCACCGTTACCACCTTCATAAGTCATTGTATATGAAGATTGCAACAAGTTCATACAAGGCTTACCTATATCAGCACAAGTAGCCTTCAAGGATATAGGTATAAGTATTGTGCGCAAATTGCTACCCGCTGTAAGCGTTTGATACGGAATTTCAAACTTAAAGGTATTACCTGTTCGCGTAAAAGTAGGCTTATAGTGTAGCCAGCTCGCACCCGAAACATCAATACGCGAGTCATCTATCGTTACATTAGCGTGCGTAGGCAGAGTAACCTCCAAAGTCGATGAAGTTACCGCCTCTGTACCTTGGTTTTGATAAGTAATACGGTAATAGAAATTCTCATTCAATGCCAAGTCTCTGTTAATCACATTCCCAGTACCATCCACATAGTCATTCTTCACCACCATATTGATAGCACGCGATTTCACCGTCACAGTAAAGGAGCAAGTAGAAGTATTACCTGCCGCATCCGTAAAGGTGTACACCACCGTGTGAGTACCTATACCCATCCTCTCACCACTCTTATGGCTTTGAGTGTAAGTAACCACACCACAGTTATCAGTAGCAGTAACTACCCCCCAAGTAGGCTTCCCATAGCATTGCCCTGTCAGCGCATTATCTACTATAGGTGCTGTTGGGCAACCTGTGATCACTGGTGGCTGCGTATCCGATGCAAAAGTTACAGTCACCGATTTCGTACCCGAACCCGACGTACACAAAGTAGCATCCTTCAAGCTATGAGTCACTACATAAGTAGTCGCCCTATCCACCGTATCGGTAACACTTTGCCCTGTACCTATTGAAGTAAGCGAGCCTCCTGTCTCAACTCTGAACCATTCAATGTTGAACAACTGCTCCGAACCATCAAAGGTCAGCTTCACCTCTCTACCACACGGAGGCGAAACGAACGCATAACGAACCCCTGGTTCTGAATAGTTATTAGCCAACACCGACTTCTGGTAAGGTAGCTCACCACAGCTATGCTTCACTATCACGGTGTAATTGCCATCAGCCACATTCTTGAACACATAACCTGTAGCTGTCGAAGTAGCCCCTCCTGCTCCATATTCAGGTGAAGACGCCACCTCAACCCCTGTGGCAAGGTTTAGCAACTTAAATTGCAATGGATATTGTATGTATTCAGGGTTCTTGATGTTCACCGCTACGATGCCCGAACCCGCTGCTGCCGAGCACGAAGTGCCCACGACATCAACATCCAAATTGCCAGCAGGCCTAATAGTAAAGTACGCCTTGCTCGTATGATATGCTATAGTACCATTCCCCTCTGGATCTGAAGTATAGGCATCATTAGGGCGGATATAAGTATAACCATTATTTGATGTCGAAGGATCTAACGTCTCCCAGTGCATATTTTGTGGATAAGGTAGGTTTTCCTTATTGTCATCAATACGCCACATCTTCACACGCGCATAGTAAAATGCCTGAGTTTCGAATACATAATCCCCAGGTTGTAGGTTTGAGAAGATACCACTTCGCAAGCGGAAATAACCTGGTGAAACATTATCATAGTCGCCCGTAGCTGGGTTTTTCCTGAGCAAGCGCATCTGCAAGTTCTTCACCGTACCTGCCCTCGGTGCCGCTATCTCATAGGAAAGCGATCCATTCACACCACAGCCTGGTTTCACTTCAAACTTCTCTGTGGTGTATTGCATAGGGGTATCAAGGTTAAAATCGTCAGTAGCTGTATTGCCACACTTATCCTTAATAGTGATGCGATACTCCCCAGCGGGCAAGTCACCAAACTCAAAGCGTTTTATAGTCGATACATCTGGATTATCTACTTCTCTTACTAATGGGAAAGTGATCGTCTCAGTACGTGTCTTCTCAAATGGTAAACTTGTTTGGAAAGAATAAGGTCGTGTAGTCCCTGACTTACCGTCGTCTAAGTAATCAACAGTAACTGTGATTGGGTAGTTATACATATAGTTACCCAACCATTTACGGATAGATACAGTTCCTTTAAAGGCACCGTTATTTATCTCAAGTCCATTGAATGGATCTTTAATACCTGCTGCTACAGGTTTAATATAACGCATACGCTCAGGTTGGTAGCAGCTAACTACCCCTGCGGCATTTCTACTTACAAACCTCACCTTGTAATAACCCTCTGGCTGGTTTGTTAAGTTAGCGTAATTTTTATTGATCCACGTATAGTCACTCCCTATATTGAGTTTCACCCAAGCAGGGTCATTCATTCTGCTGCTAGTATAGTTCGGATCCCAACCTGGGTCGCCAACACCTGTCCACTTATAAACCTCATAGTAATAGCCAGCACCTGGTACGGTAGGGTCTTTTATCCAATTATCAACACTTTCCCAGTGGTATTCACCAAAGTGTACTTTTCCACCATATTCATTATTAAACTCTATCTTCCTCTTATACGTATCTACGTATAAATATTTAGTATTAGCTGTACGTGTACAATTGCCGCTAGGGTCTAAGTTTGAACGATCAAGCACTTCTAACGCTACTATACCATCTACATTAAGGAAGAAATAATCAGGAGATATTAATTTATTTACCTTGTTGTCATTTAAGTTTACAATACCCTTTGAAAGTTTGAACTTCTCTTTAATAGGTGTCTTTCCTAATTTAATTTCAAATTCTACTGTGTCATCCTCCTCGAATATCCAAGGGGTGTAGTAAGAATATCCCTTATTTAGTCCCCCTGCCACAGGATTGTTTTGGTACGTAGTAGTAATATCGTATTCCCCTATGAAATTACCTGCTTTATCCCAGCGTCTTACTACTGCTGTTTTTGCAGGACTTGTTTTGATAGCATTTTCTAACTGTGCAATTGGCAAAGAACCTTTACGCCTGATCTGTAATGAAAGACGGAACTTACAGTCAGTATTTTTTTGTAGTATTGAGTTTTCTTCTACCTTCTCGAACTCCATACAAGCTACATTCTCGGTAGCTCCTGGTATGGTAATATCCATTGTTTTTATTTCACCACAATTAGCTACACCTCCAGCCAAATCCTCTATGGTAAGTTGGTAGCCATAGCCATCTCTGATAGGTTTAGCAGTAGTACCTTGTATATTTACATTCAGCACAGCTCCTGCTGTCTTAGTAAGTGTTTGATCATATATAACGGTGCTACCCTTAGTGAATTTAACCTTAAAAGGCCCCTTAGCCCCTGCTACAATCTGGAAACTCAACCCCCCATCATCGCCTGAGCCTATACAGCTCGGGCCTTTGATATTGAGTTTGTTCCCTACAAAATCAGGAGCTACATACGATGAGATTACAGGCACGGACTTTGAAGCTACATTTGCCGTTACCAGATCCTGCACAGTAACGGTATAGTTACCCGCTTTAAGAAGGGTAAACTCGTATTTGTTATTAGTAGTCCCTATTTGCAAATCCTGAACGCGCTCAGTAGGTTCTCCTGGTACAGCCAAGCGCACACGTAGGGTCTTGCCTGAAGGTCCCATCGTGTTGGGAAGCGTCACCAAGATCTTCCCATCAGAATTACAGACCCCTGCGGTAGGCACTGCTGTAAACCCATTCAAGTTCAGCGTTTGCGCTACCATCGCAAAAGTTGCAATGAAAATAAAAACAATTGTTAGAAAAAACTTTTTCATAAGGCTATATGCTATATTTGAAACACAGTATTTTTTTTGTATTTTTATACTTTAATGCACAAAAGTATACATTTCCTACAAACCTACCAAATGCCTTCAATGCAAATGTTAAAATGAAAAACTTTGTCCGAGATGTAAAAACAAACCTCTTAAATACAACATAAAACAATAATAATCAATATAATAAAAGTACAAAACACAGTGTAAAAGCCTTTTACAGTAGAGAAAAAATGACACATATTTAACTGATTTTTTAACTTTTTATATGTAAAATTTAACATTTTCATAGCCCCTTTTTATAGTAAAAACGGGTAAGAAATACCCTACCTAAAACTCTATTTTTACATTTTAAAGAACTTTTTACACAGTAAAATAATACTACTTATACAATAAAATCACATCATAAAAGTAGTTTTACCTCAGTTTACAAACTTGTAGCAGTTTTTACACAAACAGGTCAATCGTACAAAAGTACGAGGTTATGACTATGCAAAGTGTGTAAAAAGACTATTTTTCATATAATTGTAATTCGTTGGTTGTTCGATGATTGTATACTAAACCTAATATAAACCTAATACTATGGTAATACTGAGGTAATACTATCCTTCGGCGTTCCTTCGGTGTTCGTCCGTATTGCATCCGTAATGAGTTCGATGTGAACGGCAGATGAACCCGAGATCTGTAGTGCTTTCTTAGGAAATAGAAATAGATAGAGATAAGGCATAAATTTCGTGCGTTTGATCTGTTATACAAAACTCTTTTTTGTGTATGTCTATTTTTATTTGTACCTTTGCCGTCTCAATAGCACTAAAATGAGTCAAGAGTATTCTTATCACAAACCCGTATTGCTCAGTGAGAGCATTGAAGGTCTGGATATTAAGCCAGAAGGCACCTATGTGGATGTCACCTTTGGTGGAGGTGGACACTCACGCGAAATCCTGCGCCATCTGGGTAGCAGCGGTCGCCTCTTTGCTTTCGATCAAGATGCAGACGCTATCAGTAATACTATTGACGACGAGCGTTTTACCCTCATTCAACAGAATTTTAAGTATGTAAAGCGCTACCTAAAGTTCTACGGCATCACTCAGGTAGATGGTGTGCTAGCTGATTTCGGGGTGTCATCACACCAGTTCGATGTGCCTGAACGAGGCTTCTCCACGCGCTTTGAAGGCAAACTCGATATGCGTATGAATCAGCAAGATTCACAGTCTGCACAGGACGTTCTTAACAATTATGACGAGACAGCGCTCACTCATATCTTTAGTCTTTACGGCGAATTGAAGAATGCTAAGGCAATGGCTCGTGCCATTGTAACAGCCCGCAAAGAGCGACCTATCCACACAGGTGCCGAATTGCAAGCTATTGTAAGTCCTTTCCTCCCCAAGATGAAAGAACTCAAAACTTTGGCACAACTCTATCAAGCTATACGCATTGAGGTAAATCAAGAGATGGAAGCTTTAGAGGTTTTTCTATTACAACTACCTGACATAGTGCGTGAAGGTGGACGTATCAGCCTTATCAGCTATCACTCCCTTGAAGATCGCTTAGTAAAGCGTTTCATCCGTGACGGGCAGTTAGAAGGTGCTCCTGAAAAAGATTTTTATGGCAATATATCTGTCCCTTTCAAAAAAGTAGGTGGAATGATCACTCCCTCAGAGGATGAGATCAAGGAAAACAGCAGAGCCCGAAGTGCTAAACTGAGGATAGGTGTAAGGATTTAAAAACAACTGAAGAACTAAGAAGAAAATTAAAATAAATAATGGGAAAAGCAACTAACGAAATAAAACATATCCTTCGCGGGAAATTCTTAGTGGAGGGCAAAGAGGCTGTCAAAAACTGGACTTTCATAGGCTTCCTCTTCGTCTTAGGCGTTATTATGATTGCCAGCGCCCATAGTGTGGATAGGCGCGTTCACCAGATAGCACGCCTGAACGATGAGGTTAATGAACTCAAGAGTCAATTTGTCGATATACGTTCGCGCTTGCAAAAAGTGCGTTTAGAGTCTACGTTATTAGATCAGTTAGAAGCACGTGGACTTCAGCAGCCTGAGCAGCCACCTCAAAAGATCAAAGCTATCATTGAAGAGTAATATCTTATGGGAAAGAAAGAAAAAAAGATAACAGGTAGAACTTTCTTCGTAGCAGGTATGATGCTTGCTATCGGGCTTTTCATAGCTTTTAAACTCATCAAACTGCAAATTGAAGGAGAGGCTTATCGCGAAAGGGTTGATGAAACCACCCTCCGTGAGGCGGATATCCTCCCCAGTCAAGGCAACCTCTATTCCGATGATGGAAGCCTCTTAGCCACTTCTGTTACGCGCTATACCATCCGCTGGGACGCTGTTGCTCCTTCCTCTCGTGACTTTAATAAACTGATCAATCCTCTCTGCGATTCCCTGTCAAAGATGATGGGGAATTCAAGCAGTTACTATCGCAATCTATTCAGAAAAGAACGCCTAAATAAAAATCGCTATATGCTTGTAGCTCATAACTTAGGTTATAGCGAGTACATCCGTATAAAGCGCTTTCCTCTCTTCTCAAAAGGTCCGTACAAAGGCGGACTCATTGTTGAACGCAATATCAAACGTGAATACCCTCTTGGTGGCATTGCTAATCGTAGTATTGGTTACGCCCGCACTGATGAAACAGGCTATACTACTCGTGTAGGACTTGAAGGTGCTTATGCCAACTACCTTTTGGGCACCAAAGGTCGCCGTGTGGAACAAAAAATTGCTCAAGGACAGTGGAAGCTCGCTAGTGGCTTTAACATCATTGAGCCCAAAGATGGCTATGACGTAGTTTCAACTATCAATATCAATATTCAGGATATTGCCCACCACGCCTTGCTCACTCAACTCAAGAAATACAAAGCAAAACACGGCTGCGTGATCGTGATGGAGGTGAGTACTGGCGAGATTAAAGCTATCTCTAACTTAGAACTCAACCCTAAGAACGACACTTACTCTGAGCGCTACAACTTTGCTGTAGGTGAGGCACACGAACCTGGCTCTGTATTTAAATTGATGACCGTAGTGGCTACCTTAGAAAAACGAGCCATCGACACTACCTACACCGTTGATGTTAGGGATGGTAAAGTGCAGTATTATGACAAAACCTTTCAGGATTCACAACATAGGTTCACAGGGCGCATCAGCCTGTCAAAGGCCTTTGCAGTCTCTTCCAACGTAGGGATGACTGAGCTCGTACACAGCCTTTTTGCAAAAACTCCCAGCGACTTCACTTCACAATTGCTACAAATGAACTTAGGGCTGCGCTTAGGGCTGCCTATTTTGGGGGAAGGTGAGCCTTTTATCCCAACTCCTAAGGACAAGATGTGGAGTGGGGTGACCCTCGAATCTATGGCGATAGGCTACTCAGTGAAAATCACTCCTTTACAGAGCTTAGCTTTCTACAATGCCATTGCCAACGGTGGGGTGATGATAAAACCGCGTTTGATTAAAGAAGTACGGGAATGGAATAAAGTTATCGAGAAATACAACGCCGAGATTATCAACAGCAAGATATGTTCCCCAGAGACAGCCCGCAAGGCAAAAGGCTTGTTGGCAGATGTTGTAGCTCGCTCTTATGGCAGCGGTCACCGTTTGCATTCCGATGACTTTTCGATGGCTGGCAAAACAGGTACTGCCCGTAAAAACTACGCCAGTGCGGATAAAAGTAAACTGAGCTATATATCGTCGTTCGCAGGGTTCTTCCCTGTGGAAAGCCCAAAATATTCGTGTATCGTCGTCATTCACGAGCCCGACAAAAGTGTGGGTTTTTACGGAGCGGATGTGTCAGGACCTGTATTTAAAAGTATTGCTCATAAAATTTATACCAATTCACTGCTGATGGATACCGTGGATGACGTTGATAAAGTCTCCTATGCTTCTGCCAAGAACTATGAGGACTATTATGCCAAATCTGCAAAGTTCAAAACTATTATGCCCGACCTACGTGGTATGGCAGCTATGGATGCTGTAGCTCTCTTAGAAAATATGGGTTGTCGCGTACGCCTGACAGGCACAGGAAAAGTAAGCACTCAGTCGGTAGCCTACGGTACAAAGATAACCCCAGGTACTTTTGTAAATCTTCAGTGTGGGACAGTATCTGAATGAGAGATTTTAAGAAATAATAACTAAATAACATAAGAATATGAACACAAGTACAGAAACAAACAAGATGAAAGCTTCAGCACTGATAAGAAGTAGCTATAAACCTAAAAAGGTTGAAAATAAGAATAAAGAAACCGAGACAAAAACAGAGAAGAAAGAAAAAGATAAATAATCTCTGACCTCTAATTTCTATACAATGATTTTAAAAACTTTATTAAAAGATATCACTACCGAAGCTATTATCGGTAGCATTGAACTTGAGATCACCTCACTCTGCTTTGATTCACGCAAAGCCTCTCAAGGCAGCCTTTTTGTAGCCGTACGAGGTACTGCGGTGGATGGGCACACTTTTATTGAAAAGGCCATTGCTCTTGGAGCTGTGGTAATCGTCTGTGAGGAGTTGCCCAACACTTTACACAAGGAGGTTACTTATGTGCAAGTGACAAATAGTGGCAAAGCCTTAGCTTTATTAGCTTCTGCCTACTACGGCAAGCCTTCACAGCAGCTCAAGCTCGTAGGCGTCACAGGCACTAATGGCAAGACTACCATTGCCACACTGCTCTATGAGCTTTTCCGTGAGGCAGGCTATAAGGCAGGACTGCTTTCTACTGTTGCCGTCTATATTGATGATGAGCGCCACGAGGCTACTCACACCACTCCTGATCCACTGGAACTCAATGCTCATTTAGCTGCAATGGTACAGAAGGGTGTTACCCATTGTTTTATGGAGGTAAGTTCTCACGGTATCGACCAACATCGTTGCGAGGGATTACACTTTATGGGAGGTATCTTTACCAATCTCACCCACGACCATCTTGACTACCACAAAACTTTTACCGCTTATCGTGATGTAAAGAAACGATTCTTTGACAATCTTCCTCGAGAGGCTTTTGCCTTGGTAAATGTCGATGATAAAAATGGCTCCTTTATGTTGCAAAACACTCGTGCCACCAAAAAGACTTACGCTCTAAAAACCCTTGCTGACTTCAAGGCGAGGATCATTGAAAGTCGCTTTGATGGCTTACTTTTAAAAATAAACAAGCAAGAAGTATGGACGCAACTCATCGGGCGCTTTAATGCCTACAACCTTTTAGCAGTATATGCCACAGCAACACTTTTAGGCTTAGATAGCTTGGATGTGTTGCGCCTGATAAGCAAGATAAAACCCGTGACAGGTCGCTTCCAAGTAGCAGTAAGCAGCAGTGGCGTGGTCACCATTGTTGACTATGCTCATACCCCCGACGCTCTGCAAAATGTTTTAGAAACCATCAATGACATACGTTCCCACAAGGAAACCCTCACTACTGTAATAGGCTGTGGTGGCAATCGCGACAAATCCAAACGCCCTGAAATGGCTGATATTGCCACAACCCTCAGTGATGCTGTAATCTTCACCAGCGACAATCCCCGTGATGAAGACCCTAAGACGATCCTTCGTGAGATGGAAGCAGGAGTACAACCTCAAAACTTCCACAGAGTACAAACCATTACCGATCGACGCCAAGCCATTCAGTCAGCAGTGAAAAATGCTGAGAAAGGAGACATCATCCTCGTTGCAGGGAAAGGGCACGAAACCTATCAAGAAGTCAAAGGGGTGCGCTCTCCTTTCGATGATCTCAAAGTTATTCAGGAATTTTTACTCCTATATGGAAAGTAATTCCAGAAATTATTGTACCTTTGCCGCCGATAACTAATTACACCAAAAGCTGTTCGCTAATATGTTGTATCATTTATTAGAAACCTTAGAAAAATACTACGACTTCCCTGGTTCAGGATTATACAAATACCTCTCTTTTAGAGCAGGTATGGCTTTGATATTATCCTTACTTATCTCAATTGTCTACGGTAAGCGTATCATCCGCCTCCTACAACGGAAGCAAATTGGCGAGACAGTCCGCGACTTAGGTCTAACAGGTCAAAGCGAGAAAGCAGGAACGCCTACAATGGGGGGAATTATCATCATTTTAGCAACACTCATCCCTGTGTTATTACTGGCTAAGTTGGATAATGTATATGTCATCTTACTAATTATCACCACTATATGGATGGGTACTATCGGCTTTATTGATGATTATATCAAAACCTTCCGCAAAAATAAAGAAGGTCTTAAGGGGCGTTTTAAAGTCCTCGGGCAAATAGGCTTAGGCATTATCGTAGGGGCAACACTCTATTTTAACCCCAATGTAACCGTAAAGAATGAAAAGGCAAGCTTTGCAAAAATCCAAACAGAAAATACTATCCCTACTGAAAACAACCTCACCGAAGAGGTAAAATCAACTAAAACAACTATCCCCTTTGTAAAAAACAACGAATTTGACTACGCCGATCTTATTGCTTGGACAGGCGAAAACGCTCATAAATACGTATGGCTTGTATTTATCCCATTGGTAATCCTCATCGTTACAGCTGTCTCCAACGGTGCTAATCTCACTGACGGAATCGATGGACTTGCTGCGGGAAGTTCGGCTATCATTGTGCTTGCTCTGGGGATCTTCGCTTGGATCTCTGGCAATATCATCTTCTCTCATTACCTCAATATTATGTATATCCCACGAGTGGGTGAGCTTACCGTCTTCATTGCAGCCTTTGCAGGTGCCCTTGTAGGGTTCCTGTGGTACAACACCTACCCCGCACAAGTCTTTATGGGCGATACAGGGAGTTTAACCATCGGAAGCATCATTGCCGTAATCGCCATCGCTGTTCGTAAGGAGCTCCTCATACCCATCCTTTGTGGTATCTTCTTAATAGAAAACCTCTCCGTAATCATACAAGTAGCTTACTTCAAATACACAAAGCGCAAATATGGTGAGGGCAGACGTATCTTCCTAATGTCTCCGCTTCACCACCACTATCAGAAAAAAGGCTTCCACGAAAGCAAAATAGTGATGCGCTTCCTCATCGTAGGCATCTTCTTAGCCGTGATTTCAATTGTCACACTCAAGCTGAGATAGAACAAAGCCTGCAAAACAATACTTTTAATTGTAGTTTTCAACAAATAAATGAAAATAGCGCCCTAAAAGAAGTCTTTATATATACCAATCTCATCCCCAACAGATAAAATATATTGAAAGCGTTGTATCTAAAAACAGAGGTAAAGTAAATAAGGACAAGCCTCAATAAATATTTACCGCTAATAAAAATAAAAGAGCCCTTACTTATAGGTACTTATAAATCAACGCACAACAGAATTAAAACTACTTTTTAAATAAAAAATCAGTAAAAAGTTTTCCCTATTACAAAGAAACATCGTACTTTTGCGCCGTCTCAAAGGGGTGCTGTAACAGGCTGAGATCATACCCATAGAACTTGAACAGGTAATACTGTTAAAGGAAAAAGAAGCGTTAACGCTTGTTCCTGCTTTTGGGTAGCACGAACAGGCTTTTTTTATTCACCACCAAATAATTACCTCTTTTATTTGTAAAATACAACATTTTACAATGAAAAAATCATTACTTGGCGCAGTACTTTGCCTATTACCTATGGCAATAGTAGCGCAATCACAACCCATCCAACTCGATGAGGTGCTCGTATCTGCTGTAAGAGCAAAACAAACCAATCCCGTAACATTTAGCAATCTCTCCAAGAAAACCATCAAGGAGAAAAACACAGGGCAACAGCTCCCTCTGCTCCTCAATCAGCTACCCAACGTAGTGAGTTATAGCGAGGACGGCACAGGCTTTGGGGCTACCAATATGTTCGTTCGTGGCTCCAACTTAGAGCGCATCAACGTAACCATCAACGGCGTGCCCTTCAACGATGCCGAGTCGCACGGCGTATTTTGGTATAACCTCTCCGACTTCGCTGCCTCAGCTGAAAACATCCAACTCCAACGTGGCGTAGGAACTTCCTCAAACGGCTCAGGAGCCTTTGGAGCAAGCCTCAATGTGCTTACCGACGCCATCCAAAACGATGCCTCTGCCGAGATAGCCAACTACTACGGAAGTTACAACACACACAAGCACGCTGTCAAGCTCTCCACAGGCAAAATAAACAACCGTTTCGAACTCAGTGGACGCTTCTCCGTTATCAAATCCGATGGATACCGCGACCGTGCCTCTTCCGACCTCAAATCCTACTTCCTACAAGGAGCCTACGCCTACGGAGGAACCCTCATCAAAGCCCTTCTCTTTGGCGGACGGCAACACGTCTATCTCACTTACATAGGCTTAGATAAAGAAACCCTCGAAAAAGACCGTCGCTACAATCCTGCTGGCGAATACTACGATGCCGCAGGTAATAAGCACTTCTACAACAACGAAACCGATAATTACGCCCAAGACCACGCCCAGCTACACTGGTCACAACAATGGGGCTCCTCGTGGAACTCCCATCTCGCCTTCCACTACACCAAAGGCAAGGGCTATTGGGAAAACTACGAGAAAAAAGCCTACTCCAAAGTCGGGCTCCCTTCGCTTGGCAAGGACGCCAAAGGCAAAGAAAAGAAAGCCTACATCATCCACCAGCAAGGGCTCGACAACGACTTCTACGGAACCACTTTTGATATCAATTACCACAGTAATAAGCTCGAAATCATCTTCGGTGGTCTCGCAAACCGCTACGAAGGAAGCCACTATAAGGACTTACTTTGGGCTGAAAAAGCCTCCTTCACCTACGGGAACCGCTACAGCTACGAAGGCATCAACCCCAAAGGCGAGCTCTCAGCCTTCTCAAAAATCACGTGGCAGCTCACACCACACTGGAGCCTCTTCGGTGATTTACAATACCGACACGTCACCTATCGCGCTGATAAATACAACGTTAACGAACACCTCTCCGCCTTTAATCCAAAGGGAGGCATCACCTTCAGCATCAATCCCGATAGCCACCTCTACATTTCCTATGCACGTGCCACTAAGGAACCCAATCGCTCTGATTATAAGAACTATACCGATGCCCTTGCCGATAATCCCGAAGCAAAAAAGCCACTCCCTGAGAAGCTCAACGACTTCGAACTCGGTTGGCGATTTACAGGCAGCGATCTACAGCTAAACCTCAATGCTTATTATATGCAATACACTGACCAACTGGCTCTTACAGGTAAGCTAAACGCAACGGGCTACCCCATACGCGAGAACGTAGGCAAAAGCTACCGCGCAGGGGTCGAACTCAATTTGAGCTACAAAATCTCCGACCGATGGCTGTGGCAGCCTAACATCGCTTACAGTCAAAACAAGAACAAAAACTACAAAATCACCGACCCTACTGATAAGACCAAAACTATTGACCTCGGCGATACTCCTATCTCCTATTCACCTGCTGTGATAGCTGGCAATACCCTCACTTTCTTCCCTTTAAAGGATCTCGGAATGAGCCTAATCACCAAGTACGTCAGCAACCAATACGTCGATAACACCAAGCATAACGACGCCAAATTAGAGGCCTATTGGGTAAACAACTTCGCCGCTACCTACCTGTGGAAACCTCGAGCCGTTGCTAAAGAGGTACTCTTCTCCGTACAAGGGAATAACATCCTCAACAACAAGTATGTAGCCTATGCCAACAACGATTACGGAATGAGTTACATCCCCGCAGCAGAAGCCAACTACTTAGTAGGGGTAACCATTACTTTCTAAGTCCGCTGACAGAAAATATTTCTGTCAGCCCTTTTACCTATCCTACTCGAACACATCTCGAACACATCCCGAACACATCTCGAACAAACGAGGTGTGTTCCCTTTTTTACACAAAAGCAATATCGTAGAAAATACAACTGATTTTCGGATAAAATATGAAAAAATGAAAAATCACCTTTGGGAAACCTTCTAAAATACCCCCTTTCAAAAAATAATTCATTTTATATTTGGTGTATTAAAACTTTCTTTATACCTTTGTACTCTTATTAAACATCATATTATGGCTAAAAAAGAAACTATCATCTATACTCTAACCGACGAAGCTCCCTTCTTGGCAACCCACTCACTATTGCCCATTATCAAGCGCTTTACAGCCTCTTCGGGTATTGAATTTAGCGAGAAAAACATCTCTTTGGCAGGGCGCATCATCGCAGCTTTTCCTGACTTCCTCACTGAGAACCAACGCACTAATAATGACTTAGCTGAGTTAGCCACCCTCACCGCAAGCCCAGAAGCCAACATCATCAAGCTGCCCAACATCAGTGCTTCTGTGCCTCAGCTCTTAGCCGCCATCAGTGAGCTAAAAGCCAAAGGCTACGACCTGCCCGATTATCCAGAAAACCCTCAAAGCGAAGGAGATAAACTTATCAAAGCACGCTATGATAAGGTAAAAGGTAGTGCCGTAAACCCCGTGCTGCGTGAGGGTAATTCCGACCGCCGTGTGCCCCAAGCAGTGAAAAACTACGCTCGCAAACACCCCCACACGATGGGCACTTGGAGTAAGGAATCACAAACTGCCGTGGCTACAATGGCTGAGGGCGACTTCTTCCACAGCGAAAAGTCAGTAACCCTTTCCGAGGATACCAAACTGCGTATCGAACTCGTTACAGCTGAGGGCGTTAGCACAGTCTTAAAAGAACCCTTTGCCGCTCAGAAAGGTGAAATCATTGACGCCGCCGTAATGCGCAAAAGGGCGCTGCTCGATTTCTACAAAGAGCAAATCACTACCGCCAAACAGCGCGGCTTACTGCTCTCATTACATCTGAAGACCACAATGATGAAGGTCACCGACCCCATCCTCTTCGGGTATGCACTGAGCACTATCCTCGCCGACGTATTCGAAAAGTACGCCACTACATTCGCCCGCTTAGGGATAAGCCCCAATAATGGCTTAGCCGATTTACTCAGCAAAATAGAGCCCCTACCCACTGAGGAAAAAACTGAAATTCAGCAAGCTATTGAGCAGTCACTCAAGAAAGCACCTGCCATTGCGATGGTCAATTCCGATAAGGGTATCACTAATCTGCACGTACCCAACGATGTGATCATTGATGCCTCAATGCCCGCAATGATACGCAATTCAGGCAAAATGTACAACGCACAAGGTGCTTTGCAGGACACCTTGGCTCTCATCCCCGACAGTGCTTACGCAGGGGTTTATAGCACTACGATCAACTTCTGCAAAGAGCACGGCGCCTTCGACCCCACCACAATGGGTAGCGTCTCCAACGTCGGGTTGATGGCACAAAAGGCAGAGGAGTACGGCTCGCACGATAAAACCTTTGAGATACCCAGTAGCGGCACCGTGAACGTCATTGACGAAAGCGGCACTACCCTCCTGAGCCATAAGGTGGAGCAAGGCGACCTATGGCGTATGTGTACTGTGAAAGATGCCCCCGTACAAGACTGGGTAAAACTCGCAGTATCAAGGGCTAAGGAGGCACGTGTCCCCACAGTTTTTTGGTTGGACAGCCATCGAGCCCACGATGCCGAACTGATCAAAAAAGTGAATACCTACCTGAAAGATTACAACACCGACGGCTTGGAGATCAGCATTCTTCCGCCCGCTGAGGCTACCCTATTCACCCTGAAAAGGCTCCGAAAAGGCGAAGATACTATCTCTGTGACGGGTAATGTCCTACGCGACTACCTCACCGACTTATTCCCTATTTTAGAACTTGAAACGAGTGCTAAAATGCTTTCCATCGTGCCTTTGATGAGCGGCGGTGGTCTCTTTGAAACAGGCGCAGGCGGTTCAGCACCCAAGCTCGTCGCCCAGTTTCTCGAGGATAACTTCCTCCGCTGGGATTCCCTTGGCGAATACCTCGCCTTAGGAGCCTCACTGGAGCACTTAGCCCGCACCTTCGACAGCCCCAAAGCATCCGTACTGGCAAACTCTTTAGGCAAAGCTACTGAGAAACTTCTCGAAAACAACAAGTCACCACAACACCACATAGGTGAAATTGACACGCGAGGCAGCCATTTCTACTTGGCAATGTACTGGGCAGAAGCCTTGGCAGAGCAAACTGAAGACGCTGAGCTCTCCCGTGAGTTCTTCCCTATTGCACATTCGCTAAAAGAGAAGGAAAACATTATCGTCCAAGAGTTTACCAGAGAGCAAGGTCACCCCGTAACACTCGGCGGCTATTACCTCCCCGATGAAGAAAAAGTCTGCACCGTGATGCAACCCAGTGCTACCTTCAAGCGCATCCTATTGCCTCATTTACTGTAAAGACTGTTAAAACTTAACGGATGATATCAGAATAAAAAAAAGTAGAACCCTTTTGCGCAACAAATATTTTTATTATTTTTGCGCCGAATTTACTAAATAAAACATTATGACAGATACACAATTGACTCAAGAACAATACGAGCTATTCAAAAATGCCGAAGAGAGAATGAAGCAAAAACGCTTGCTCTACATCCATTTCTTTGTGTTTGTATTAGGCACTATCTTCTTTTGGGTAGCCAACAAACTATTAGGCTATGGCGCCGACTATAACTGGTGGTACTGGGCTGCTCTGATATGGCTATTCCTATGGTTATGGCACGCTATGAGTGTGTTTGTATTCAACCGATTTATGGGTAAAGAATGGGAAGAAAAACAGCGCGAAAAGCTCATCGCTGCTCAACAAGAAAAGATTATGAAGATGGGCGTTGCCGTTGAAAAAGAACTCGAAAAAAAGCGAGAAGAAGTAGCCCGACAGATTGAAACCGAGCAAAATAAGTCTGAAACTGTATGATAACCCTCATCGCTGCTACCGACGAAAATAACGCTATCGGGCACAAAGGCGAGCTGCTATGGCACCTCCCCCTTGATTTTAAGCACTTCAAGGCACTCACTACGGGGCACTGCATCATAATGGGCAGGAAGACTTTTGAGACTTTCCCCAAACTGCTGCCCAACCGCACCCATATCGTGATCACAAGGCAGCAAGAATATCACCCTGAAGGCGTTATTGCGGTCAGCACTCTTAATGAGGCTATTGAGCGAGCCTTGTCCTTAGATGCCTCACCTTACATCATAGGCGGAGGCGAGATCTATGCGCAGGCAATACCCCTCGCCCACTGCATAGAACTCACTCGGGTGCATCACTCTTTTGCGAAGGCAGATACTTATTTCCCCACTATCAACCTATCTGAATGGGAGTTAATCGCCTCTGAAACGATCCTCAAGGACGAGAAGCACGCCTACAATTTCACTTTTGAAACCTATAAGAGACGTTAAGTATTGGGCATTAAGAAACAACAAAGGCTAAACAGTATATACCGTTTAGCCTTTACTCTATAACGTTTGAAAAACCTGATAAATAAGCGCTTCAGGCACAATACAGTCTGTCTTAGAGCGCCCAATACCCTCTAAAAGCACAAAGCGCACTTCACCGTGTGAATTCTTCTTGTCAAAGCGCAATAGCTGAATAATCTCACCGACTTCCTCAGAGGTAAACTTCTCTTGGGGAAAGTAGAACCGCAGTGTTGTATTTACGCTATCGCAATCCTTCCGTGGGAATCCCGTTAAAGCTACCGACAGCTCACAAGCTAGTTGCATCCCAATAGCTACCGCCTCACCGTGCAACAAACGGCGGCGATGGCTGCTCTGCAAGCAATAGGACTCAATAGCGTGCCCAAGGGTGTGTCCGAAGTTCAACGTCTTGCGTAGCCCTCCTTCGCGAGGATCTTGCATTACGATCTGGTTCTTAATTACCACCGACTCATAAATAAGCCTATCTAAATCAGTAATATCTAAGTCTTTCAGGCTACACATCTGCTGCCAATATGCCTGAGAGGCAATCAGCCCGTGCTTGAACATCTCAGCAAGCCCGCTGCGGAATTCTTCCCGCGAAAGCGTTGCTAAATACTGGGTATCAATAATAACACCCTTTGGACTATTGATCACCCCCACTTGGTTCTTCAGTGAGCCTAAATCCACACCTGTCTTCCCTCCTACCGAAGCATCAACCATAGCCAAGAGTGAGGTAGGAATATTCACAAAATCAATACCTCGCATAAAAGTTGAGGCTACAAAGCCGCTCAAGTCAGTCACCACACCTCCCCCTAAATTGATAAGCACACTATGGCGGTCAGCACCAAGTTCAGAAAGAGCATACCACACCTGCGTACACGTATCAAGGTTCTTGTGCTCCTCCCCCGCTTCTATCTCAATGATTTCAATAGGGATATTAGTTTCCAACAACTGTAAGAAGGTAGGCATACAAGCCTCAGCGGTATGGCTATCCACTAATAAAAACAGCTTTGAATAGTTCTTTTCAGCAAGTAATTGATGTAGAAAATCAGCTCCCTGCTCATTAAAATACACTGAATACCCCAGCGATTCAATAGGATTTAACATCATAATCTATAATAAGTTTAGGGCACAAAGATACAATTTTTAAAAAAATTACATATTACAGATTGCTCATTACTCATTAAATTTGTACCTTTGCCGCGTAATAGCTTTTAAAGCTGAAAAGCCAATAACAATGATTATCCACCACTTAGGCGAGGATCCTTCTATCCTCAACCGATTTATCGCCGAACTGCGCGATGTAAACATCCAAGCCGACCGTATGCGCTTCCGCTACAACCTTGAGCGCATAGGCGAAATTCTTTGTTATGAGATGAGTAAGTTCCTGCAATACAAGTCGGAACTGGTAAAAACCCCCTTGGGCGAAAAGAAAGTACAACTACCCAAGGACGAGATTGTGATATGCTCTATCCTCCGCGCGGGACTGGCATTGCACCAAGGGCTTATGAACTATTTCGACTATGCCGACAATGCCTTTATCTCCGCCTATCGCAAGCACACTTCCGAGACAGACTTCGACATCTTAGTGGAGTACTTAGCCTCCCCTTCCTTAGAGGGCAAAATACTCTTCCTTGCCGACCCAATGCTCGCCACAGGTCGCTCGTTTATCAACGTATATGAAGCCTTGGCACCACTGGGCAAGCCCAAGCAAACACACCTCTTTGCCGTGATAGGTTCTGAGCAAGGTATTGAATATTTAGAGGAAAAATTTCCAGAAGATACGCACTTGTGGATTGCCACCATCGACCCTGCCCTCAATAAGCACGGCTACATAGTACCTGGCTTAGGTGATGCAGGCGACTTAGCTTTTGGTAACAAAATGCAGGGTTAGAATCACCACAGGGAAGCATATCAATAGCCACAGTATCGTTTCCTTGAGCCATAGTTTGTAAATGCGCTCGACATAAAGCGCAAAGAAAATGGCGATGGGTGCAAAGAGATAGATGGGCTCTTTGGAAAGAAAAAAGACGAGAAGCCCCACCCAGAGGAACTGTATCACTATCTGCGAACTGATGCTGTGGTAACGTCTTACGAAGTAGTATACCCCCAACGACACTGATAGCATCACCCCTAAGCTGATGAGCGATACTACGGTAGCCAGCGGCAAGTTAAAGTTGGGAATTTCTGTGATATGGGTGTAATCAAAAGCCTCAAAATTGTCAATAATCACTTGAAAAGGCAAGCCCGAGAGCAACCAAATGGCAGTGCCCAATATCAGTATAACAATGAGGGCTAAGAAGGGTATAAGCCAATATCTACGCTTCTCAGAGCCGTAGAACAGCAACGAAATCCATATATTGAGTAAAAAAACAAGTGCCCAAGGGTGCAATATACCCGCGCAGAACACCAATAAGGAAGCATCAAAGAGTTTTTGAGGTACTTCTTCACCCGTTTTAAGTGTAAGAATACGCCAAAGCACTAATAATACCAATAAATTAGCTCCTACAACCCGTATAGAAGAGAAGGTCATAGGAAAAAGGATGATACATATTGCAAAAAAGAAGAGCACATAGCAGTTTTTTGTCTCAGCTAGCTCATTCCAACGATTGATTTGCTGTAAAAGCAAGAATGATAGCAGCAAAAGGATGGTTATCACTAACTTTTCAATCACTACTGCATCTGTGAAAACCGTATGCAGCACTTGGGTTTCGTATACCAACGCCCCAGCCAACAGTGCTAAGAACACTATCAGTAAATCAATTGCCCTTGTATTTTCAAAACGCGCACTAAGCATCAGTTACTTATGGTTATTTGTTCACCTGCCAACGTTACATTGTAGTTGAGCAGAGGGTATATATTTGTGATATTTCCTGTGGCAATAGGCTGACCGTTCAGCAGGTGATAGACGGTTTTGTCGCAGGGGCACATTGCCATTGTATAGTTATGGCTATTGTCTTCACAAGGCTGAAAGCCCACATCTTTGCTGCCCTCAGCGCAGTGCATCGCTTGGCAATCCGTGAGGTTGTGGTTAGGGCAGGCAGCCTCCCACGCACGATAGGTATTCCCGCCGAGGTACGTTACGAATACCCCCTTGATGCCCGCACTTGGTGCAGGAATAAAGACTGTGCTACCAGGGGTTTTCAAGCTGTTGTATGCTGGTAAATTAGTGTTAATCGTATATGAAAACCGCGCCTCACCCAAGAAAGGATTGCGCTTTGCCGTATCCTTGGTACAACCCACAAGGCTTATCACTGCTATTGTGATGTAAATTAGTTGCTTCATAAGTTGTCTTCTTTCCATTGATTGTGTAATATATCATATAGGTTTTTCCATAAGGTATTGTCGTGAGCGTTTTGCTTACGATATTGCTGCTTATCAGTTATTACTACAATTACAGCATCTGTACCACAGGACGCTTGTACACTTTCTCCTTCCTTTATAGTCTTAAACTTTTTGAGGTCTAAGGCTTTCATCACTTTTACCCAATCCTTAGTAGGCTTTCGCTTGCTGCTTTTTAGTTTTCTTGGATATGGTGCATATTTCTCAAAACCAGCCCACTGCTTATCTATCCAATAAGCAGGAGAAAACAAAACCTTACCTCCGTAGAATTCCAAACGTACCTCTCGTACATCTTCCTTCTCTTGACCTTGCATAAAGAAAGTATTTAACAACAATAATATACAAAACAACTGCTTCATCACTAATCGCTAAAAAACATAGCCTATCCCTATCGAAAGGGTTCTATTCTTAAAGATATAATTCGGACTAAAGCCTGTATTGGTAAGCGTTAGCTCATCACCTTCGAAGATGTTGGTAAGCCCTTGTACCCAGCGCAGTTCAAAGAACCAACTCGAATCCAAGGTATAGCCAATGCCTGCGGTCATTGCTACATCAATGTTGTCAATAGCCTCATCACTCACGTGCGTTACAGGTAGAGGAGCTCCCTTATCGAAGTAAAAGTTAGTTTTACCTATGCGATACTCCAACTGCGGACCTACGTGCAGATTGATGCCTCGCCCCACATTGAATCGTGCCATCACAGGAGCCGAAAGATAGTCCAAGTCGAGCGTAGCCTTGCCGTAAATATCGGACTTGATATGCGCACCACGGCGGTTGTAAATACCTTCCACCTGCACTGAAAATAGGTTAGAAAGCGGTATTTCCATCGTAATACCCGCAAAAAAACCGTGATAAGCCGTCATCGAGGCTCCATCACTCATATCTCCGCTCAGGCGTGCATAGTTATAGCCCGCCTTCAAACCTATGTACTGCGCCTTGGCACTCCAAAACGCACACACACACATTGTTAATAATAAAATTCTCTTCATTGGTTTATTTAATTTTAGGCTTTAGGCATAAGGGATTAGCGCGTTAGCTCTGACGCCTTACACCTTAAGCCTGATACCTTGCATCAGACTTGTTTCGTTGTTATAATCTTCACAGGGCAAGCCTTTTGTGCTGCTTCACACGCCTCTAAGATGCTTTCATCGTGCGACTTCAGGGTGTAAAACCCTTTCTTCTCCGTAGAACGAAGTAGCACACTCTTGCCGTCTTTCTTCGACATCTGAAACTGCTCTGGTGCCATCTCCACACAATAGTTGCACCCGATACACTTATCCCGCTGTAATGTTACTATGACCATTTTTTCAGGTTTGAGGTGTGAGGTCTGGGGTCTGAGACCTAATTCCGCGTTACCTCATACCCCACACCCCAAACCTTACATCTTAACTATTTTATACAATTTATCTGAGGGGCGCACTCTAAAATCCGTTTTGAGGGTGCAACTGTCGCCTTTCTTAGCGCGCTCGGCAGGCACATCATCTACCATCATCGCAGTGAGTTCTATCTCTTGTACGCCTGTGGTAGGACCTGTGATGAGGAGCTTATCGCCTATCTTAATGTCAAATGCCTCAATGGCAAACTCTGCAATGCCACTCTTAGGGAAGTAGTGCTTACCTTGCCCTATGTACACCTTCTTCTGTGTGGCGTTAGAGCCTGGGGTGTCGCTCCACTCGCCGAGCTTCTGCCCAAGGTAATAACCGCCCCAGAAGCCACGGTTGTACACCGTCTTCAAGGCTTCCATCCACTCCTCAACCTTCTCTTTGCTATACGTACCTGCATAGTAAGCGTCAATCGCCTCGCGGTAGGTGCGTATCACCGTAGCCACGTACTCAGGCGCACGCCCACGCCCTTCGATCTTCAGTACCTTAGCCCCCGTATCGATCACCTGATCAAGGAAGTTAATGGTGCACAAGTCCTTGGGCGACATCATATACTCATTGTCGAGCTCTATCTCAAAGCCGCTCTCTTGGTCGATGACGGTGTACTTCTTGCGACAGTTCTGCTTGCACGCTCCGCGATTGGCAGAGGAGTTGTGCGAGTGCAAACTCAGGTAGCACTTGCCAGAGACCGCCATACAGAGAGCCCCGTGTCCAAAGATTTCCACCTCTACTAAGTTGCCTGAGGGTCCCTTGATTTCCTCCTTAGCAATCTGGTCGCATATCTTCTTAATCTGCCTCAAACTCAGCTCGCGACTCATCACCATCGTATCGGCAAAGAGCGCGTAGAACTTCACCGTCTCAATGTTGGTGATGTTGATTTGCGTGGAGATATGCACCTCCATCCCTATCTGCCGTGCGTAGGCAATCACCGCCTGATCCATCGCAATCACTGCCGTGAGCTCTGCACGTTTGGCAGCATCTAAAAGCGTTTTGATGATAGAGAGGTCGTGGTCGTAAATAATCGTATTGAGGGTGAGGTAGGTGCGTATGCCCTTAGGGTGGCAGCGGCGTGCAATCTCCTCCAAGTCGTCAATGGTGAAGTTGATGCTCGCCCGTGCCCTCATATTGAGCTGGTCTACCCCAAAATATACCGAGTCAGCACCGTTGTCAATTGCCGCTTGCAGCGACTCAAAATTGCCCGCTGGTGCCATTAATTCAATCTTTCCTGTTCCTGTCATTCGTTAGTGATTAGGGGTTAGTAGTTAGTGGTTAGGGGGCAAAGATAATACTTTTTTAATGATTAGTGATTAATGATTAATGATTAATTTACATTGTACTATTGCAACAGATTAAAAGTCAATGAACTATAAAAATACTAAAACCTCACTTTTAAGCACAAAAAAGACCACCATGAGGGCAGTCTTTTTTGTAATTTAAAAACATAGTTACTACTTTTTTGTATAACTACAAGTGCCATTATAGCGGTTTACTACCAAAGTTTTCCTGTCAAGTGTAACGATAGTAGCTTCCTTAGAATAATTACTGTATCCTGATTTTTTAAACTCTATCTCGCCGTTTTGCTCATTAACGAGAAACTCTCCTGATTCTGTCGAGGCACTCCCATCATCATAATAATCTACAATCTTTAATTTGTCTTTTGAAAACTCCAAAAAACTCTTCTTTTTATTGGCTGAAATCTCAGTGGAATTAATCTTTTGAAGCATCCAAGTACCTTGTAAAAGAGACCACTTATCTGTTGCTGTTGGGCTATCATCATCACTTTTGCTGCACCCCACAGCGATAAACAGCATACATACAGCTAATAAAACGGTCTTTAAAAATACATTTCTTTTCATCGTAATAATAAAGTTTAAAATTAATGCGGCAAAGGTATGGCATTTTTCCCAGCCCGCCATTACCCCCCCCCCTCCATTTTAACAAAACTTTAACACACTACTACTATAATAAAGCAAAAAGGCAGCTCATAAGAGTTGCCTTTTATATCTTTTAGTATTAGTTTTATTTTACTTCTCCCATTAGCCTCTTAAGCAGTGGATGCATTGCCATTACAACAACGGCAGCCCCCGTCATAATGCCTGCAAAGAGCAGAAAGAAGCTATCTAAGCCATAGTTCTTGATAATTACATCCACTTGACCACCTAAGGCTGCGGCTCCTTTTTGTGCTAAAGCTATAGCTAAATACCACATCCCAAACATAAAGGCGAGCATACGCACAGGTACTAACTTAGAGATGTACGACAAGCCCACAGGCGATACAAAGAGTTCGCCCAAAGTGTGCAGCAGGTAAATCACTGCTAAGAAGAGCATCGGTATCTTGCCATCGACTTTGAAGTAGACTGAGCCTGCCCAGATTGCCAAGAAGCCTAAAGCTACAAAGAGCAAGCCAAAGGCGTATTTGAAGGCTACTGGCGGATTGTATTTGGACTCCCATATCTTTGCCACTGAGGAAGCCAGCGTAATCACAAAGAAGGAGTTGAGCGTTTGGAACCACGTTACTTCAATCTCGCCTACAGTTTCATTGAACTTCTGGTAGAGCATATATACACAGCCTACCCACAAGAGCACAAAGCAGATCCCTATGAAGAGGTTGGTGAGTGGGATGATCTTCCAAGTAACTTGTGCAATCTTATAGAGCACGTAGGTGATGATGCAGAGCGGCACTATCACCAAAAGGCTATTAACAATGTTAAAAATCAACAGCCCATTGCCTGTAAGTACCCTATTGACGTGGTCACGGGTGATGATCGTAAGTGAAGAAGGAGCTTGCTCAAATCCCACGTAGAAGAAGATAACAAACAAAGCTATAAAGAACACTCCAAACATTTTACTACGCACTTCAGCTTCATAACGCATTGTGCGTGAAATGAGTAGGTATACAAACATTATCCCAACAAGAATAATCACTAATAAATCTCCTTTGAGTGCACTCGTATCTAAGAAGGCAAAGAAGTCGGTGCTGCCTGCGTTTACTAACTGTTCGTTGATGGTATAGCCCAAGCCGAATATCACTACAAGCACTGTGAGGATAAGGTCGAAGGTGGTGAATGGATTGCGCTTTTCGTGAGGAGTATCCTTTACCTCTGTATGATCTACTTTAGCAGGAGCAGTGCCCAAGTCGCCCAAGAGGTTTTTATTGAAATAGAACTGCAACATACCACCGAGGGTCATAAATACGCCCGCAAGACCAAAGCCGTAGTTCCAATCAAAGTTAGTCCCTACATAACCACAGAGCATCATCCCAAAGAAGGCACCACAGTTTACGCCCATATAGAAAATGGTATAGGCACTATCCTTCTTCTCTGGATTATCTTTATAGAGTTGCGAAAGGATCGTAGGTGTGTTGGGTTTGAAGAGCCCTACGCCCACTACGAGGCATGCTAAGCCTATATAAAAGCTGAGATGCGAGGGCATAAATAGGAAGAACTGCCCTGCGGCGAGGAACACCGTGCCAATGATGATGGTTTTGCGAGCACCGAGCCAGCGGTCGGCAATCATACCGCCGAGCACAGGGGTGAGATAGATGAGCATTGCATACGTACCGTAGAGTGAGGTAGCACGCGCAGTATCCCATCCCCAACCAGGGTTGGCATCTGTAAGACTTGCTGTTAAGAAGAGCACCAAAAGGGCGCGCATACCATAGAATGAAAATCGTTCCCACATCTCAGTGAAGAACAAGAAGAACAGCCCCACGGGCTGACCTAACACTTTTGTATTTGTGTGATACATAATATATTTAAATTACTTTTTATCTTATGTTACTTTACTTCTCCCATTAGTTTTTTGAGCAGTGGGTGCATTGCCATTACGATAATAGCCGCACCTGCGGTGATACCTGCAAATATGAGGAAGAAGGCGTCTAAACCCCACTTCGCTTTGATGACGTCTACTTGTCCACCGAGTGAGGCAGCTATCTTCTTGGCTATAGCAATCGCTAAATACCACATCCCAAACATAAAGGCGAGCATACGCGCTGGCACTAACTTAGATATATAGGATAAACCCACAGGAGAGACAAACAACTCGCCTAAGGTAAGGAATAAATAGATAAGCACTAAGAAGAGCATCGGTATCTTTCCGCCTACGTTGAAATACACATCTCCCAACCAGATTGCTAAAAAGCCTATAGAGACAAGCAGCAACCCAAAGCCGTACTTGAAAGCCACAGGAGGATTGTATTTAGAGTCCCAGATTTTAGAGATTGAAGAGGCTAAGGTGATGACAAAGAAAGAATTGAGCGTGCCAAACCACGTTACTTCAATCTCTGACACTGTCTCGTGAAACTTCTGGTAGAGCATATAAATAGAGCCTCCCCAAAGTAGCATAAAGCACACTAATAGAATGAGGTTTGTAATCGGAATAATCTTAAAGGTAGCTATGGCGAGCCGTATGAGTACATAGGTGATAATCGCCAGCGGGACGAGCACCAATAGGCTATTGACGATGTTGAATATCAGCAGTCCGTTACCTGTGAGTGTTCTATCGATATGGTCGCGGGTGATGATAGTCAGTGAGGAAGGAGCTTGATCGAAACCAATGTAAAAGAAGATGATGAACATTGCGATACAGAGCACGGCAAACATACGGCGACGTACCTCCCCTTCATAGCGCATTGTACGTGAAATAATCAAGTAAATAAAAAGTAACAACGTGCCAAGTATCACAAGCAGTTGTCCAGATAGGTAAGGATTATCAAGAAAGCCAAAGACATCAGTAAAGCCGCCTTTTACCAACTGCTCATTAAGGGCATAGGTGAGCCCCAGTACTGCTACAATCACCGTGAGGATAATATCCACTATTGTAAAAGGGTTATGTTTTTCACCTATATCCACCTTCTTCTCTGCCTCAGGCATTCTCTTAGGGGCAGCCCCCAAGTTGTCCATTAGGTTTTTGGCAAAGATGAATTGCAGTGTGCCGAGCAGCATAAAGATGCCAGCCAGCCCAAAACCGAGATGCCAGCCCCAGTGGATGCCGAGGTAGCCACAGAGCATCATCCCAAAGAAGGCACCACAATTGACGCCCATATAGAAGATGGTGTAGGCACTGTCTTTTTTCTCTGGTTCACCGATGAACATCTGTGATAGTATAGAAGGCATATTAGGCTTAAAAAGCCCTACCCCAATCACGAGGCAGCACAAACCCACATAGAACATCGTGTGGGAATTCATAAAGAGACAGAACTGCCCGAGGGTCATAATGCTTGCGCCGATGATGATCGTCTTGCGTGCACCGAGGTATTTATCAGCGATGATACCGCCAATGATGGGGGTGAGGTATAGCAGCATTGCGTAGGTGCCATAGAGCGAGGTAGCACGTGCTGTATCCCAGCCCCAGCCTGACTGTACTGAACCTGTAATAACCTCCGCTGTGAGGAAAAGCACCAAGAGGGCACACATCCCATAAAAAGAAAAACGCTCCCACATCTGAGTGAAGAACAAAAAAAACAAGCCCGATGGCTGACCTAATACTTTGGTGTTTGAATAATTCATACCCCTTGCAAATCTCTTACTTTCTTTTTAAGGCGACAAAGTTATAAAAACACTACGAAACAACCAAAAATATTCTGTTAATTTTTTAGAGGTAAGGTATGAGATATGAGGTGTAAGGTATAAGGTAGGCGTGTTTTTCGTTTATTATCAATTGGTTACAGAGGAAAAGAAGCTTATTATTACTTACCATCCAGCACATCATCAAAGAAAAGGAGCATTTCCTTGATGTGGTAAATGCCATAACGTTCGAAGACGGCCTGGGTTTTCGCTTCAGGTTTCCAGTCGAAGAAGGCGTGGCTAGCACCACCTACTTCAATGTACTCTGCGCGTTGCCCTGCTTTGATGAGAGCTTGCTCATAACCTCGCACTTCCTGATCACTGATGATAGGATCTTCAGTGCCACGAAACAGCAATTGAGGTACATAACGCTCTTTAGCATTAGGAATAGATTCTATGGGAGCAATAGCTTTGCGATAGGCATCACTTTTGTCCTTCATAGGTCCTGAGAGGAGCCCTGCAGAGAACACTCCATAGGTAGGACTCACAGCTTTGATAGCCTTAGCTAAGTCGGTACGCACTTGGATGAGGGTTTTGCCTTTAGGCAGATAAGTGGGCTTAAATTCGTAGACATCTTCAGTCTTACCAAAACCACGATCTCCAATGCGCTCTACGAAGTTGGCAGCAGAAGCTGATAGGTGTCCGCCTGCACTATCACCTGTGAGCAATAACTTGGAAGGATCGCCTCCGTATACAGCAGCGTGCTCCATAATATGAAGCAGTCCACCGTAGACGTCCTCAATAATCTGATAGGGTTCGGTAGGCGTTTTGTCGCCATCAAGAGTGCCCAGCCAACGATAGTCCATACTGAAGACTACATACTTGCCCGTACGCGCCATCTCGCGTGCCATACCGCGCATAATGTCTTCGGTATTGGACGACCAGCCACCTCCGTGGATAATGACTATACAAGGCAGGTTTTTAGCTCCTTTAGGGGCGTAAACATCGTATTTGAGAGGCTTCTTCCCTGGTTGTGCAAATACTATATCTTGGGTAACGACAAGCCCTTGGGTAGCCTGTTGTTTTACGAAATAAGCCCCAATAGCGATATTGCGATGAACTGTAATTTTAAATTCAGGGGTCATTGTCTCGAAATAGAGTCTACCCCAAGGCATATCTTCGGAAGCGGTGTAATAACCACTGTCAAATGTGTAGCCCTTGTCTGGGGTGGCTTTTACGGTGAGCACAGTGCCTGCTTTGTACATCCCGCTTTTGGGCAGTGCTGGCGATACGGTATAGGAACCGTGTTCTGCCTTGTCAAAAGTTACCTTGTACTGCTGCCCCATAGCAGTTGCCCCTGTGAGTAGGGTAATGAGGATTAGTAAATGTTTTTTCATTTCTATACAGTTTAATATTTAATCATAGCTCTCAGCAATTTATTTTCTATAAGTAAGCTAATTGGCTATCTATTTTCAGGCGACAAAGTTACTATATTTTATCTAAACCTCTACATATTCCTCGAAAAAGTTTTGCAGAAAAAAGGATAAAAGGTCAGGGGTCAGAAGTCAGTGCATTTATACACTGACTTCTGACCCCTGACCTTTTATATTTGACTTATGGATGCTATTTAATTGCCTCAAAATTCTTCTTCACAAAGTCTGACAACTCTTTGCCTTTCAATAAGCCTTGTGAGAGACGTGCCAAATCAAAAGCCTGACTGATGAGGGCTTTCTTAGCGTCCTCTGTAGGGGCTTTGAGGATAGCGTCCGCTAAGGGCGAATTGCTATTGACCACCACGTGGTACACCTCTGGGAATGCCCCAAACATACCCCCACCGCTGGTGGCACTCATCTCTTTCATACGGCGCATAAACTCAGGTTGATTGATAGCCATCGGAGGCTCATCGCTCGCTAAATCCTCAAGCTGCACCATATAGCCCTCCTTAGGCACTACGGTCTCTATCACCTCTTTAAGGGTTTTCTTTTCCTCTTCGGAATACTTGGCTATCACCGTATCGTCTTTCTTAATGAGCTTTGAGAGTGGAGCAGAGTCTACACGGGCAAACTGCAACTTCTCATTGTCTTGCTCGAGCTTCTGCATCAAGTGCGATACAATAGGCGTATCAAGCAGCAGCACGATGTATCCCTTCTCCTTCGCCTCTTCTATGGCAGCGTATTGCGCCTCTTTGTTCTGTGCGTAGAGTAGCACCAAGTTGCCGTCCTTATCCGTCTGCAATGCCTTGGTAGCCTCTTTCAACTCTGTGAGGGTGTAGTATTTATCGTCCGTAGAGGGGTAGAGCATAAAGTCGCCTGCCTTCTCGTAGAACTTGTCATCGGTGAGCATACCGTATTCGAGCACTATCTTGATGTCGTTCCACTTAGCCTCAAAGTCCTTGCGGTTGCTGTTGAAGAGTGATTTGAGCTTATCGGCTACCTTGCGGGTGATATAGCTGCCTATCTTTTTCACATTGGCATCGGCTTGTAGGTATGATCGAGAGACGTTTAGAGGTATATCAGGTGAGTCGATCACCCCCTTGAGCATCGTAAGGAACTCTGGCACGATACCCTCGACATTATCGGTTACAAACACCTGATTCTGATAGAGCTGTATACGGTCTTTTTGCAGCTGTAAGTCGCCTGTGAGCTTAGGGAAGTAGAGTATCCCTGTAAGGTGGAAGGGATAATCTACATTGAGGTGTATGTGGAAGAGCGGCTCCTCGAACTGCATCGGGTAAAGCTCGTGATAGAAAGCCTTGTAGTCCTCATCGGTAAGGTCAGCAGGCTGCTTCGTCCACGCGGGATTGGGGTTGTTGATGCGGTTTGGCACCGTGTCATACTCCGTCTTATAGTCCTCGGGAGCATCTTCTGGGCGTGGTTTAGGCACTCGCTTAGTACCGAAGATAATCGGCACGGGCATAAACTTGTTGTACTTGGTCAGCAACTCCTCAATGCGGTGTGCTTCTAAAAACTCTAATGAGTCATCATTGAGGTGCAACACAATCTCCGTACCGCGGTCAGTCTTTTCTGGGTATTCTTCAAGGGTGAACTCAGGCGAGCCATCGCATACCCAGCGCACAGCGGGCGCATCGGTGTAGCTCTTGGTAAGGATTTCCACCTCCTTAGCCACCATAAAGGCTGAGTAAAAACCTAAACCAAAGTGACCTATAACACCTGCGTCTTTGGCAGTGTCTTTATATTTAGCGAGAAACTCCTCTGCCCCAGAGAAGGCAATCTGGTTGATGTACTTCTCCACCTCCTCGGCAGTCATACCGATGCCCTGGTCTTTGATGTGGAGTGTCTTGTTGTCTTTGTCTACACGCACAGTGATCTCTGGGTTGCCGTACTCTACTTTTGCCTCTCCGATGCTGCACAAGTGTTTGAGCTTGAGGGTAGCATCGGTAGCATTGGAGATAAGCTCGCGCAAGAAGATCTCGTGGTCGCTATATAAGAACTTTTTAATCAGCGGGAAGATGTTCTCCACTGAAACATTGATATTTCCTTTCATATTCTTTTATTCTTTATTACTTATTTAACGGCAAACCTATTGCGAAAAGCATACCAAAGTAGTGCTGACTGACATTTTGTCAGGTGGTGCCAGTTTAAGACAATGTTAATACTTGCGGATATGTGTATTCATAACACTCAAAGCCGAATGCTTCTATGTCGGGGTAGTTTTTCTTTATAGCTACTGAAGGGAGCGTTGCTAAGCGGTTAAAGGCTTCTGGGGCGTAGATGTTAGCTACGTTGGTGGGCTTTTTGTGAAAGAAACAGCATTTTCTAATGGTTTTTGTTTCTAAGTATTTTTTGATAGCGGGCACGGCACAGAGGGTTTGCAAAGAGGTTATTAACTGCGTTTTTGCCTTTTTACGCGCTTCTTTTAAGGCTCTTGTTTTGGTTTCTTTTAGTTCGCCGAGCACAAAGGTTTGGGTGGTTTCGCAGAGTATATCGCATCTATTTTTGTTTTTCTGAAATGCTTCGTTGGCAATGGTGTTTATAAAGGACTCATAGCCGATGATGGTGATGTTGTGTTTCTGGGGGTTGGTACAAACGGCTGTGCCTAAGTGGGTAGGTGTGATGGTGATGCCTTGTCCTTTTAAGTCGCTAATGCCAAAGGAGGTGTGTTGCAGTTGTATTACTTTTATGGTGGGCACGGCTGGCAGGTGGTAATGTGTGATGAAATCGTTGGTTAGTAAATCTGTTATCATTGGTTGTTTAGTTCTTCGTATTGGTTATAAATGTCGTTGATGGTGTCTGAGAGGCTATTCGTATCTACGATGCGGTTCTCTTTGATACACAAGTCTTCAATGCTGCCATCTATCACCTGATATACTGCTAAATCCTCAAACCTAATATTAGCCCCTTTTATCAATTGCCCTTTATCACACGCCTTGATGAGTAGGTTGAGGTAGTTGGCTATATAGGGGCTGTGTGTGGAGAAGACCATATTGACCTCATTCTTGTTTTCTTTAAAGCAGTTGGCAACGAGGGCACTCATTAGCTCGCATTGGGCATCGGGAAAAAGGCTCAGTTCAGGCTCTTCAATATGCAGTGAGATGCGCTTTTTAACCTCGCCGAGATTGGTTACGGGTTTGAAGTCAGTGAGCCTATCTATCTGACTTAGATAGTTTAACACCGTACGGTTAAACGCTTCTTCATAATCAAAATGTTTTGCAAAATAGGTAGCTATAAGTAATGAAGGTATTACATTTTGAATCCCAGAGGAGCTATCTTTCATATCTAATTCATACGTATTAGCGGTATCGCGAACTACATAGCGTGTTCTAAACTTCTCCTTTTTTACTGCAAATTGTAAGTTAAAAAAAGGAATGTCTAAGGCTTTAAGCATATTAGAAGCATCAATAAAGTCGTTCAAGACCTCTTGAAAATAAAAACCCCAAGTAGCCTTCGAGGGAGATTTCTCTGCCCACAACGGAATAAGGTTGCGTGTTTCAGAGATAAAACTCAACTTATTATACTGCAAATCCTCTGTAGCTATGATCTCATTTTTGCCTCTAAGCTTTCCTTGTGTAAAGGTAATGGTGTAAGCCCGTTCTCCAAAATGCGTTGTGTATTGTATCTCAGTGTTTTTCTTCACGTACTGAACAAAACCACAATTTCTTAGATAGGTATCCATACGAAATCGAAAAGGGCTTTTTGATATTTTGCTATTTTTCAGGTAAGAACGTATATTTTGCATCTTATAAATCCATCTAAAAAGCGCAAGGACTTTCATTAGGGTACTCTTACCACTACCTGACTCACCAATAAGTACCGTAAGAGGTTTTATATCCTCAATGTAGATGTCTTTTATAGGTCCAAAATTCTTAATGTGTATACTCTCTCTCATCTATATAATTAGTTTTAACGGGGCAAAGGTAGTATTTTTTATTTAAATTCAAGTAAAATACATATTGTTTTTTTATATCTTTTATATTCTATTCCCTCACCCTTAGTTCGATATCGATTCGATAGTAGTCCGTCAGGAATTTTTTCTGTGGCGAGGTTGGCTTGCTATTTGAAAAATATGTAGTACCTTTGCGGTTGGATTTATTTTTAGATTTATAACTTTGGAACTGGTATTTTTAGGTACGGGCACTTCGCAGGGGGTGCCTGTGATTGGCAGCGATCACCCAGTGGGGCGAAGTACTGACCCAAGGGATAAGCGTTTGCGCACTTCGGCATTGGTGAGCTGGGAGGGTGTGAACGTGGCTATTGATTGTGCGCCTGACTTTCGCCAGCAGATGCTGCGTGAGGGGGTGCGCCATTTGGAGGGGATCCTCTTTACGCACGAGCACGCTGACCATACGGCTGGCATTGACGATATCCGCCCTTTTGTTTTTATGCAGGGCGATATGCCTATCTATGCCCTCGCGCGGGTGATTGAGGAACTGAAAAGGCGTTTTGCTTATATTTTTGCTACTGAAAACAGGTATCCTGGGGCGCCTTCGGTGGTGATTCACCAAGTGGAGGATACGCCTTTTGAGGTGAGAGGTAAGCGGATTATTCCTGTGCAAGTGCAGCACGGCAAGCTACCGATTTTGGGTTACCGCATCGACGATTTGGCTTATATTACGGATGCAAAATACATCGCTGAGGAGGCGTTAGAGAAGTTAAAAGGTGTAAAAGTGTTAGTGCTCAATTGCCTGCGCAAAGAGCCTCATCCTACGCATCTGAACCTTGAGGAGGCGCTGGCGATTGTTGGCAAAATCAACCCGCAACGCACTTATTTTACGCATATTAGCCAGACGTTTGGCTTCCACGCTGAGGTAGAACGAGAATTGCCTTCGGGGGTGTTTTTGGCGTATGACGGGCTACGAATAAACTGTTAAGATTTCGTTAATTATTATGGTGGTTCGGAAATTTGTCGTATCTTTGCAGCAATTATTAAAATACAATTATATGAAAAGAATTTTAATTTTACTTTTAGTGGCAGCCACTATGGGCGCTTGTAAGTCGTCAGGCAGCTCAATGACTGCTAAACCGAAGGAGACCAATGTAGCTAACAAGACGCTTAAAGGGGAATGGACGCTACAGTCGATCACGTACAGCCAACAGGGTAAGTATGATGTTACCTTGCTACAAGATACTTCAAAGGAGTGTTTTGAGGGGAGTACTTGGAAGTTTGTTCCGAACAACAACCGTGGGCATTACACTATTAACAACAGTGGCTGCTCAACAGGGCAAAGGAACTTTATCTTTATTGTACAGCAAATAGATAAAGCGACAGGATACTATGATTTCTTGTTGAAGCCTACTAATGAGAAATACAAATCAGAGAACAACGCTGGTATTCGCTTACACTTGGCAAGCCTTTCTGATAACTCAATGGTGTGGGAACAAACCGTAAGGGTAGATGGCAAGCCTTTTGTGATCTCAATGAATTTTGTTAAATAATTTTTAAAAACATACAAGGATGAAAAAAATCGTAGTATTAGCCTTATCAGCGGCTGTAATGCTGGTGGGTTGTGAGGCTTATAACAACTCAAATAAAACACAGCGCGGTGCCGTAGTAGGTGCTGCTGGAGGTGCCCTTTTGGGTGCTATCTTAGGGAATAACGTTGGTAACGGACAGAACAGTGAACTCGGTGCGGTACTTGGTACGGTAGTAGGGGGTGCTGCTGGGGCTGTTATCGGTAACCAAATGGATAAGCAAGCTAAGAAGATCGAGCAGGAAGTGCCTGGCGCTGAAGTAAAGCGTGTGGACGATGGTATCGTAGTAACGTTTGATGACAACAACAGCGGTGTATATTTCGAGACTGCTAAGTATAACATCAACGCTAAATCGCAAGAGACACTCAATAAGCTGATCAGAATCTTGAAGGAATATCCTGACACTAACGTGCTTGTTGCAGGACACACTGACAGCGTAGGACAAGACGCTTACAATATGACGCTTTCAAAGAACAGAGCGCAATCCGTAAGCCGTTATCTTACTGCTAATGGTGTAGCTGGAAGCCGCCTTACTACTAAATGGTATGGTGAAAATAATCCAGTGGCAAGCAATGACACTGCCGCAGGACGCGCTAAGAACCGCCGTGTGAACATTGTGATTGTTCCTAACGAAAAGATGAAAGCGGATGCTAAAAAACAAGCTGGGCAATAATCCAGCACTTTAGTGTACTTATAATTAATTGCTAAGGAGTTAAGAGCTAATTGTTCTTAACTCCTTTTCTTATGGAGTCCGTTACAATCATAACAAATGGCATCTCTTTTGAGATATTCGCTGTAATATTTGGCGTAAAAGGTGAAAAGCCGTACTTTTGTGCGCTGTAATATTTTCAGAATTCACTCAAAAAAACAAGATTTATGCAGATATTTAAATTCGGGGGGGCATCGGTAAAGGATGCCGCAGGGGTGCGCAACGTCGCTAAGATATTAGAATCCGTAGGCTATAGCAATACGCTGATTGTCATCTCAGCGATGGGAAAAACTACCAATGCATTGGAGGCGGTAGTGCAGGCGTATTTCAAGGATAAAGAGATGCTTACCGCGCGCATTGACGAGGTGAAAGCCTTCCATTACCACATCATTCGCGAGCTATTTAAAGATGAAAACCATCCTGTATACTGGAAGGTGGACGGGCTTTTCGCAGAACTCGTGTCTTTCTTAGAGCGCAATAAGTCGCCAAAGCATAGCTTCGTATATGACCAAGTGATTTGCTTCGGCGAACTGATTTCCACCACCATCATCAGTCTGTATTTGAACGACAATGGTATTAAGAACACGTGGACAGACGTACGCAACCTTATCAAAACTGATAGCAACTATCGTGATGCCGCCATCGATTGGGAGGAGACGCAGCGCAATATCCGCAGTGGCATCAACAAGCAACTACTGAATATCACACAAGGTTTTTTGGGAAGTGATGCTAACTTCTTCACTACCACTTTGGGACGTGAAGGATCGGACTATACCGCTGCTATTTTTGCGTATTGCTTGGATGCCGAGAGCGTAACGATATGGAAGGACGTGCCAGGGGTGCTCAATGCCGATCCGCGCTACTTTGAGCACACTGAATTACTGCATAAAATCCCTTATCAAGAGGCTATCGAGCTCGCTTTTTACGGAGCATCGGTAATCCACCCGAAAACCTTACAGCCATTACAACAAAAGGAGATACCGCTCTATGTGCGTTCCTTTGTAGACCCGACGGCTAAAGGAAGTGCCGTTTGTAAGGTCGCCGATTTAGAGCCGAAGGTGCCCTGCTTTATCCTCAAGCGCGACCAGACGCTTATCTCGCTTTCGTCCTTAGATTTTTCCTTTATTATGGAGGAGCATATCAGCTATATCTTTAAGGCACTGCACCAAGCGAAAATGAAGGTGAGCGTGATTCAGAACTCGGCAATTAGTTTTTCGGTGTGTGTGGATAACAAGTTTGATACGCTCGCTGAGCTTCTTGGGCAGTTAGAGGGCAAGTTTAACGTGAGCGTTGCCGAGGGCGTTACCCTTTACACCATTCGTCACGCCACCCCCGAGGCAATTGCTAGCGTAGAGGAAGGCAAAGAGGTGCTTCTCAAGCAAGTGATGGGCGCAACCGTGCAGATTGTTACTTCGTAAGAGGTCAGGGGTCAGAGAGTAGAGGTCAGAGGCGAGCTGTATCAATAGAGGTCAGAGAACAGTAGTTATAGTACAGAGACGTACTATATAAATAATAAAGTCCCGAGAGTGTAATATTCTCGGGACTTTTTATATAATAATTCAAATGTTTATAGGTATTGTAGCTGATCTCTGGCTACTGACCTCTGATTTCTGCTGCGCCATTCATAATTGTAACGGCTTCCTGTGCTGTTGTCAGCTCTTTTTGCTCGCCTGTTTGCATATTTTTCAGTACGAATGTACCTTTTTGCAACTCACTTTCTCCGATAATCACCACATAAGGGATATTCTTTTTGTTGGCGTATTCCAACTGCTTTTTCATCTTGGCAGCATCGGGATATAGCTCGGCTTTTACGCCTAAACTGCGAAGGGTACGCAGTAACTTTAAGCTCGCTAAGGCTTCCGCTTGCCCAAAGTTGATACAAAGAACTTCCAGCGTAACGCCCAACGACTCAGGGTAGCGACCGAGTTCCTCCATCACCAAGGCAATGCGGTCTAAGCCGAAGGAAATGCCGATGCCGCTGACGCCTTTCAGTCCAAAAATGCCCGTGAGGTCGTCGTAACGACCGCCCCCGCCAATGGAGCCCATTTGTACTTCGCGCGGAGCGGCTACTTCAAAGATCGCCCCCGTGTAATAGTTCAATCCGCGGGCGAGGGTAACATCTAAGTCAAGGGTGGCAGTGGCAAGCGGTAGGCTGTCGATAGCCGTGGCGATAAACTCCAATTCCTCAATGCCCTTAAGCCCCGTCTCCGATGCTTTAAGGATTTCACGCAAGGCTGCTACCTTTTCTGCAAATGACCCGCTGAGGGAGAATATCGGGGCAATCTTATCGATCGCCTCCTGACGGATACCTTTGCTAAGCATCTCGCTGACCACGCCCTCTTTGCCGATTTTGTCGAGCTTATCCAAAGCCACTGTAAAGTCGATAAGGCGGTCGCTTTCCCCGATTACCTCCGCAAAACCGCTGAGGATCTTACGGTTGTTCAGCTTGATGGTTACAGGCAGGCGCAGCGAAGTAAACACCGCATCGTAAAGCTGCACCAGCTCTACTTCCTGCCACAGGCTTGCCGAGCCCACCACGTCGGCATCGCATTGGTAGAACTCGCGGAAGCGTCCTTTTTGTGGGCGATCGGCGCGCCATACGGGTTGTATCTGGTAGCGCTTGAAGGGGAAGGTCAGCTCATTTTGGTGCTGCACCACGTAGCGCGCGAAGGGCACGGTAAGGTCGTAGCGCAGGGCTTTTTCTGAAATTTGGGGGGTGAGGCGGGCTGCGTTCTTAGTCTGCCAATCGCTTTCGTCCACGCCAGCGGTAAAGTCGCCCGAGTTGAGGATCTTAAATATCAATCGATCGCCTTCCTCGCCATACTTGCCCATCAGGGTGTTGTAGTTCTCGAAGCTCGGCGTCTCGATGGGCGCAAAGCCAAAGCGCGCAAACTGCTCGCGGATGGTATTTATAATGTAATAACGCTTAGCGAGTTCTTCAGAAGAGAAATCGCGGGTGCCTTTCGGGAGACTTGGTTTCTGTATTGCCATAATGCTTATTCGTTTTGAAAGTGCAAAGGTAGTAATTATTTAGGTTAGATAAGTATTATCTACTATAAAAATCTAATCTGCTGCTATAAAAAATCGGCTTTGCTGTAATAAACAAAGCCGATTATGATAAAAAAATATGGAAAGGTTTATCTATTCTTCATAGAAATCTACCTCATAAATCTCAAACCAAGCATTGTTACCTCGTGATGATCTAAATGACCCAAATACTAAATATTGAGTCAAAATTGATTCTTTAAAAGTAACTGTATAGAATTTTCCAGACTCTGTAAAAGATGCCGTACCTTGATATTTTATACCATGAGCACTGTATAAATCATTTGAAGCAAAACATTGTAAACTACTTATTCCGTGACTTTCCTTTATTGTAAAGCGAATTGATTTAATTCTCTTTTTCTCAGGAAATTGAAAATATAAGAATTGTCCACTTCTCTGTTTAAAATATGCTGTATCATCAGTTTGACCATCTATCATTTTTTCAGCACGCCCAGTTTCATCTTGTAATCGGAACCAAAAAGACATTCCTGATTTGTCAGCTATGATCGTTCCACTAGGGTTTTCATCGTGTGAGCCTGAGCTGTTGCGGGAGTTTTCAATAAGTTCATTGCTTTTTTCCTTTAGGGTAATATTTACCAATATTTTATTATTAGGTAAATCATACATAGTCCCTTTTGAATCATAAATTACCCATTTTAGAGGTAAATCATATTTTCCTAAGGTTGTTCCCATTTTTGTAGCGTCTAAAGATATTGAAAGGCTTTGATCTGTTCCTTCAAATTCTTCTTTTGGTAAAGTGCCTTCTACTCCTTGAGGGGCTAAGGTTTTACCGCTTCCTAAAGAAGCATCATCACGAACTATTCCTATTGAAAGATTAAATGGAAGTTCGTTATCACTGCTGAGATCTATATTGATATTAGCTTCAGGAAAAGTAACTTTGCCATCCTTTAAATAGGCTGTCCTATCAAATTCAACCTGATTTGTACCAATAGTTACATTTTTTTTCACAAACTTAGCTACAAAATGATCTGCTTTATCTACTAATTTAACTTTTTCATTTGCAATTTTCAGTACGTAAGGAAAAATCAAGTTCTTAGTGAGATTTGTTTGGTTCTCTGCAACTAAATCAAATTTTACGGATCTCGTTCCTTTTGCAATTGTTTTAGTTGTTTCTGCTATTTTAATCAGAGAGGCGTCCCCTAATTCAAAGTTAGGATACTGTGCTTTTACTTTATCATAGAAAGCCGCATCATAAGCAATAGTTACCTGCTGATCTTCTAAGGCAGCATTTAGTAAGGTTACTTCGACCTGCGTAGTGGTATTGCCAACAAGGGGGACATTTTCCAATGATAACATTGGGATTTCCTTATCTGTTGTTGTAAAATACGCATAAGAAAATCTCGGATCGTAGCCGATGCGATTTCTGATGTCATCCTCAGTGATTTTCTTATCAATTTCCCAAGAGAGACTGTCATTTTTTTCAATGGTAATGTCTTCCTTTTTGCACGATGTCATCACTCCTAATAAGGAAAGGACAAGCAAACTATTTTTCAGAATATTTATTCTCATTTTATTAATTTTTAGAGTTTGATGTTTTTTTGTCAGTGTTTTTCTTCCCCTGACGTATTTTTATTTGTGTCTTTTGTTGTTCTAAGAGTTCTGTTAACTCATTGATGAGCGGACTGTAATCCTTGTCGGAGTTTTCGTCTTTATTGAACTCAATGGAAACAAAAAGTCTGTTTAAAGCACTATCCACCTGTGTACGAATAGCCTTCACATCTACATTAGGGATCTGTGAGAGCTCTTGAGTACGATTAAGGAATAGTGTCTCAAAATCAGTATTTGCTGTTTTTAGGCGTGTAAGTAAATCCGTCAAATGCAAATTGTCAAAAGCCGTTTTGAGATTTGTATCCTTCTCAATACCTGCAATAAACTGAGAGGTATTTTCGGTTTGAGAAGTATAATTTTCATTGATTATCTTACGGTCGTAGCCATAATTATCAAAGTATTTATCGATAAGTTTTGCATTCTCTGTATAAGGATCTACAGAGAGCATCTTAAAGGTACTTACTTGATTGAAGATGGCACGTGTAAGGCGATCACGAAGGCTATCCTTATCAGAGATTTCATTGGTGATACCGCTGGCTTTGGCTTGCTTTTCGAGTTTTTCTAAATCGCCTTGAAAAGCTACTAACCTATCAAATGCCTTTTTGAGTTGAAGTGCCTCTGGATTGTGTTTTTCAACAATTTTGATAATGCGCTCTACTACTAATGGATATTCACTGTTCCATAATTTAGAAAAAGTGAAAACTAATTTTTTACTTTTCATCTTAATCAAATTTTATTCGTTTAATAAATTTTGTTTTTTTAGTTTTTCGAAAACCCTTCAAAAAAACTTTTCTTTTGTGTTTTTTCTAAACTTGATACAAGAAAACTTTTCTTTTGCAGCATTTCTGAAAATTTGATGTGAGAAAACTTTTCTTTTACAGTATTTCTGAAAATTTGATGCGAGAAAACTTTTCTTTTACAGTATTTCTGAAAATTTGATGTGAGAAAACTTTTCTTTTACAGTATTTCTGAAAATTTGATGTGAGAAAACTTTTCTTTTACAGCTTTTTTAATTTTCTACTTCTAAAAAAACAACTGAAAAGCTATTTTTTAGAAAAAGAATAGTAAAACTATGTCAAAGTGGTATAACTTTGACATAGTTATGAACTTTTTACTAATCAGTAGTGGTTGTAAATGTATCAGAAGGGAATTTTACGTTTTCCGTCCACTCTACGGAGATGTCTGATTCCTGTACTGGTGGTTGGGTCTTAGGGTCGTGTCCGCTCTTGCCAAAGGTTACCTTATTATTGTATTTTGTAAGTTCCTTAAAGCCATTTTTCTTATCAATAGGTAAGTAAACAAGGAGTCCTTCAGCATCAGGATCGACAGGGAGGTAGAGATTGTCGTTAATCTCAGCCTCAGTAAGGGCGCGGTTCCACACACGTACTTCACGAATGCGGTAGTCGCGTGAATCGTCATTGCCTGCATTTCCGACAGTGATCGCCCCACCTTCTCCTTTAACGAAACTCAAGTTAGGACGTACAAAAGTTTTAGCGAGCTTACCATTGATATATACCTTCAAGTTATTATCCTTATATACATAGGAAACTTGATACCAAGTGCCCGTTTTTACATCCATTTTAATTTCTGTTGCATCTCCATCGGCATCAAGGTCTTTTACTTGAAAAGAACCTTTATTAACACGTGTATACCACCAGTTAGAGCCAGGACCACCTCGGAAGTTAATCATAGACTGATTCCAATAGTGCCCCATACCTGTGTTATCAAAATTTGAGAAGACAAAGTGTCCTTGAATGGTGAACTCAGCAGTGGTAGGGATGGTTGGATCTAAGGCAACAGAGAAATTGTTCCCTTTTTTGATTTCGCCTACCGAAGTTTTGAACGGACGGTTGAACGATACCACAGCGCGGTCGTTTTCCAAAATTCGCGATACGCCTGCAGAAGTAATTCGCAGCGGAATAGCGTATTTGATACCAATAGGGTAAGTTTCATCACTGAGCGGATTTACCACTACACGGATTTTTGCAGCGGCTTCCTTCTTTTTGATGTTTACCACAATCTTCCCGTCCTTCATCACGTTGGAAGGGTCACCTACTTGGTAGATTTTATATTCGCTTGCTGGCAACACTTTGTAGCGGGTGTTATTTTTCTTGTTATAAGCCGCGAAGAAATCATCCATAGAGATGGTAGCCTTCACATCCTCGTCGTTGCGTTTTGCCAAACGCACTTCCACATCGGTCTGCCCGCCAACGGTTGACGAAGCAATGTTGATAGTAGCGGTTTGCTCGGGCATATAGATCGCCGAAGCCTCGTTGCCGCTTGGGGTGTCCAATTTATCTTGGCAGCTCATCGCAGAGAAGAGCACTGCCAAAAAAGATGTTTTAAATATGATATTTTTCATTGTGATACAAGATTAAGGTATAACGATATAAGGTTCTTTTTCCACATAGCCAGCGTAGTTAGGTCGTGGATCGGCGATGCGTATACATTCGCGAGTCCAAGCATAATGCAAATATTTTCTTTTCAGATTATTAGCTTTTAAATAATCAGTAAATTGAATGTTATTCTCATTATTGATTTCATAATCTGTTTGACCGTGATAAGCCCCAAAGCCCCAAATTTGTTTGTTGTGAATAGCTTTTGCTTTAGCAGGGGTTACTTTAAAATTGCCTGCTTGGTAGTTTGCACTGGTAGAGTTATAATATACCCCCCCTAACTGCTTGATATGCGTACCAACACCTGATACTTGATAGTCTTGCATAAAGTGCTTGTCAAAGAATTCCTTAAAGTGATTATTAAAAACTGCAGCAACCCCACAAGGAACATCTGCACAGAAATAATAACGCTTAGTTAAATAATCACTTGGCAGATATGGCTTAAACTCTTCAATGTATTCCTTTTCCTTAGGGTGAAAGCCAGTTGTAGAAGCATCAAATAGTGCCTTGATATTTGCTTCGCGTTTTGCTTGTGTTTTTACCAAGTGGTTAGGACCTACAGGACCAAAGTACTTAGCCATTTCTTTTACAAATCGTGCTAAACTGCTATCATCCGAATTTTTATTCATCATAAAAGGAGTCCCCTCATCAGTTTCAGCCCCGTGATCTCCACAAGTTTCCCAGTCCAAATCATAGCCATCAAAACCAAGCACTATAATGTAACGAGAAAGCTCACGAGCATAAATCTGTCCCCATTGTTCTTTACATTCGCTGTAGGGGTATTTTTTATGAAAATCATCATACCCATTCAAAGTTCCATCTTTGCGGCTTGGTAACCCTAAACCAACACTTGGAGTTTGCCAGCACATAAATACTTTACTCCCTTTTTTGTGAAATATCTCAAGGTCTTTCTTCTGCATATCGGAAAGATTCTCAGGGCGTGTACCTAAGCCACCCCACATAGAAATAGCTGTAACAGAGTCAGGAATAGACTGCAACCAGGTTTTTGCTATTCCTTTTTGGGTTGTCCAAAAGCCTCCTGAGTACCAGAAGTAGAAAAACGGTGTTTGCCCACCTGCTTCGCCCGTGTTGAGCCAAGCTTTCTTCTTGTATTCTCTGAGTTGTGCCCAATAAGCGTCCAAGGCTTTTCGGTTTTCCTCAGTGCGCTGTGCTTCGGCTTCAAACTTAGCGTTATCGCGTTTTTCGCGCAGGTCCTTCAAGGCAGCATTCTCGAAATCATCTGCCATTGACTCGGTTTCTGTCCATTTGCTACAAGCAGCCACTAAGGCAGAAACCGCTATGATTGTGTATATGTATTTTTTCATATTGCTTATTATTTTGATTTTTTATCCCACCAAACATTCGTTGCTGCGTTGTCCGCTCCGCCAATTAAGGCTTGGGCAGCAGTTACATTGGCTTTGTTGAGCCTAAACTCTACTTCAGGAAGCGGGAATCTACGTACGCCGTAGTCTTTTCCGCCATTGCCGACGTTGCGCGTGCCCTTGTTGCTCAAATCAACAGGCACAGGGAACATACGTGGATAGCCTGTACGGCGCCACTCGCTCCACGACTCGAATCCGTTAGGATAATTGGCGATGTACTTCTGGGTGATGATTTGCTCTAAGTGTTCCTCTGTAGATCCTGATGCGAGCCATTTCTTATCAATAGTGCTGGCAGCAGTGATACTGTAATCAGAAGTTTTAGGGTCGGTATAATCCCCAGGTTTCCCTGTAGCCCCGTAGTAGGTTTGTGCTTGTGCAGCAGTTAAGCCGTTTTCAGTAAACGACATCTCGATGCCCTTTTTGTAAAGCGTTTCAGCATCGCCTGTGTAGAGCCCTGCCAGTGCTGCCTCAGCCAACAAGAATTGTACTTCAGAGGCGCGCAACCAATAGGTAGGTGTGGTGGTTACCACTGCTGGCACAGAAAACTCTTTGTAGAGACCATCAGCCAAATTAGGGCCGATACCTGAGCGCACTGCATAATAGCCTGGAACCTTCGGATTGGTATCCGCAGTGCCTTCTTTAAAGTATTTAGCCATACGCGGATCGCTATAGCCTGAGAGATACGAATAAATGGTAGCCCCCATATAGAGTTCTTTATAGCCTAACATCGTTACCAATGAGTTATCAAAACGATTGCGTGCCGTAGTTACGAGCTTAGCGGCTTGGTCATCGCTCTCAATAAGTCCACCTTTGCTGACATCAGTAGCCTCAGTGATGTACTTTTGTGCCAGTGCCGCATCCGCATAGCGCACGCGGATAGCCAAACGCAACATCAATGAGTTGGCAAGGCGAATCCATTTTGCAGTATCACCTTGGTAAACAGGGTCAAACTCTTCCAAGACCTTTTTGCTGGTACCATACTCAATAAGCACGTCTCTGGCTTCTACGAGTTCTTTGAAAAATGCCTTGTAGACAGCCTCTTGGCTATCGTATTTAGCATTCTGCTTCCCTGGCTCCATATCGCTATAAGGAATAGGACCATAAAGGTCAGTAGCACGGTGCATACCCATAATCTTCACAATCTGTGCTAAGGAATAGATCGCTCTACTGCTGAGATCTTTTGGGGTAAATACCAATTTACCATTGACGGTCTCGGTGGTGTGCGTCTGTAATTTAATCTTAAAGAAAGGATTCATCAGCACTTGTATCAAGGTGTTGAACGTACCGTTATTACGCCCGTCAGAGATGTAGAAACTAGTTTGGTTGGTACCACCATCCCATTTGTTTTTCCCAGGAGAAAAGTAGCCTACCCAGTTGTCTGTACTCATATTTTGTATCACCTGATAATCATTGGCAGGACCTACGCCTACTCCCGTAGGAATAGGGCGTTGCACCAAGCTCGCAAAATAACCTCCATTATCCAATCCGTCTCTCTCTCTTTGCTCGTCATTAGGCTGCAAAGGGTTGGTGTTTACATCTTGGAAATCTTTAATACAAGAGGTAAGCACTACACTTGAAAGTATTACAGCTATTATATTTCTATTAAATATTTTCATTATCTTAATCTTTAAAAATTAGAATTGAATTTTCAAACTTGCACCATAAGTAGTAGCACTTGGCGTCATAAATAATTCTTTTTGAGAATAAGTGCCTACCCCAAAAGTAAGTTGAGGGTCGAATGGAGCTTTGTTGTAAATCATCCAAAGGTTTGTACCTATCACACCGAGTGTAATACGTTTTACTTTATCCCAATGGAACTCTTCACCTTTAATACTATAGGTGAGTGCTACCTCTTGCAGACGAACATTCGTAGCATCGTAAGAATAGTAGCCTGGCAATTTCTTAATGGTATTGTAATATTTTTCTACATTCACAGGTTTACCATTTACAAACAAGCCATTATCACGTGCTTGAGCAGACGCCTTTGAAACGCCATAAGCATCTAAGTAAGGCTGTGTCCCAGCCAAAACGATACCTCCAAAACTACCGTTGAACAGCAAGCTAAGGTCGATATTCTTATAAGAGAAAGTATTTCTCCAACCCATTTGGAAATCGGGGGTCAAACGACCTAATTTCACCTCTTGCGTATTATCCCATTTGTACTCAGAAGCTTCTTCTACCAAATCGCCATTGGCATCCTTCCAAAGCACACCTTTTACAATCACATCCGACATACTACCACCTTCGCGCAATGTATATCCTCCCTTGCTTATTTCTTTAATATCAAATGTCTCCCCTGTAAATGGATTGCGGTAGCCTCTTACTAATTCTTTTATCTTATTTACGTTGCGAGAGTAAGTAACAGACGTATTCCAATTAAAGTCTTTCACCAATTCTTTGTTGAAACTTACCGCTAACTCAATCCCTCTGTTCTCAACATTCCCTGCTTGCAGATAGAACTTCGAATAAGTTGATGACGCTGACAAATCTTGCTCAAAGAACTGATTATATGTGTTCGATTTGTACAAAGTCAGATCAACTGAAAGGGCATTCTTAAAGAATTTAGAGTTCAACCCAAATTCCCAAGAAGCCGTACGTTCTGCCTTAAACTCTGGATAAGGATACACAGTATTAGGCTTCAGCCCTTCCTGAGTAAGCTCGTGAGTAATCGTCCCTGGGGTAATCCCTGTCTTACTGATAGGAGAACCTACTTCAGTATAAGAACCACGCACTTTCAGGTAGTTGATAAACTCAGGCATCTTAGCCATCTGCGAAATTACCCCCGAAAGCCCTACCGATGGGTAGAAGAATGAAGGTTCTGCTGAGTTTACCAATTGTGAAGACCAGTCGTTACGCCCTGTTACTGAGAGATACAGCATCCCTTTATAACCAAGTTCTGCACTACCAAATACAGCTACATTCTTAGCACGATAGTAGCTTTGCCCTGCACCTGCATCTACGGCATTGAAATTGGCAGTAGAAAAGAGGTTTGACACCTTGTATAAATAACCAGAAGCACTGAGCGATCTGCTGTAACGGTCGTTATAGCTCGAACCTAAGTTAGCTGTCAATGAGAAATCTTTTCCAAACGACTTGTTGAAGTTCAACATTACATCCGCATAAGTTTGCTCATCCTTAGATTCGGTAATGCCATATCTACCCTTGTTATGAGAACCTAATTCGTTTTTCCAACCTACTAAGAAGTTGGTAGTACTTGCATACAATTTCTCTTCATTGGTGCCATAATCATTATCCAAGCGTACACGCCCTGTGATATTGAGGAAATCAAAAATATCATACTTCAAAGAAGCGGACATCATATAGCGCTTTTTGTTTGAGGTAAAAACCTCACGATTGGCAACCCACCAAGGGTTTTCAGAGAAATATGAATCAACTCTGTCAGAGAAAGGTTGGTATCTTTCTGAGATTTTTCTATCAGGGTTATAGCGTTCGTATACCGCTACATCGTTGTAATCCAATCCACGAGGCATCAAGTAAAGCCCTACCAATGGGTTAAAGTAGCCACCCCCAGCAGTCATATTTCTATTCCCTTGACGGATAAAGTTACCACTTACGTCTAAATGCATCTTATCATTCAAGAAATTAGAAGTATTACGTACCCCTACATTATAACGATAATAAGCATTATTCGGAATCAACCCATCTGCACTAGTTTGTGCAAAAGAAGCATACGTTTGGTTCTGCTTGTTTCCTGTTGATAAGGTAAGGGAGTTGTTAATATTCGTCCCTGTCTGGAAGAACTTCCTTGGGTCTACATTTGAAGGAGTTGCGAGCTTAGCACCCCAGCTTCTATCGCCATTGCTGCCATACGTATTCTGGAACTCAGGCAAAATAAATGGTTTCATCAGTTCAACACTACTACCGAGGGTAACTTCGAGCTTGCCTTCTTTACCTTTCTTAGTATTGATGAGGATAACCCCATTGGCAGCCTCACTACCATAAAGTGCTGCTGAAGAAGGACCTGTAAGCACGTTGATACTCTCAATATCATCAGGGTTGATGTCGGCAATACCTTCACCACCACCTGGCTTACCAAAGTTATTTCCACCACCATCACTCTGCTTGTTAAACATTGGTACCCCATCAATCACATAGAGTACGCCGTTGTTACCATCCAATGATTTGAGCCCACGCATCACCACTTTGGTAGCACCCCCAACACCTGCAGAGCTACGTTGGATATTCACCCCAGCTACCTTACCATTCAGGCTATTAACCACGTTGGCGTCTTTCACCTTGGTAAGCTCTTCGGCTTTTACTTGTTGTACGTTGTAGCTCAAGGCTTTCTCTTGGCGTTTGATACCAAGGGCAGTAACCACCGTACCTTCGAGCTGCTGAATTTCCTCAGTCAAAACAACGTTAATAACCTCTGAACCACTCGCTTTGCTCACCTTCTTGTGCTGAGAAGTATACCCCATTGAGCTAAACTCAATCACCTCACCCTGTGAAGCCTGTATCTGATACTTCCCGTCAAAGTCAGTTGATACGCCTCGTGTTGTCCCTTTAATAACAACACTCACACCTGGTAAGGGCATCTTGTCGTTACCCGTAACAGTACCTGTCACAGATACTTTCGTTTGCGCCCAAAGCGAACCGCTAAAAAGCATCAAAACGAACATTAGCATTGATATTTTCACTTTCATTACTTTATTGAAATAAATTAAATTCGCGGTAAAATTAATATAATTTTAAAAACTGAAAAAACTTTTTACCCTATTTTTTTCGTCTATTTTAATATTTAAAGCCATTATAAATACAATTAACTGAAAATCACATACTAATAAAATGTTAAAAAAATAGAGCTTTTTTACAATACACGCTGATTTAAAAAAATAACAACACTTTTTAAGGTTATAAATATAACAAATTACAGAATGAAAATATAGTTTTTAATAATTTTTAATATATTTATCCCTAAAAAAAACGAAACCATTTATCAAGTAAACAAAAATACACTTCTAAAAAACTTATAAATTTTGTTAATAATATACATCCGTGACTTCCTATTCTCCGCTATCTAAAAAAACGAACACATATCGAAGGGGTAACGGAGAAACCCAGTAGCTCAATCCACCCTTTTCTCCACCTATATATAAATAATCCTACAAAAATTTTTTTATTCCAAGATAAATACCTACCTTTGCCACAGTTTTAATCATCGTAAAATAAGTAAAAATGAGTTTCCTGAAAACCCTCTTAGCCACCATTCTCGGCTTCTTTATCTCCTTGGGGATTATGTTTGTAATCTTCCTCGTAATAATTTCTGTACTAATGGCTTCTATTGGCGGAAACAGTAGCGAAGGCACTAAAGTAGAAAACAATACCATCCTTGAGCTGGACTTCAAAAAGCCTCTTACTGACTACGGCGAAAAAATCGTCATTGAGGACTTTGACTACACCTCACAGGACTATAACGGACTGAATGCCATACTCAAAGCAATCGAATATGCAAAAACCGACGACCGTATTAAAGGTATTAACATCAAGAGCTCAGGCAATATCGGCGGGGTGGCGTTTGCTAAGGAACTTCGTAATGCCCTCAACGATTTCAAAAAGTCAGGCAAGTTCGTCTTCGCCTATAACGACCAAATCCCTCAACTTGACTATTACCTCCAATCCATAGCCGATAAGGTCTTCCTTAACCCACAAGGAGAGCTAACCCTCAGGGGCTTATCCTCAGAAGTACTCTTCTACAAAGAGCTCCAAGAAAAAACTGGTGTACAAATGGAGGTCATCCGCCACGGCAAGTATAAAAGTGCCGTCGAACCCTTCCTGAGCAATACAATGAGTGAGGAGAACCGAAAGCAAATCACCGAGTTGCTCACCTCTGTATGGAATAGCATCGCTACTGACATCGCCCAAAGCAGAAACCTTTCTGTTGAACGTCTCAATGCCATCGCTACTAATTTAGAAGCCCGCACCCCCGAAGGCGCTAAGGCAAGCGGACTGGTTGACGAACTCCTCTATCGCGATGAGTTTGAGAAGAAACTCTGTGAAAAAACAGGTACAAAAAGCATTGACGATCTGCATTTTATAGGTATTGAAGCCTATGCTGAAAGCGTCGCCAATAAGTCAAAATCAGCTGCCTCCAAAGATAAAATTGCTGTAATCTACGCTGATGGCGATATCACCTATGGCAAAGGCAGAGGTGGCGTAGTTGGTGATGAAACCATTATTACTTCTCTCAGAAAAGCCGTTGATAATAAACATGTTAAGGCAATTGTGCTCCGTATCAATTCACCTGGGGGAAGCGCCCTTGCCTCTGAGCTAATGCACCGCGAAATTGAGCTCACTAAGAAAAAGAAAAAAGTATACGTCTCAATGGGAAACTATGCCGCTTCTGGTGGCTATTACATTGCCTGCAATGCTAATCGTATCTTTGCCGAGAAGAGCACCATCACAGGCTCGATAGGTGTTTTTGGGGTAATCCCTAATGTACACAAACTCGCTGAGAACTGGGGTATCAACGCCGAAACTGTCAGTACCCATCCCCACGCACAGCAGTACAGCGTATTCGAAAAACCCTCTGAAAGCTTCATCAAAGAAATGACCGAAGGGATAGAGCGCACTTACAAGCTCTTCGTAAGCAGAGTGGCAGCAGGCAGAGGGATGAGCACCAATCAGGTCGATAGCTTAGCGCAAGGCAGAGTATGGTCAGGAGAAGAGGCTCTGAAAAAGGGCTTAGTTGACGAAATCGGTAGCCTAAATGATGCCCTTGTCTACGCAGCAAAGCAAAATGGGATAAGTAGCTATGGTATAGTAACCTACCCAACCTACAAACTTAGCTTTCAAGATCTTATTGATAGATATACAATGAAAGTCAAATCACAATCTATTAAGCAAGAGGTTGGCAATGAAGCCTATAAGCTATATGAAAACCTCCATAAGCTCTCCGAACAGCAAGGGGTGCAAGCACGTATCTACTATGATATTCATTTAGAATAGCTTAAGAATATTAACAAAAGTTTAACACTTTTTATTTGGTGGAAATGGTCGTTATAACGTATATTTGTACTGTGAAATCACGAAAAGATTGCATTATGAAAAGGCCCATCTTGGAATATACCAAAGAGGTATTAGCAAAGGTAAGTTTCGACCCAAGTCTATTCTGTAAAGAACTCCAAAAGGCAATAGACACCCTACTGCCTTACGAAATAGATGAACTGAAAGTTTGGTTAGATGCCTATACCAAAAACAAACCAGAACTCGAAGAGTGTATGGTAGTGATTAATAAATAGGCACAAAAGTCAGAAAGTAGCCCACTTGTGAAAGTGCTTACTTCCTGACTTTCTTTATACTGCAAATCTTAAAATTATAATGCACACTTCTTAATATCAGAACAAGTGCTCTCTTTTTTATCAATAATTAAAACGTACCTCACTGAACAATAGCTTCTAATGAAAGAAATCACCAGTCTACAAAACCCCATTGTAAAACAGCTCGTCGCCTTAAGCGAAAAGTCACGCAATCGTAGGAAAGAAGGCCTTTTTACCATTGAAGGCATCCGTGAGATCAGCTTAGCCCTCAAAGGCGGTTATACCATTGATACAATCCTCTTTTACGAAGAGATCTTCTCAGAAGAAAGCCTACACCAGCTGCTTATAGACTCTCATCAAAAGATAGAATACATACGCATCACTAAAGAAGTCTACCAAAAACTAAGCTACCGCTCTTCAACTGAGGGAGTTATAGCCGTAGCAAGAGTCAAACAGCACCCTCTAGAAGCACTACATTTTAGCAACCCACAACCACTGCTATTAGTGGCTGAAGCCCCTGAAAAACCTGGCAATATAGGCGCCCTCTTGCGTACTGCCGATGCTGCAAGCGTTGATGCAGTGCTCATCGGTAACCCTAAAACGGATCTGTACAACCCCAACATCATCCGCTCCAGTGTAGGCTGTGTATTCACCACACCAATTGCTACAGGCACTACCACTGAAATCATACAGTTCCTACAAAAGAAAAACATCGATATATACTGCGCTGCCCTCTCGGCTTCTAAACCTTATAATGAAATATCATTCACACAGGCAAGTGCCATTGTAGTTGGCACTGAGGATGAAGGTCTTACGGAGGAATGGCTTCACAATAGCACTCAGAACATCATTATCCCAATGGCAGGTGTTATTGATTCTATGAACGTTTCCGTCTCGGCTGCTATCCTCATATTTGAGGCAAAAAGACAAAGAGGATTCAAGTAGCCCCTTGAATCCTCCTCTGTATCTATACCGTGCAATAGCTTACTTATGCTCGTGTAACCCACACTCTTTCTTACTATTACTCTCCCACCACCAACGTCCAGCACGGAAGTCCTCACCTTCTTTAATCGCACGCGTACAAGGCGCACAACCAATGCTGACAAAACCTTTATCGTGCAACACATTATAAGGTATATTATACTCCCTGATAAAAGCCTTCGTATCCTCAAACGTCCAATGTAGCAATGGGTTATATTTGAATAACTTATACGTATCATCCCACTCCAAGATAGGCAAATCGTGTCTTGCTGTCGACTGTTCTGCACGAATTCCCGTCACCCATACCTTATTGCCTTTCAGTGCTCTACTCAGAGGCTCTACCTTACGAATATGGCAACATTCTTTTCTCAGCTCCACCGAACGGTAAAAAGCCATCGCACCATTCTCCTTCACGTGCTTTTCTATTGCCTTAGCATCAGGGTAGTAAGGCGTAATATGAGTATTATAACGTTCATTGGTTGATTCCCATACCGAATAAGTCTCGTAGAAAAGTCGCCCTGTCTCCAAAGTAAAAATCTCAATAGGAATATGATTTGCCAAAATAAGATGTGTTATCGCCTGATCTTCCAAACCAAAACTGGTTGAAAACACAATCTCTCCTTTAAACTTCTCAGCTAAGAAGGCTAAGCCCTCCACCTCATTCATCTCAGCAACCTGCTGATATAGTTCTTCTAATTGTTCTCTCATTGCTACTTTTTATCCGAAAAAGTTAAGTAGTGTTGCACCTCATTCATAGGCACTTTCACTTCGAAAGCCGTATCCACGTATGCCGCAATCTCAAAAGGCTCGTAAAAGAGATGCAGATAATCCTTCCCAATACCGATGTTCTTCGGCAGATGAAAGACCCCGTCCTCAAACCAAAAACCCTTCTCATCTAAGGTCTTCGTAGCAAAGTTTTCCTGCTCTCTCTTAAAATACTTCTCAGCGATCTGCGCTACTTTAGCCTCGTCAGTGAATAAATTCTCATTAGTAATCACCTCGCCATTGGAAAGGTCAAAATGCGTAAACACCTTTGTGCGGAATGCATTCGCCGCCCCAGTAAATGAATAACGGTCAGAAAACACCGTAAGCATCTTACTATTCTTGAACATTATCGAGTCGTTAAGCATCAGTTCGTATGCTGGAATATCAGGAAAATGCTCGTGGATATTGTTGTAATCCGTCATAAAGCTCTCTAAGGCACTCTCTATGCTCACCCCCTCTACCTGCAAAGTATCTTCCCTATTGCCCAACAAAAAGTTAGACACTTGTAGTTCCATCTCCTTATTGAAGTTCTCAGCAAAGCTACTTGGCGATTTGCAATACAAGTAGTTGATATTTACCGACAAACAGTTCTCTTCACAGTCCGCTGTGCTCCGCTCTATTTCCCGCATTTCAAACTCAGGCGCACCACTTTTCCACAGAAAATGCACCGCCAGCACACACCCCACCGTCAGCAATAGGAGTGAAAATAATAGTATGTAAAACCTTTTCATCGTTATCTCTTATTCTAATAGGATTATTCTTCTTTTCTCACAAGCCACTCACCTGCTATTTCTTCTGCACATAAATATTTCGGCAAACCATCGGTGAGAGCGTCATTTCCTTACCGCGTAGATTGACAGTCATAGAGTTATCAAACACCTCCTTAGTCACCACCTCAAGAGTATCACCCAGCGCAATCTCCATCTTAGTAAGGTACACCAAAAACTCCTTTGAAGTATTCTTTACCGCCATACAAATCGCCTTATCCCCCGCATTGAGCTCACTGAGCAGCGTCTTAAGCGTCGTGCTAAACACCCCCTCTTTATTCGGTATCGGGTCGCCGTGCGGGTCAGTACTTGGGTAATCAAGATAAGCATCCAACCTATCTATGAGCTTATCCGACTCTATATGCTCCAGCTCCTCTGCAATTTCGTGTACCTCATCCCAAGTAAAAGACAGCTTCTCCACCAAAAACACCTCCCAAAGCCTATGCTTACGGATGATAGCTATCGCCTTCTGCCTCCCTTGAGGCGTCAAGGTTACCCCTTGGTACTTCACATAGTTGATCAACCCCTTATCCGAAAGTCTTTTAAGCATATCCGTTACCGACGATGCCTTCGTATTCATACATTCCGCTATCGCATTCGTATTCACCTCCTCCTCGTGCTCACTGTACAAGTGAAATATCGCCTTTAAGTAATTCTCCTCTGATAACGTCATAACACATTCCTCTTTTATAAGAAAAACCGCCTCTACGACGGTTCTCCAATTAAATTTATGAATACAAATTAACCTTTCTTGATATCCAACTCTGTAAAAAGCGCTTTAAGCTCCGTAGCATCGTGCGGACTGAGTTTACCCGCCAGCACTAAGCTCAACTGTCGGCGTTGCAACGCCCCTGCATAGCGCTCTTTCTCTATCCTCGTCTCAGGGATAAGCTCAGGAACCCTCACAGGCTTCCCTTCTGCATCTACAGCAACAAAAGTATATATAGCCTCGTTGGCCTTCACCCTATCACCCAATAAATCCTCGACCCAAACATCTATGTACACTTCCATCGAAGTCGAAAAAGCACGCGAAATCATCGCCTCCACCGTCACCACACTCCCCATATCAATACTGTGATTAAAAGCCACGTGGTTCACCGATGCCGTTACCGTTACGTGGTTCGAGTGTCGTTGTGCAGCAATGCTTGCCGCCCTATCCATACGAGCCAATAGCTCCCCACCGAACATCTTATTCAGGTGGTTCGTCTCGCCCGTTAGCACCAAGTCCGTAAGTATCGTACGCGATTGCGAAGGTGTCTTCCTTTCTATATTCATAGCTACCTTATCCCCAAAATTACGGCTGGGTAAGTATCCAACCCCCATCTAACTTCTTCTCTTCCTTCGAAGCCTTCACCTCAGTCTGCAACAGCTTCGCCTCATCCATACTGTCATAGCCACCGTAGCTCACCTGATAAAGCCCTTTGGCATTCATTCCCAGCACAAAAGCATCCTTATAGCCCAACTTACGCAACTGCAACACACGCGTAGTGGCATTCTTCTCTTCCTTAAAGGCACCCGCAATCACCTGATATTTCTTAGAAGCCGCTGCCGACTTACCCACAGTAGCCGAACTTGCCGCTGGCGTACTGGCTGGCTTAGTAGCCGCTGGTGTAGCCTGTTGCGCAGGTTGTGCAGGCTTCTGTGCAGGTGTATTAGCCACTCTTTGAGCCGGTTCTGCCTTAGCAGGCGCTGGCTTCTGAGCGGGTTCTGGTTTCGTATTAGCCACCCTCTGAGCTGGTTCCGCTTTAGCAGGCGTAGCCTTCTGAGCAGGCTCTGTTCTCACAGGCGCCCCACTTTGGGTCCCTTGCGGCTTAGCAGTAGTATGTGTCGGCGTCTGTTGAGGCGCATTCTCAGGTCGCTGCCCAGCATTCGTAGCCTTCACAGCACTCGTCTTGCCACCTCTCACCTTAGGCAAATTCAGCGTAATCGCAGGCATAGGCTCTGGCGAAGTAAAGAATGTAGCCTCGCTAATCTTCTGATTTACACGCTCATCGATCTGATTGTCGGTAAATGCAAACTCATTGGCGAGCGCCTGTCCGTCAGCCTTTATAGGTTCGCTGAAAAGCAAATAAGCCCCATACGCCAAAATAGCCAAGCCCACAGCCGCTACCGCCGAATACGTAATATACTGATTGCTCTTCGACGCCTTCTTCACTGGAGGCGGAGGCGTAACCCTTTTCTTCTTCTTCTCCTCTACAGGCGTAACCATATTAGTCACAGGCACTTTCACCTCCTCAACAGGAGGCAACTTAGTCTCCTCCTTCACCGTAGGGCGCACCTGGTTTTCCTCAATCTGCATCGTAGCCGTACTCGGCACTTCGTGAGGAACAAACGGCGCCATACCAAACGAATCCGTAAGATAATTCACATCCGTATCAGGCTCAAAAGTAATCCTACCATCAGTAGTTTGCCTTAAAACCCCTATATTCTCCAAGTTCAAAGCCTGCTCCTGCTGAAGAATACGTTTCCAGCCTTCGACAGCTAAATTGATGTAATCCTCAACTAAATTGTAGTCAATCCCCGACTGCTCAGAGATATACTTAATCAGCAAACCATCGTTGGAAACCAAACTCGCGTTGAACGACAATTCGCGCTTCGGAGGGTCAAAAGTCTTATCATCAGACATTTGCGCCGACTTCCTGTTCGATATAAACGCACCAAACTTAGGGATAATCACACATTGGTGCTTATAAAGCAATTCCTCGATATAGATGTTTAGGTCTTTCATAATTCTTCTTTTAAAATTATTGTAAATTACAAACGTTCCTTTTATCGGTCAAAAGTACAACAATTCCCCATACCAAACAAACATTTTAACAAAATATTTTATACCTTATTAAAATACTTGCTGATAATGAATGGCTTACAATATACACCCTTCACCAATTTTAAGAAAACATCTCGTGGTCTTGCCAAGAATCGAACTTGGATCTAAAGTTTAGGAAACTTCTATTCTATCCGTTGAACTACAAGACCGCCACAGTTAATAGACCGCAAAAGTACTACTTTTTTCTCAAACAAAAAAACTTTTTCTACAAAATCATTCAAAAGCAACTTTCCTCCCCCCTCCCCTCCCTACTGCTTACCTACCTTAATATCACACAAATACACCAAAAATTCCCCACAAAAAAACACCCTCATACAAGCCCTACAAATTCGAACACGAAACGAAGCCGTAACGGATCTACTCACTAAAAAAGCAAATTCCCCTCACTTTTATTTTCCAAACTCAATTATTTGTCGTAATTTTGCACATCCTTACGCGGAACCCTCCGCTGACATTACTACCTTTTTTAGCTTAAAAAGTTATGTATATGAAAAGACAATTTTTAGCACTAAGCTGCTGTATTTCAATGACTGCTCTCTCCTTCGGGCAAGAGCTACTCCCCCTTGCTATCCGCCAAAAAGAAGAGATCAAAGCCAGCTCGTGGGTCAAAGAAACCCCCTTCGAGCCTATCAAAGTAAAAGAAATTGGCAACACCATCAAGGCATTGGCGATCAACCCCAGAAACAGCGCCGAAATAGTCGTTGCCCCTACCGATAGCGGGCTGTGGCTCAGCCGAAATGGTGGCGAGACTTTCACCCCCCTCTGTCCTACCCTACCCACCCACAGTATCAGTGCCTTAGCAGTCGATTGGAACTCACAGCGCTTGTGTGTAGCCACCCCTTATGGCTTGTTCACCTCCACAGATATGGGCAAAACTGTACAGTTCAGTGGCTTAGCAGCCGTACAGCAGATCACCTCCATCGTCATAAACCCTCAGAAACCCAACGAGATCATCATAGGGGCACTTGGTAATACCTACCGTGGCGACGAAAAGCGCGGCATCTTCAAGAGTACCGATGGCGGCAAAACTTGGTCGCAGAAGCTCTTTATAGGCACCCGTACAGGCATCAGCCAGATCATAAGCACTGCTGGCGGCAACACCCTCTACGCTGCTGCTTGGGAAATCAATAGCACCCCCTCCGACCTCTCACCTTATGGCGCAGGGAGCGGTATCTACAAAAGTGACGACAGCGGCAACACTTGGTCGAAGGTCTCTAACAACGGCTTCCTCAAAGGTAACACTATCGGACGTATAGGGCTTACCGCTTACGACGCCCAGACCCTCTATGCCGTCGTGGACAATCGCAGCACCAAACGTCGTGAAGCAAGCAACAGCGTACAGAAAATAAGCAAAATACATCTCTCCGCACAAGACTTCGACGGTATGAGCAAACCCGACTTTTTAGCCCTCGACAATGAGCGCCTGAACGTATTCCTCTACAACACGGGGCTCGACAAAAAGTACCGTGCTCAGAACCTCAAAGATATGATTGCCGCCGACGTCACCTCGCCCGACCGACTGTTGAATTACCTCGGAGTAAGCGCCCAAGAAGTAGTGGGTGCTGAGGTATACCTGAGCACCAATGGCGGTACCTCTTGGCAGAAGACTAATGCCCAACCCCTCACTGACGTCTACTACCAAAACGGCGACCTTTTTGGGGGCATCAGCGTTGACCTGCAAAACAAAAACCACCTCTTGATAGGCGGTTACCCCCTCTTAGAGAGCTTCGATGGCGGGAAAAACTGGCGTAGTAAGCGCCCAATGAACCTTGACAACGCCTATTATCAGATCTACCAACAGCAAGGCACCCTCTTCTGTACTACTGCCTACGGCTTAGAGGTATCCTATGATGGCGGAAAAAGCTGGGCTACAAAGAACGTAGCGGGCGCTATGGCATTCACCCGTATTGACTACGACAAAGCCAAAAAAATACCTTATCTACTAAGCACACAAGGCACCCTCTACAATGAAAATGCCCACTGGAGCAGCCTACGCATCCCCTTAAATGCCATCCTCTTTGGCAACGACAGTTATGCCGCACAAGATTACGGCAACTTTAGCACTTACGACGAAGGACGAGCACAGTTCTACCCCTTAGGAAGCCTCTTCTATGGAGAAAACAAGGCTCCTCTACGCTTAGGCAAAAAAGCACCACTGCTCATCTCACCGCAGAATAAAGACATCATCTACGCAGGAAGCAATAAACTCCACATCTCAATGGATAAAGGGCGCAATTGGCGTACTATCTCTGAGGATGTAACCAATGGGAACAAACAGGGCAACAAGGCTTACGGTACCATTGCTAGTATTGCCGAATCGCCATTTATGTTTGGCTTGCTCTATACGGGCAGTGATGACGGGATGATTTACGCAAGCGAAAATGGTGGTGTATCGTGGAAGCAGGTATACAATGCTTTCCCTCGCCCGCTTAAAGTCAATAACCTCATCGCTTCAAAGCATCAACGCAATCGGGTTATTGCCACCTTAGTAAGCAATGATGAGAATGACACTGAGTCCTTTATCTTCCTGAGTAATGACAATGGCAAAAGCTGGAATGATATCCACTCCAATCTGCCACAAAGCCGTGTGAATGTACTACGCGAAGACCCTAAGAACAGCCAAGTGCTCTACCTCGGCACCGATAATGGGCTTTATATCTCGTTCAACTTAGGTGAGAGCTGGCAACCCTTCACCAAAGGTTTGCCCGAGACAGGCTTTAGCGACATCTACATTGATGAAGCCTCTGGAGATATGTATGCTACCAGCTTGGGTAATGGCGTATATCGCACTTCTATTAAGATGATGCAGGAACTTAAAGTAGCTATCACCTCACAGGATTTCTACCCTTTGGAGACGCCTATCTCTATCGCCTACTCCAGCAATTGGGGAAATGCCCTGAGCCAATGGGAAGAGCCCGCAAAACCTTCGGTATACTTCTATGGGTTTGCCTCTAAGGAAAACCTCAAAATAGAAGTCCGCATAATGAAGGGACGCATCAAGTTACAGTCGTTTACCTTTAAAACAAACAAAGGCTTTAACTATATTCCCTATGACCTTACCCTTTCCGAAGAAGGAAAAACAGCTTATGAAAAAAGCCTACAAAAGATATTTATACCTACGGCTCCTGATGGCAATGCATACTTGCCCAAAGGACGCTACACCGTAGTATTCGAGACCCCCGATGGCTTTGATGAAGAACGTACCCTCGACGTTTACTAACCATTTACATATAATAAAGGGGCTACTCCCTATGGTAGGATAGCCCCTTATTTGCATAATTCACTTTATAAGCTGATGATAATAAACTCACTGCGGCGATTGGCTTGGTGCTCTTCCTCGCTGCACGGTACACCATTGGCACAGTGGTTGGTAAGGCGGGTCTCACCGTAGCCTTTGGCTGTCAATCGCTTCTTGTCAATGCCGTGAGCTATCAGCCATTGCATTGTTGATTTAGCTCGTCTATGTGAGAGGGCTAAGTTATACGCATCGGAGCCGCGACTATCTGTATGTACGCGTATATCGATCTTTATCGTAGGATACTCATTGAGCACAGCCACCAGTTTGCTGAGCTGTTCGGCAGCGTCAGGGCGTATGTCTGCCTTGTCAAAGTCGAAGTAAATATTCTGAATCGCGAGCGTTTTAGCTAAGTCGACCCCGACTTTTATCTCGGATTTAGGCGTCTCGGGTAGGTGTTGTAAAAGCAATTCTGCATAGAAATCGCTATTGCCCTCGGCGGTGACGGTTTGCGTAACCGTTACGTAACCGTTCTTTTCCGCTTTGATAAGTACCTTTTGATCTTTGCAATTCCAATCGTGGGTGAGGGCAAACTGACCGTTTTCATTTGAAGTGCCGATTTCTACAGGGTTATTCTCAGTATCTAAAAGGGTCAGTTTTACCTCAGGGATAGGCTGTTGCGACTGGGCGTCCTTGACCATACTGCGTACGTTTTTAGTACAATCAAACTGCACTGAGGCTTGCTCGTAGAAGCTATAAATATCGTCCTTACCCTCGCCTCCCAAGCGATTGGATGTGAGGAAGCCTATATGGCTATCACTATCAATTACATAGCAGAAGTCGTCGTAGGCACTATTGGCAGGCTTACCGATATTCACTGGTTTAGAGGTTGTGCCATCGGCATAGAGCTTCACGGCAAAAATATCCAAGCCTCCGAGACCTGGAAAGCCATCGGAGGAATAGTAAAGCACGGAGTCCTTAGAGATGAACGGGAAGGATTCGCGCCCTGTGGTGTTGATAAGCGCTCCGAGGTTTTCAGCCCTGCCGTAGCCTGTTTTCAATATCTTTGCCCGATAGATATCGGAGTTCCCCAGTGAGCCTTTCATATTGGAAGCGAAGTAGATATACTTGCCATCGGGGCTGAGGGCAGGGTGTGCAACGCTGTAAATATTACTGTTGAAAGGCATCTCTGTGATGTGCCCCCAATTGCCATTTTGATCCTTAGTGGCGCGGAGTATTTTCAGCAGCACCGTGTCTTCGCCATCAGTGGTTAGCTTGTTGTGTACGTAGTTATTACGAGTAAAGTAGACGGTATCGCCGCTGGTGGTAAAGGCTGCTGTTGATTCGTTGAACTTGGTGTTAATGCCACCCATCTTGCGCGGGTGTGATACTTCTAAGCTATCGCGATTGGCTTCATAGAGGTCGTAGAAAGCGTCGCCCGTCCACTTTGATTTTCCTTTGAGAATGCCCTTGCTGGCTGAGAATACGACTTTATCACCGTAGAAGGCAGTGCCGTATTCTGAGTTTTTTGAGTTGATGCTCAGTGGGTGAAGGTCGAGCCTACCTGAATTACGCTGTATTTCTTTATAATAATCCTTATGCTTGGTAAAGAGCTGTGCCCTTGAGTCCTTACCGCCTGTAAGGGCAACAAATTGCTCCATTACCTTATTGGACTGGTCGTACTTATCGACTGTTTTGAGGGTTTGTGCATAGCGATAGTAATACTCAGGTTGGAGCTTATACTCGGGGTTGGAAAAGAGCTTTTCATACCACGTATAAGCATTCTTATAGTCGGCATTGAAGTAATAAGCATTGCCCAAATTCTCATAGACCTCTTGGTTGGCGCCTCCTTTGCTGGCAATGGCTTCATAGGCTTTGATAGCACGGACATAGTCGAGCTTCTTATAGTAGTTGCGCGCCTTGAGGAGCTCTTGTTGCTGGGCAAATAGTGCCTGCAAACTGAGAAAGGCTAAGATCAACAGCGTATGTTTCTTAAGTTTAAGCATATCAATAGGTTATTATTTATACGAAAAGTGGTAGTAATAAAGGCTTTCATTCCCTTTATTAGTACCACTTATCAGGATTTATGTTTTCTACTCCATACTTACGATGATGAACTCACTGCGGCGGTTGGCTTGGTGCTGTTCCTCAGTACAAGGAACGCCGTTAGAGCAACCATTAACGAGCTGAGTTTCACCGTAGCCCTTAGCTGTTAGGCGTTTGCGGTCGATACCTTGCTTGACCATCCAGTTCAAGGTTGATTTCGCACGGCGGTCGGAAAGGGCTAAGTTGTACGCATCGGAAGCGCGGCTATCGGTATGTGAGCGGATATCGATCTTCATCTTAGGATACTCCTTCATCACCTCTACGATCTTCGCCAACTCAACAGCGGCATCAGGGCGTATGTTCGACTTATCTAAATCGAAGTATATTTCTTTAATATGGAAGACCTTAGCTAAGTCAGTATCCTTATTGATCTGCACTTCACGCGGCTTTAAGAGGAGCTCATAGAATACCTCATTATCATCACCCTCAGTGAGCACTTTCACCTCAGCGGTTTCATACTTTTCTTTTTCGCCTCTGAGATAGAAGTAAAGGTCAGCACAGTTCACATTGTCAAACTGAAAAGTACCGTCCTGCTTAGATTTTTGAGAGCTAACAGGCTTCATCGTTCTGTCGGAGAGAGAGACGAGCCCATCGGAGATAATCTCTTGTGTTTGGGCATCTTTTACAATCCCTTTAATAATCTTCTGGCAGCCGAACTTCAGTGGCTTGGTCTCTAAGAAGCTATAGATATCGTCCTTGCCTTTTCCACCAGGGCGGTTTGAGCTGAGGAAGCCTATGTGAGTATCACTATCCATAATAAAACAGAAGTCGTCGTCAGGGCTATTGGCGGGTTTCCCGACGTTAATAGGCTTGGAGGTCGTGCCATCGTCAAAGAACTTTACTGCGAAGATATCTAAGCCTCCTAAGCCAGGAAAGCCGTCGGAGGAATAGTACAGCACATTGTCCTTAGTAATAAAAGGAAAGGACTCGCGCCCTGCGGTATTGATGGTGCTACCCAAATTCTCAGGGGTACCGTACTTGTTATTGCCTTTGATTTCTACACGGAAGATATCCGAATTGCCCAAAGTACCCTTCATATCCGAGGCGAAGTAAAGGTACTTCTCATCGGGGCTGAGGGTAGGGTGAGCCACATTGTACTGATCGCTGTTGAAAGGCATTTCGACTACGTTGCCCCAATTGCCATCGCTATCTTTGGTAGCTTTGAGGATTTTCAGCAGGATTGTATTCTCCTTATTAGTGCCAATGCGGCGGTTTACATAGTTATTACGGGTGAAATAGACCGTCTTCCCGTCTTTGGTAAAGACTGCTGTCGATTCGTTGAACTTCGTGTTGAGCGCTGATGAGAAAGGCGTTTTGCCTGTGAGCTTCTGCTTATCGCGCTGGGTGAGGTAGAGGTCGTAATAGCTCTCACCTGTCCACTGTGATACCCCCCCTTTGGAAGCCTTCCCACTACTTGCGGCGGTAAATACCACATCATTGCCGTAGAAGGTGGTGCCGTACTCCGAATAAGGTGTATTGATACTCACAGGCTGAAGCTCAAAGCGACCTGAATTACTCTGGATCACCTCCTGATAGTTTTTATTTTCTTCAAAGAGGGCTGCCCGAGAGTCGCTGTCGGCGGTGAGCTCTGCGAATTTATCCATCATTGCGTTGGCCTCGTCGTACTTGCCTACAGACTTTAAGCTCTGTGCGTAGCGATAGTAATACTCAGGTTTTATTTTGTAATCCTTACCTTCAAAGAGTTGCTTATACCAAGGCAAAGCCTTTTTGTATTCTGCGTTGAAGTAGTAGGCATTGCCAAGGCTTTCGAGCATATCTTGGTTCACATAGCCTTTCTTGGCTATTTTTTCGTAGACCTTAATAGCATCGACGTAAGCGTAGTTTTTGTACATCTGCTTTGCTTTCTCTAACTCCTTATCTGTTTGAGCAAAAGTGTACTGCGTCGCTCCTACGAGCGCAATGAGCAAGGTATAGTAATAAATTTTCTTCATAGTATATCTGTGTGATTTTGCTATTTATAACTGTTTATATCAAATCACTAAAAGAAGCGTGGTGATACGATCTTCTTGTAGGATTTAAGCAACTCATAGCGGAGGAATATCTCGTGTGAACCTGAGTTGTACTTTGAAAGTTCGGTAGTTTCGAAGTCGTAGCCATAGCCAGCAAACCAACGCTCGCTGAACTGGAAGCCTGCCATTACGCTCACTGCTGCCGACCAGCGGTAGGCTGCCCCAAGGACAAACTTTTCGTTGAAGAGGAAGTTCGCCGAGAGATCGAGCTGCAAAGGTGCCCCCCAAGAGACTTTTGAGAGTACTGCTGGCTTGAACTTGGTATTCTCTGAAAGGTCGAACACATATCCCCCGATGAGGTATAAGTGCTGTGAGTTCTTCAGTACGGAAACGGCTTTGTTATCCTTATCATAGTGATTGGTTTCGAGCATATTAGGGACTGAGAAGCCTAAGTAGTACTTATCAGTATACCAGTATACGCCTGCCCCTACGTTGGGTGAGTAAACGGTTTCATTCCCTGTGAAGTTAGGGTCTGTTCTATCACTTGGGTTGAGCTTGTTGTAATCAATCTCGAAGACGTTGAGCGCACCGTTTAAACCAAAAGCGAGCTTTGAGTTTTCGAAGTTGAGGGTGTATGATACATCGAGGACTAAGTCTGTCTTGGTTTCAGGGCCGATGCTTTCGCGGAAGACGGTACCTCCTAAGCCGACATTTCTGAGGCTTTCCATAGGCTGGTGGTAGCTGATACTGCCATTAGTAGGGGCGCCGCTGATGCCTACCCATTGTGTGCGAAACATACCAAAGAAACTTCCTACCCCTCGAGAGCCTGTATAGGCGGGGTTAAACATCATTGTATTGTACATATACTGTGTGTATTGCGACTCTTGTTGGGCAAAAACAGCTGTACAAAACAACATTATTACTGCTGAGAAAAATACATTTTTCTTCATAATTTAAAAATCTTCTATTGTTAACTATTTAATCTTATTTTTGCTTTATTATGACGCCCTTTGCCGAGGATCCGTTACGGCTCCGTTTGGCGTTCGTTTGAAAAACTCGGTAAAGGTACGTCTTTTTTATCAACTACTTGTTTTTTTAGTTATTATTATTTTTTCTTGATATAGAGCCAGCCTACTTTATTTTGGCGATTACCCTTAGTATCAGTGTATTCGATTACGTAATAGTAAGTACCTTGTGGTAACTTCTCGTTGGCTTCGACCGTTACGCGGCCGTTGGAGATACCTCTAAAGACCTTTGTTACGTTGTCATACCCTGACTGCTCGTAGACTTTGACACCCCAACGGTTGTAGATGCGTACTACATTGTCTGGGTAAGCTTCTATACCGCCTATCTGGAAGTGGTCGTTGATGCCGTCACCATCTACCGAAATGGCATTGTAAGGGATAATATCGGCAATCACATCGATTGTTACAGTGGCTGTTACGCAGTTGCCTGCTCCATCGCAAAGTTCGTATACAAAGCTGTCGGTGCCTGAGTAATTGGTATTTGGTGTATAGCTGATGCTTCCATCGGCATTGACTATTGCTGTACCATTGCTTGGCGGTGTTTGCAGGCTTACTTGCGGTGTGGTTCCGTAATCCTTATCATTGCTTAATACATTGATATTCACTGGTGTATTAAGGGTTGTGGTGGCGGTGTCATCGACAGCCTTGATCGTTGGTGTAACGGTGGCTGGTGGCACTACTACGGTGACGGTGGCTGTATCGCAAGCGGTAGGTGTGGCTACGGTACAGATTTGGTAAACGATCGTATAAGTACCTGATGGTGTATTGTTTGACACCGTTACATCACCTGTGGCTGGGTTGAGAACTGGCACTGTGGTGCTGGTACCTACCCCTTGGGCTACCGTGGTAACGCTGATGGTTACGTTGGTAGTGGTCGCTGACTGGGTAGTGTCTACCGTGTCATTGGTCAATACATTGCCGATCACGCCTGTGGAGGTTGCCGTGAAGTGATCGTCAGTGGCATTGACTGTTGGCGTTGGTGTGGCGGCTACTACCCTTACGGTAGCGGTAGCAGTGCTGCAGGTTACAGTACCTACTTTTGTACAGATCGTATAGCTAATCTGATAAGTGCCTGTGGCTGTGCCTGCGGCTACGGTGATGGTACCGTCGTTATTATAGGTGAAACCTGTTGGCGTTGCTGTATTCCAAGTGAGCGTTACCGAGCTCAGACTTGGGTTTGGCGCTCCATTGTAGGTATCATTAGCCAGTACGCTGGTGGTGGTGCCCCCTATGGTATTGGTAAAGGTACCTGCTGCTGGGTCGTCATTAGCTTTGAGGGCTACTGACGGAACGCTTACGGTTATCGTCACCACTGCACTATCGCAGTTGGTTGGGTTCGCTTTTTCGCAGATGGTATAAGTAATCGTATATACGCCTGCTGGGGTATTTGGAGGTACGGTTACAGTACCATCAGGGTTGCCTGTCCAGCCTGCTGGGGTATTCGTCCAAGTCAGTGTTACCGAAGTAGTATTGTTTACTGGTACCCCGTTGAGAGTATCGTTTGTCAATACATTGGTAACAGTGCCGCCTGTAGTACCATCTGGTATTGTACGGTTGTCATCCGTTGCTACGATCGGTGGTGCGCCTACGGTTACCGTTACGGTTGCCTCATTACTACAATTACCCAAAGCATCGCAGATATGATAAGTCATCGTGTAAGTACCTGAGCGGGTGCCTGCTGGTACGGTGATTGTACCGTCAGGGTTGCCTGTCCAGCCGCTTGGTATGTTGTTGAACGTTGCCGTTACTGTACCTGCTGGCGGTGGGGTCTGTCCATTATAGCTGTCGTCAGGTATTACACTGCTTACTGTACCGCCGTTAGCACCGTTTGGTATGTTGCGTATATCTGGGTTGGCAATAATTTGTGAAGCACTCACAGTAATTGTAACTATGGCACTATCGCAAGCCGTCGTGCTCGATAGAGTAGCGCATATCTGGTACACGATAGTATAAGTACCTGCTGGGGTGCTTGGTGGTACGTTTACTTTACCCGTAGTTTTATCTAAGGTTGGTACGTTAGCTCCTGACTGTTTAGGCGTTGCTGGAGTAGTAACGGTAAGACTTACAGTGCTTACTGTAGGCGTTTTGCCATTGACCTTATCGTTGCTCAGTACGTCAATTACATTAGGTGCTCCTGTACCACCATTGATAGTTGTTGTATTTGTATCGCCATTGGCAATAACACTCAGGTTGGTAATCACTGAGGTTTTCGTTACTGTATTCCCAAACTTATCCTTAGCGGTGAAAGTAACCGTTGTGGTACCCGCTGCACAAGGATCGGCTGGTGGGGTATAATCATTTGTAGGTGTAACTACCCCTTGGCAAGTATCATTTGCAGTGGCTTGTGCGAGCCAAGCATCAATAGTTGCAGTGCGCGTTGCTGACTTACAATCAACGACCAAGGCAGGTGGCACACTAAGACTTGGATTGGTGGTGTCGTCTATTGTGAGAGTAATAGGCACGCGTGTGCTTTCACAGCCTTGGGCATTTACCACTGCTACATAATGAGTAACGACCGTTTTGGTAGTTACGTTGGTATCAATAGTAGGTGCCGTAGTGCTTGAAACTGTGGTGGTAGCCGTTGTATACCAATACAAAGTGCCTACTGCTGGTGTATTGACATAATCGACAAAGGACACCTGATGACTCGCTGCTGTTGGGCAGAGGTCTGTTATTGGCTTGAGCGTAGGGACTGCTGGCACTGCTAACTTCGCAGTAGCGGTAAAGCTATCCGAATCTGGCGAATCACAGGTGCCTTTGGTAGCTTTCAGGGTGTAGGCTGTACCTACTGTCAAGCCTGTGATGCTACTACCTGTGATAGTTACCCCTGCATTTGGCGTAATAGCATAGGTGGCTCCGCTATCGTAGTTGGTAATCGTTGCTGTGGTACCTGAGGCGGTACAAGTAGCAGCGGCTACACTTACTGTTGGCTTCGCTGGCACAGTCAGTTGTGCAGTAGCGGTAAAGCTATCTGAATTTGGCGAATCACAAGTGCCTTTAGTAGCTTTCAGGGTGTAGGCTGTACCTACTGTCAAGCCTGTGATGCTGCTACCTGTGATAGTTACCCCTGTGTTTGGCGTTATAGCATAGGTGGCTCCGCTATCGTAGTTGGTAATCGTTGCTGTGATACCTGAGGCGGTACAAGTAGCAGCGGCTACGCTTACTGTTGGCTTCGCTGGCACAGTCAGTTGTGCAGTAGCGGTAAAGCTATCTGAATTTGGAGAGTCACAAGTGCCTTTGATTGCTTTCAGGGTGTAGGCTGTACCTACTGTCAAGCCTGTGATGCTGCTACCTGTGATAGTTACCCCTGTGTTTGGCGTAATGCTATAGGTAGCAGTGCTATCGTAGTTGGTAATCGTTGCTGTGGTACCTGAGGCGGTACAAGTAGCAGCGGCTACACTTACTGTTGGCTTATCCACTGAGCCAATAGTGATAGTACCTGTGATTTGCGCTGTAGTACAAGCCGAGGTCAGTGGTATAGCATAGGTATAAGTGCCTACTGTGGCAGTTCCTGTAATTTGTACTGTTTGAGCAGTAGGATTGTAATTTACTGTAAGTCCTGCTGGAAGACCTGTTGCTGTGCCTATACCTTTAACAGCTCGTACTTTGTAAGTAATATTAACTGTTTCTCCTTGGCAATAGGTAGTCTTGGTAGTAGTGGCTGTAACGCCTACTATATGCACCTTGATATCACGGCCTTCGGACTCACACTTCGTGTTTGTGGTATCAAATACAGTAAACTGGTATTTGTAGTTATAAGGTGTGGTATCTTCTACTGCCTCTAAAGGCTGATTGCCATTTGTAATCTCAGTGCCCTTTGTTCCATTAGAAAGACGGTTGTAAATCTTTACTTGGCTTACTGAGACGTGCTCATTAGCAGCAATTTTAGTCTTTAAGTCAGCAATGGTAGCCCCTGGGCAGAGTACATCTTGGTCGTGCTCACCATTGTAAGCGGTGATATACTGTGCCTTTGTTGGGAAGACTACCTTCTCACTTGCACAGTTAGCTCCCTTGGCTTTGCGCTGTACTTCATAAACCTTAGTTTGATCTACATAGGTTTGATCGCCCAGTGGGCTATTGTTGCCTTGTTCGAATACATCGAAATCGGCAACAGTAGTGCCTGCATTTATGTTTTTAAGCGCTTCTTTTATCTCGCCTACCTTCTTTTTATCATTTACACAGAATGGTGTAGCGGGTAAGGCGACAGGAGTATTATTGACTGTTACGGTTACTGTTTGTGTAGCTTTACAGCCTCCTTCACGGGTAATTTCGAGTGTATAAGTGAAGGTTTTTGTACCTGTAAAGGTAGCCCCTGTGTAATGGAATGTAGGCTGTAGGATATTGGCTGCTGAGAGGTATCCCAAAGCCTCTGTACTGCTACTCTTCCACTCATAGGTATGGTAAGTAGGCTGTGCCGCCTTATCTTTTTCAAAGGTTTTACTTTCACCAGCACAAAGGGTTAAGTTCTTTACTAAACCTGTGATCTGCGTTGGTGCGGGCACTTGAACGGCATCGATAGAGCAAAGGCAAGGATTGTCCGCTCCTTCAATACCTATGAGCAAGCGGCATACTTTATCAGCTGGCACATTAATTGCTTCTGCTATGGCTACTGTGCCATTGGCTGGTATACTAAGATTTTGCTTTAAGAAAGTGGCTATTTGCTCATCAGTAGCGTCTATTTTTCCGTTATTGTTGGTATCGTATACTACTTTAAAGCGTATTTGCCCACTGAAGGTCTCGGTAGTAGTGCCTACTTTGAAGCTAAGGCTTCGTTTCTCCTTCGTTGCGTCTTCGATTTGAGTGGTTGCACTAAGGTCCTTGATTGAAAGCGCTGAACGGTTGGTAAGAATAGGCACTCTAACAGGTGTTGCCAATGCTCTTTCTATATTAGCACAAGCTCCTGAAGGACAAGGCGGTGCAGCTACATTAGCAATAGCATAGTATTGCAATTCATCTGCTTTTTCACAATCAGAGGCAGCAGCGGTAGAAACCTGCATCACCTTTATGGTGTATGTGAACTCATCACCGTTTTTCATCCCTTGAGGTGCTGCAATGGTGTATTCCTTTATATCGCCTTGTGGGGCAGGGTTAGCATTCTCAAAGTCTGTAGGGTTAATGAAGGTTCCGCTCTTGCTTACAAAAGTAAAGCCAGAGAGGTTATAGCCCTTAGGCACGCGAATCACGAGCTTATCAGTATTACCTGTCTGAGCAGAAGGGCTTGAGGAGGTTACCTTGTAAGTACCTCTATAAATAGCTCCGACACCACAAGCCTTAGCGCTACCGCTTTGGTGCACCAAGGTAGGCACTACGGAGTAAGCTATTGGGGTGATGCCATCAATATCGGAGATAATGTCAGCATCGCGTGTTCCTTGTATTGAGCCGTCGCAAGCACTCTTCCCTTGTACCTCAGTGCGGAATATTGCACCTGCACGTACACTACACTCAGGCACTACGGTAATCGCCACGCGTATATTGCGCTTATTGACATCGTTAGGCTCTGATTTAAGTCCTTTAAGAGCCTCGCCATCATCGAGCAGTTTGTAAACCCACGCCCCGTTTTCTTCTGGCACAACAGTGTAGTTCTTGGTAGGTGTAGTAGCATTTGAAGGATAATATACCTCAACCTTAGCTATCTTTATCCCCGTTTCTTTATGAATCAAGAGCTTAGGGTCGATGATGTCTCCTTCTTTACTTGCATTGATAATATACTCGTATATATTGTCCTTACACATCTCAAGTTTACCTTGCTTAGCAGTACCTTGTTGTGGACTCTTAGTTCTGGTAAACTGTATTTCACTTACGGCTGCTTGCAGTGTATAAGTAGTCTTTCCCGCTTGCAGGTTACTACTACAAGAGTTCTCATAGCTTGTAGGGTATTCAGTGCAATTCCAGCCTGCGTAGGCTGTTAAGGTTGCTGTTTTACAGTCGTTGAGCTTTACCTTAAGGGTATAGTTCTTTGAAGCTCCTTTCGCTAAGCCTGCACTGCTAAGGTAGTACATATACTCCCCTGTAATGGTACTTACACGACCAATGGCATTAGCTCCGTCGTACAAGCCTAAAACCTCTACCCCAGTAACCTCAGGCACTGAAATCCAAGTGTAAGGAGCAGTATTTGCCCCTGTATTCCTAAGGGTAATGCTCAGGTCATTTGTTTTTTGAGCCAAGGTTTCTATAGTCGTACCAGCATCCAACCTGATGGAAGGCATATTATTTAGCGTTATGTTGCGCCCGCCATTTTGCTGATCCTCATCATTGTATTCCACGCCTGCTTCAACACGCCCATCCTTGCTTGGATCTGACTCAACTCTCGCATAATGATAGTAAAAGTCGTAGAACCAAGTCTTTATTCTAAAATTGGTAGATTGTGGTGAAGCACAAGTAGCCTGCGTCCATACTTGTATATGGGAAGAGTATCCATTCTCAACCTGAATAATACCTGGGGGCAAGAGGAAACCATTAGGGGTTAGCTCATTCTCTATTGTGTACTTAGTGCTATTGCCTACTGAGGTCTTTTTAATTTTATCTGCTGGGATAACAACTTGCATAAGTTTACCCCCTGCTGTCTGTACATAATAATATTTTACATCTGTAACCTTATAGCTATTAGGCAGCGTAAACTCGCTTTTCTTTACAAGCCTATCAGGGCGAAACTCTTTATTAAATGCAGTACCTCTTGTATTGAACCTACGTGCTAAGTGTACTGTATAGCCCCCCAAATCCTTAGGTGTACAGCCTGTAAGTACATAGTAAGGAGCATCACCATTATAGCGCGAATGAGGAAAAGTGTCAGCTATGTAGAACTCAGGTACATTAGGGGCACCACAATAACGCTCTACATCCTTCCCTTGCGCATCTTTTTCTAACATATAGAAGTAGACCTTCTGAGCAATCAAGCGGTCTTGAGCACTATATTCCCTCTTCTGTACATCTGTACCTAAGGTCGGTTTTACCTTATAAGTAACCTTTACCTCAAAGGCATCATTGGGTTGCAATGTTTTGCCATCTGCTGCGGAGAGCAAAGTCCAAACGAACTTCTGTATTCTTCTGATGCTAACACCTCCCTCACCTGGCAGTGAAGTTTCAGCAAAGGTATTTATCGTCTTTATATAACCATTATTTGCCCCTGAGGTAATCTTAAATACCAATTCCTTAGGCTCTAAGGTCATCCCTTCATTAGAAGTAAAGGAGTAGTACAGATTGTTAGCAGTGCCAGCGCCCTGCTTCCCTTTAGAAACGATCTCTATCTCATCTAAAGGGAGCGCACGCCTGAGCATCAAAGGGTCAGCTGCCTTTAGCGTAGCCTTTGTATGACGCTCTCTCATCGTGTAATCCTTCCAACCGAGTGAGTTCTCTGAGCGTTCGCCTTCGGTATTGATAATCAGTGGACCATTATTTGCACAACCATCACAAATGATTTGCACAGGTTTATCGACACACAACAGTTTTAAAGCATTGTTAGCACGACTATATTTATCAAAGAAGAAAAGCTCATAATTCACTTGTACATTCTTATTCGTACCACACTTCGCTTTAAGATCCATTGTTACAAAGCCTCGCTCACCTTCTGGTGAAAGTACTTTTATGACAGTACTGCCTCCGTTTTGCTTTATATCTAAATTAGGGTGCCCTGCTGTTAAATTAATAGTTTCTGTCGTTACAGGGTAATTAGCAGAAGAATGCCATTTGATAGTCGATTGGTCTACCTCTACTCCATCGGGAATCGTTATCACGTATTGGAAGCGGTATTTTGATAGTTCATTTGTGCCGCCTTTGCTTCTCTCTTCTATTTCGGATTGAGAGGTTTTCCCTGCAAAACGCGCCGTTAGTGCAGGTGCATCTTTCACTAAAACAGGAGGGATGAACGAAACATCCGCGGGGGTCAGCAGATTGAGAATATAGGCTCTCAGGTCGTACTGATTTTTAATAGCTGGCACCGGAGTAGTACCACAAGTAGTCGTATAGCCTACATAAGAGGAATAGGCTAAGATAAAACCTTTCCCTGTAAGGCAGTCAGAGACATCAGTTCTATTTTTAACCAAGTCAAACTCTATGGCAAAAGACTTGCCCGGTGCCAAATCGTCAAACTTGCCATCGGCATCCAAATCTTCCAAGCCATCTGCCCCATCGGGGTCAGTAGTAAGCCCCTCAAGCGATACGCTAAAGAGCTTGTTTTGCCCAGTTATATTCCCGCTTGTTGTTGTCTTTACACCTGAGGTAGGGATAGGCGTAGTAGTGCCATCAGACTTTACAATCCTAAAGTTGATAGGGCGGAAAAAGGCATTTGCCCCATCATTCCACTTCTCTTGAATGAGCAAATTGACCTTATAGGCTGCCCCGCCAGAGCCTACCGCAGCGTTGTTTTTATATGACACGCGCATTGTCCCCATTACATTTGCCGCAGGAGCAGTTGCAGCAGCTACGGGTGTTACAGGCACATTAAAGCCATTCTTCATTGTGAAGTAAGAGTCGTTATTGCCTGTATTCATTTTAATATCAGGTGCTGCTGAAGGAGTGCTAACTTTGCGTAGCTTATAGTTGTCCTTCCCCTTAATCATCGCTTGATACCAATCGGCATTTGTAGCTGATTTTCCCCAATTGGCAATATACTCTATATCGCCAGAGGCACAACGCCCAGCTTGTGTATACGTTTCTGTAATAGTAATAGGTGCTCCTCCTTTTACAAGCCCATTACCGCTATTGATAGCCGCTGCTGGAATCGCAATAATATACTTATCACCTGTTTTCGTAGGAACAGTAATATTGGTAGTCCCCACTTTAAGGGTCTTAAGAGTTAAGCCATTAGGGTATTTAAGGCTCAGGTAAAAACTTTCTATCTTGCCCTCACCTCCATTGGCAATCGTAAAAGTAGTGGTATTATCGCCTTTTTGCGAATCTGCCTTAGGAGTAGGGTCTGTAATTACCAAAGAGGGGTATTTATAATTACTATAAGCATCGCCTTTCTTCTGTGCTGTACTCCCTTGGGTAACACTTACTTGGTCTTGAAGGGTTTTCCCGCCTACAACCTCTTTATGCCCCTCAGGGGTAATGGTTTTCTTCAGCGAGAAGGTTACAATACCTCCTGCTGTGTTAGGGGTAAGGTCGAAAGTAAGGTCGTTGCCACTTGCCACAGGTGCCGTAGCCGTACCTCCACTGACAGTAATCGCACTACCATCGTGCTTTACGCCCTTAGGAAAGGTTATTTTTACTTTCGCAATACTTTTCGTTGCTAAGTTCATCGAAACCTTAAGCATCCCTACCTCGTAACCATTAGAGGCTATGTTGGTATTGGCAGGCGCTGTGTTTTCCACAGTGAGATTTGACACCTGTGCGTGCAAAATTTGCCCTACAAATACACACACAAGGACACACCATAAAGAAATCAATTTATTCATATTTAAAACATTATAGGTTTTTCTACACATTTTATACTGCTATTTTGTGGGCAAAAATAACACTATTTTTAAATCTGGCAATCATATTTATTAAAAATAACAAAATTTTAAGATTTTGACTTAGCTAAAAAGGTGAATTTATTCGTTACATATCCGTTGTGAATCCGTTTCGAATTGTAAGGTTTTTCCTAAGAGAAAAATACCCGCACCGAGGTGTATTTTCTGGTACGGGTATTTAACTTTTTTATTTGTTTTTCTTAACATATAGCCAACCTACTTTGGTATGCCTATCGTTATGCTTATCAACATATTCAATGACGTAGTAATAAGTGCCTTGTGGCAATTTATCGGCGGCTTCTACCGTTACACGACCATTGGAAATACCACGGAAGACACGAGTGACATTGTCATAACCTTCTGTTTCAAAGACTTTTACGCCCCAACGGTTGTAAATGCGTACTACATTGTCGGGATATGCTTCTATACCACCTATACGGAAGTAGTCGTTCACTCCATCTCCATCTACCGAAATAGCGTTGTATGGCACTATATCGGTGATGACCTCAATGCTTACAGTAGCTGTGGCACAACCGCTTGCGTTGCAGATCTCGTATAGGAAATGATCGGTGCCTGTGTAGTCGCGATTAGGGGTATAGGTGATGCTGCCATCGGTGTTTACCACTACAGATCCATTGGAAGGCTGGCTTACGACCGTAGGTGTTGTAGCACCATTAGGGGTGTCGTTGCCAAGCACGCTGATAGTGATAGGGGTATTGATAAGCGTGTTGCCGCTATCGTCTACTGCTATAGGCGGTATCGGTGCTGGTGGTGTAGGAGGCAAAGGCGGCGTAGGTGTTCCACTCACGATGATGGTTGCGGTAGCAGTGGCACAGTTATCGGTGTTGAGCTTGCCGCATATCGTGTAAGGAAAGGTATAAGTGCCGCTGGCAGTGCCCTGAGGTACGCTGATGGTGCCGTCGGGGTTGCCTATAAGTCCGCCGCCCGATGGGATTCCCCAGCTGAGGGTTACCGATTGGGTGCTTGGTGTATGCCCATTGTAACTATCGTTGGTAAGCACATTGCCAGTGGTGCGCGTTGCGGTAGTATCCGTGAAGGTATAGCTATCGTCAGTGGCTGTTATTGGTGGTGCACCTACGGTGATGGTTACCGAAGTGGTAGCGCAGTTGGTAGGATTGGCTTTTTCACATATCGTATAGGTAGCCGTATAAGTGCCTGATCGGGTGCCTTTTGGTACGCTGATGATGCCATCGGGGTTGCCACTCCAGCCGTTAGGGACGCTATCCCAAGTGATGGTCACGGTGCTTGGTGTCGGTGGGTTGCCGCCGAGGTCATCATTGGTAAGCACGTTGGTGACAGTGCCGCCGTCAGCCCCATTAGGGATATGGCGAAGGTCAGGCACGGCAGTGATAGGGGTCGATTGGACGTGAACGGTGATCGTTGCTGTATCCGAAACGCTAAGGCTTCCCACTGTGCCCGTAATCTTATAGACAATGGTGTAAGTGCCTGAGGCAGTGCCTGCTGGTACGGATACTTTGCCTGTGGTGGTATTGAGCGTAGGGACGGTGGTGCCTGTAGCAGGCTTAACGATGCTAATGGTTACGTTAGCGGTAGTGGCTTGGTTGCCGTTAAAGCTATCGTTTGCAAGTGCATCAATCACATCTGTAGCCCCTGTAGTGCCATTGATAGGCGTGGTATATGTGTCATCTACAGCGTCAATACTCAGGGTGCGGATGGTTGAGGTCTTAGTAGTGGTATTGCCAAAAGGATCTTTGGCGATGAAGGTAACCGTTACGACCCCTGTGGCACACCAGTCAGCTGGCTTTACGCTGTTGTAATTATGGGTAATTGTAGGGCTGCTACAATTATCGGTAGCGGTAGCAGTGGTCAGCCAATTGCTGATTTGGGTGCTGAGGTTAGCAGCCTTGCAGTCTACTACTAAAGGCGTTGGAGCGGTAAGCTCAGGAGCCTCAGTATCGTCGATAGTGTAGGTTACTTCTGCGCGCGGACTCTCACATCCTTCTGTATTTACTTGTGATACCCATCGTTTTTCTACTGATTTAGAGGTTATAGTAGCTTTGTTTATCAGTGCTTGAGTAGCATAAGTGGTTGCCGTTTGTGTGGTGTACCAACGCAGGGTATTACCGCCTGTGGGGGTTACTAAGGTAGCCATATCAAAATAGCCGCTACCTGCAGGGCACTCGGTGAGGTTCCTCACGGTAGGTGCTGTAGGGGTAGGCTTCTGAGGGGCTATGGTAAATGAGTTAGAAGGTGCGGACTGACAGCCTGCGGCATTTCGTGCCTTAATAGTATGTGTGCCTACCGAAAGCCCTGTAATGGTACCATCAGGGGCTACGGTTAGGGTAGTGGTGCCACTTAGGTACGTAAGCCCTGCCTCATAGTTTGCGATTTTAGCTTGGGTAGGATGCTCGCACGTAGGTGCGTTGGTGGTTACATTAGGAGCTAAAGGAGCTGCTTTCTTCGCTTCTATATCAAATGGATCGGAAGGCTCTGAAGTGCAGACTGCAGCATTATCGCGAGCGATGACCTGCTTATTGGTTCCTATAGCCAATGCATTGGTGACATTACCCATACTATCAAGGGTCAGTATGGTGGTGCCTATCCTATACTCAATTCCTACAGCGCGGTTTGTAATCCTGATCTTAGTAGCTGAGGTACAGTTGGCAGGAGTAATGATAAGGGTTGGTTTTGCAGGTTTATTTTTCGGTGAATTGATATAGAATGAATTAGACAATGGCGATTCGCAGCCTGCGGCATTTCGGGCTTTAATTCTTTGATTCGCTCCTGTGCTCAGCCCTGTGATTTGACCTGTGCCGCTTATGGTCAGCTGGGAGCCATCTTTCCAGTAGGTGAGGTTAGGATCGTAATTGGTGATAAGTACCTTGGCAGGCACGCCACAAGTAGGCTGGGTAACGCTTAATGTTGGTGCAGCAGGTATGGTATTAACCACAACATCAAATGGATCAGAAGGGTCTGACTCGCAGCCTTTATTACTTACCGCTATTCTATAGCCAGTGCCTGCGTTTAAATCCTTTACAGTGCCATCAAAAAGAACAGTGAGGTTAGCTCCTCCAACTAATTTATAAACAACACCTGGAGTGGCATCCCTATTAGTTACTTTTACCTGCGTGGTCTGGGTGCAGGTAGCAGGAGTAATGCTAAGGATAGGTTTGGCAGGCTTGGCAAGCTGAGGGGCTGCTTTGATATTTGTAAAAGCAGTACAGTATCCTTTTCCAACGGTAAGGGTATAATTAGTGCCTACCTTCATATTGGAGATAGTAGCACCTGAAAGGATAACACCATCCTGAGGGATGATCTCATAAATGAGGCTGGCATCGTAGTTAGTGATCGTAACGGTAGTGCCTGCTGCATCACAAGTGGCAATAGCAGCTGAGAGCGTAGGAGCCGCTAAGTCCGCCACGGTTACCTGAATAGGAATCTTATCACTTTCACATTTGCCACTTTCAGTTATGGTTGCGTAATAAGTGCCTGTTTGCAGCGCCGTAGAGCCACTCGCTTTATATCCTAAAGAGTTGTATAGCGTTACAGTGCCGCCTGCTGGCTTAGGTATTTTTGAGATGAGTTTATCAACTCGTGCATCACCTTTACAGAAGAATTGCGGTGCTATTACCCTGTTGAAGATTGTCTTCTCTTTAAGGGTAACGGTTACTCCTTGGGCAGCACTTTCACATTTATTGTGCTCTGTCTGTGTAATGTAGTAAGTATGATTATTCACTAAAGGCGTACTATCAGGGAGCTCAATAGTAGCTGTAGGGGTTAGGAATACCTTTGGCTGTGATAGCTTGAGTTTTGCTTTGAGATCAGCTATGGTGCCTGCCCCACAGATCTCTTGAGAGGTAGTGGTAGGCTTCTTGCTCTGCTGATCCCCGATGGTAAGCGTACCTGTGATCTGTGCTGAAGGGCAAGAGGAGAGCAGCGGTATCGTATAGTTATAGCTGCCCTTGACGGTAGTGCTACCAGCAATCTCTATGCGCTTAATAGTTGGGTTGTACTTCGCTTCAACTCCTGAAGGTAAACCTATAGTAGTGCCTATTCCTGTGATATTATAAGTAGCATACACTATTGATACAGGCTCAGACCCACAGAAGGATGTCTTTTGGGTAAGCCTATCAGCACCTACCACACGCACCCGTACATCACGCCTATCAGAATCGCACTTAGTGCCTGTGTTGTCTATTACTTGGTATTGGTAACGATATACGTAAGGAGTGGTATCTTCAGTAACGAAAAGAGGAGTAGTATCACCTACTTCAGCTCCTATGACTGTATCGAATACCTTAATCTGGTTGATAGTGATATGCTCTGCTGTAGCGATGGTTTGTTTTAGATCGGCTATGGTAGTACCTTTGCAGAAGCTATCTGTTGTATGCTCACCATTGTAGGAGGTAATGATCTGTGGCTTGATGCGGAAAGGCTTCTTCACCGATGGACAAGTGCCTCCTGTATGGCTGCGTTCTACCTCATACTGCTTGGTAGGATCAATGATGTCATCATTACCTAAGGCGGTTGTTGCACCTGCTTCATACACGTTGTAGTCCGTACGAGAACCACCATTAAGAGCAGCTAAGTTATCCTTTATCTCACCTACCTTTATGTTCTGCCCAATACACTTAGGCTGAGCAGGGACTATGAGGTTAGCTCCCCCTTGAGCTGGAGTAGCTTGGAAGTTCTCAGAGAGGACTGATAGGCAGTTACCTTTCTTAGCTTGCACCTTGTAGCTAAGCCCAGCGGTAAGCCCTGAGATGACGCCTGTAGTGGCTACATTTACATTGGTGTCTGTTACCCCTGCTTGGGTGAAAATATAAGTATAGCCCACTACATAATTGCTGATCTTCAATACTTCATCGTCAGTGCAAGTGGCTGCTGACTCGCTCACTACTACGGGTTGATAAGTGTCTAATCCACGTGTGGATTGTACTTGCAATGTATACGCAGCGGTCTTGCATTGTTCACTGCCTGAGTTCGCAAAGTAGAAAGTATAGTGCTCTGTATCAGTGAGCTCATATTCATCAGGTAGGGCAGTGCTTTGCCCAGCCTTGAGGATCTTCACTGCTAATGAAGTATCATTAGCATAGCCCTCATCTTCTTTGATCTGTTGAGCGATGCGCTTTACGGTTGGCACCCCACAAATATCGTACTGCTTAGCCGAAAGAGTGTTAGGCAGCCTGCCCTGACTGATTTTGAGGGTTGTATACCCTGAAGGGCAATTAAAGCCTGCATTGCTATAAGTGAAGTAAACATTCTGTGGATTGTTGAGCATCAATAGCCTATCTGTAGGGCTAACAGCAACGATGTTTTTATTACGATCCTCTTTGTACCACGATAAGGTAGCGTTAGGGATCAGGTTGCCAAACAAAGCCCGTGCCTTTTGCTCTATTTCTGCGTAGGTAATATTGGCATCATTACACAGGGCAATGGTATTATTATTGCCAAACTTGACCGTAGGCGCACTCTGGGATACGGTAATCGTAGCGGTAGCTTTCACCTGATTGCCGCAAGCATCAACCCCTATGTACTGAAAAGTTCTATTGCCTATGATAAGGGTTTGTGTGAGGTCAACTTTGAAGTTCTTAATTTGCAACTGCCCTGAGAGATCTATAATCTTACCCTCAGTTATGTTCTCCACCTCAAAGAGGTCTCTCAGATCGTAATTTCTATAGCCCTTTTCTGTTGAAATCTTAGTTTCAAGATCCCCTGAGCATATTGGCAGTGTCTTGCCGATGAGCTTACTTGGTTTTGCATTGGGGTTCTTCACTAACTGATATGCCAGCTCGCTATCCAAGCATAGGTCTACATTGGGGTCAGTGGGCTGCACTCTTACTTTGTATTTATGAGTAAAGTCCTCAGCGGTAAGGGTGGTTATCGTTAGCACATTTGAGGTGCTGAGGATATTACTTGGCGCGTCCTCTCTGTACCACTGATAGGTAGCAAAGCCAGCTCCGCCAAGCTCTGGCACTGACAGCACTGCTTTCCCACCTTGGCAATAATTCGCTAAGTCAGCAGTGATCACATAGTTAGGCATACCGTTGACTACGGCGTCAATAGTAGCCGATTTACCACACTTATCCCTTACACTGAAACGATAGTTCACATTAGGGTTCTTATTCGGTGTACCGTCTTTTGCAGGTAGCTTTAGGAAGAATTTACCATTCGTGCTGGCTATAGGGGTAACGTTATCCCCACCAATGGCTATAATCTCATACGTATAAGGAGGAAAGCCCCCACTGGCTACTACAGCCACGTGATACGCCCCATCACTACAGCTGAGTTTATACACGCGCTCAGCCTTAATGCGCTCCCCGAAGTTGTATTCTGAAAGGGTAGTGATACACTTATTATTAGCGGCATAAGGCTGGTAAACGATCACTGCCACGCGGTACTTGCCTGCCATCTCATATTGGCTTGGCAATTCCTTAGTAAGCCCCTCATCACCTACGTAGGTGCCTACTTCTTCATAGCCGCCTGTTTTGTACGCTTGCGAGCCATCGTTTTGCTTCTCAATAGCACCCCAAGTGTTGGTATTCTCATCGTAGTACTGCAATATGTATTTCTCTGTACTGATGCGCACAGGGTAGCGATTGTCTCTCTTCTTGAGGGTAACACTTAGCTTGCAATCTTTCAGTTCCCAATGAGCCACTAAGTCAGCCCCATCGGCTTGCACCTCTTTGGTTTCCACATTGCCACATTGGGGTGTTATGCGCAGCTTGTACTTACCACCTTTGATTACAGGAAGCGTTACGTATAGCAGTTGAGTAGCCCCATTAGCCTCAGCCGTCTGAGTGGCTACATTGCTGTAAAGGCTGCCATCGTCATTGAGCACTTCCACCTGCTTGAAGGTAGATCCTGATAGGCTTACCTTTGCAATAAATTGCTTATCCAAAGCATCACATACCCCATAAGAAGTTACCGATGCACGAGCAAAAGAGGTACCACTAAGGGTTACCGTTTTGGTTACTACCTCACTATTGCCACATTCATCTATAAATTGGAAGACGTATTCCCCTTGGCAAGCGGCATCACTGATAAAGGCAACCGACTGACCCTGCACGTATCGCTTTACGTTTGGATACACCTTGCCCTGTATCTCTTTTCTGTAAAAGCCATTATTCTCGGGCTTAAAGCACGAAGGATAGCTCAGCAGGGCAATGTCTACTGTCCTTTTTGATGAAGGAGAGAAGCGCATTCCCGTGCAGTTATCGGCATTGACTTGCATCCCTGCACCAAGGCTTCTATCTATTGCTGTTACTTCTTTCTGTTGCTCGCCTGTATACACCTTGCCACAGCCATCTGTGAGGGTATGCTTCAGTGTCCATTTTCCTTTCTCGTGCGGCACATTGTTGAGCACCGAAGAATTCATATTATAGGTATCAAAGCGCATAGAGGTGTGGAGCCCATTGCTGGCAAACCGCTCTACGTCTTTCTTGTTGTGCATCACTATCGTCTCGCTGTATGTTTTCCCCGAAGGTGAGGTATATAGCATTGAGAGCGTCAGCGGGTAAGGCACATTATCGTTTTTCAGTAGATACCCATCTTCACCAAACGGACTGCCATAGAGTCTTGTCCCCTTATCATTAAGCGCTACAAAATCAGCATTTACAATAAAATAGAGCTTATCACCTGGGCACTTGCCAATATTTTTGACGTAAGGATCTTGCATAGGGCTCATATTGGTGATGCTAAAAGCACCTTTGAGCTTGGTGGAATTGACGGCTTTAGTCTCTTCCTCACCATTGCCCGAAGCCCCACAGAAGTCCGCTACCCCAATGGTGTAATTCCTATTAGGGTCTAAGTCTGTGAATAGATTGTCATTCACCTGAGTCTTTATCGGAGTTCTCAAGTCCTCAGAGTAATAGAGTTTGTAGGTCATCGGGAAGTTGCCCCGCGTTACATTCACCACCACACTGGCTTTATTCGCTTGGCAGAGCGAAATGCGCTCCTGAAGGTCGAACATCGGCACTTGGGTTCTATTTTCAATATGTATCTTTGTAGGTCCAAAGGTCTTTGAAGGGTCAGTCTTGTGTACTGCTTTTATCTCATAATCCCCCGCCTCCAAAGCCTTGGTATGGCTGTAGGTATTGATGAACGCACTTGCTGAGGCTTTCTTGTAGGAGTAGTTGTAGTCATCGGCATTCTCACCTGTGCCTACCACTTGGGCTAAGAAGCCACCCGCTTTCTTACAGTACTCATCTACTATACGCACAGAAAGCTGTGGCGTAGTTACCGCCTTGATGCGTACAGGTGTAGGCAGCGTGTAAGAGCAGCCGCCTTTCTCGGCTTTGATGGTAAAGGTTTTCTCACTGTCGATCACCCCTACGTTGATTTCCACCAGTCCGCTCACCGTATTGAAGGCACCGGTAAAGTGATGCCCCTGCGCATCGGTGGCGGTGTACTGCACCCCTTGCATAATATTGGTAGCAGTATCCAAATAAATAACCGCCGTACTGCCCTGCGTTACTGCGGGCAAGGCTGAAGCCTTCGTATTCTCGAGCGACTTCTGCAAAAGTGGATTGTTGCACTGCGCCTGCGCTACATTTACTAAAACAATAAAACTAAATAAAACAACAAAAATCAATGAAGAGAGCCCTCTGACCCCTTCTCCTTTTAAAATATTATTCTGCACTGTTATTACTATTTAAACTATTCTTCTATTCCATATTTTGGGAGGACAAAAGTAATACTTTACTCCTACCCTCCCAAGTTTTATCTTGTAAAAATCTTATATTTCTTATAAACTGGTTACTATAAATTCCACACGCTTATTCGCCTGATGTTCCTCTTCACTACAAGGCACCCCTTTTTCACAACCATTCACCAGCTGAGTTCCCCCATAGCCCTTAGCCGTAAGTCTACTGGAAGGCACCCCTTTGGATAGCAACCATTTGTAGATCGCTCCCGCTTGGCTCTCAGTCTGTTCCATAGCATAACTCTCATCAGCCCTACTATCGGTGTGCACCTTCACATCGATGCGTACCGACGGATGCGCCTCCATCAACGCCACCACCTTAGCCAGCTGCACCGAAGCATCGTAGCGGATATTGATACTCCCATAGTTAAAGTGAATATTATCAATAGCAAAAAGCCTTGCCAAATCATCGTATTCCTCTACCTTATAAGTATTCGGAGGCAACAATAGCTCGTATTGCAACGCGTCGCCCTTGGTGAAAAACACCTGAGGTTCTTGCCCTTCATAGCCCTTCTTCACCCCACGGATATACACATAAGCCGAATTCTCCACAGGCTTGTCAAAACTATAAGCCCCCTTCGCATCAGTAGTCGTAGTACCTATTACATTCATCCGCCTGTCCAAAAGCGTCAGTGCCACCCCCGAAAGCGGCTCCCCAGTCTGCAAATCCTTCACTGTCCCACTTACCTTAGTGGCACTCTTCCCTTCGCTCGCTTTATCCTGAGCGCTCACCATACTGGCAAAAGTCTTCAGCGCCTTATCCGCCTCAGCCTTCCTGCCCAAAGCCTGCAACACCTCCGAGTAGCGGTAGTAATACGCCGCCTTAGGCTTATACGTCCTATTGCTCATCAACTTATCATACCACGAATAAGCCTGCTTATAATCCTTCTGAAAATAATACGCATCGCCCAAACGCTCCAAAGTCTCCTCTAAAGTATAACCCTTGCGCGCTATATCCTCGTAAATCTTTAGCACATTTACCTGTATTTGGGCAATTCCCGATTGAAATGCCAACAAAAAAACAACTAAAACAATACTTCTTCTCATTTCTTAATAATTTTCTAACCGATTTATTACTATTATTAAGTGTACTCAGCCTCTTTTCAAAAAACAATAAACTGATTCGGGCGACAAAAGTACAACTTATTTTTAAAACAAAAAAACAAATACACGTATTTTTCTAATTTAGAATCAAACAACAATCGTGCCAAACCCCAAAAATACCCCGTTACCACACCCGTAGAAAACTCAAAAACACCCTGTTACACTCTTAAAAAAAACATACCCCTCCCCCACCCTTCCCCTTCGAAGAAAAAACGGATCCACAACGGATCTACCCCCTTACTCACCCCTACAAAAATAAAAAACGCCCCTACTCCATTCCCATCCCTGAAAAATTATTCGCTGTACATTATTCATAATCCATCAAAAAGTCGTACCTTTGCCGCCTGAAAAAGGTCTCAGCTGCCAGCTATCAGCCCCCAGTGCACACCCCCTTTGCAAATTAAAATTATTAGTATGCAGAATTAATTGCCTGTGCGGCTCGCACCTGACCACTAATGAATATGACAAAGAAAAGATATACCATTACCGCGGCTTTGCCGTACACCAACGGTCCGATACACATCGGGCACTTGGCGGGCGTATATGTGCCTGCCGATATTTTTGCACGCTACGAGCGTCTGAAGGGCAACGATGTAGCCTTCATCTGCGGTAGCGACGAACACGGGGTAGCCATCTCCATCAAAGCGAAGAAGGAGGGTACTACCCCGCAGGCGATTATCGATAAGTACCACACGATCATCAAGCAGTCGTTTGAAGATTTCGGCATCTCCTTCGATAACTATTCGCGCACTTCGGCACCTATCCACTATGCCACTGCCTCTGAGTTCTTTCGCAAACTCTATGAGCAGGGCGACTTCATTGAGGAGGTTTCGGAACAGCTCTACGACGAGGAGGCACACCAATTCCTCGCCGACCGCTTCGTTACGGGCACTTGTCCCAAATGCGGCAACCACGAGGCTTACGGCGACCAATGCGAGAAGTGTGGCTCGTCGCTCAACGCTACCGACCTCATCGACCCACGCTCGACTATCACAGGCTCTAAGCCCGTACTCAGGCAAACGAAGCATTGGTTTTTACCCCTGAATAGATACCAGCAATTCCTTGAAGAGTGGGTACTCGAAGGGCATAAGAAGGATTGGAAGCCCAATGTGTATGGACAGGTGAAAAGTTGGCTCGACGATGAGCTCAAGCCGCGTGCCGTTACCCGCGACCTCGATTGGGGTATCCCTGTGCCTGTGGAAGGCGCAGAGGGCAAGGTGCTCTACGTGTGGTTTGATGCCCCCATTGGCTATATCTCCTCCACCAAAGAGTGGGCAGCGCGTGAGGGCAAGGATTGGGAGCCCTATTGGAAGGATAAAGACACTGAATTAGTGCATTTTATTGGTAAGGACAACATCGTTTTCCACTGTATTATCTTCCCTGCTATGCTCAAGGCAGAAGGCTCGTATATCCTCCCAACAAACGTGCCTGCCAATGAGTTTTTGAACTTGGAGGGCAATAAGCTCTCCACTTCGAAGAATTGGGCAGTATGGCTGCACGAGTATTTGCAGGACTTTCCTGAGCAGCAGGACGTATTGCGCTATGTGCTCACTGCCAATGCCCCTGAGAGCAAGGACAACGACTTTACGTGGAAGGATTTTCAGGCGCGCAACAACAATGAGCTGGTAGCTATCTTTGGGAACTTTATCAACCGCGTGGTGGTGCTCACCCATAAGTATTACGGGGGTGTAGTGCCTGCGGCTGGGGTGCTCACTGATGCTGATAAGGCGGTGTCTACGGAATTGGCTGAGTTAGTAAATAAAATAGAATACTCCATAGAGCATTACCGCTTCCGTGAGGCACAGCAAGAGCTGATGAACATCGCGCGCTTGGGCAATAAGTACCTCGCCGATGAAGAGCCTTGGAAGGTGGTAAAGACCGACCCCGAACGCGTGCAAACCGTGATGAACGTTGCCCTGCAAATCGCAGCGGCATTGGCAATCACAAGTGAGCCTTTCTTGCCATTTACGGCTGCCAAACTGCGCACAACGCTGAGGTTAGGAAAAGAGGAAAATAGCAAATCAGAAAAAGAGATAGAAGGTGCGCAAAAGCTATGGGAGGCAGTGAAGGATACATCTAAGAACGATGCTCTGCTACCAGCGGGGCACACTATTGGCGAGGCTACGCTGCTCTTCCAAAAGATAGAAGACGAGGCTATTGAGCGACAATTACAGCGTTTAGAGGCAACCAAAGTAGCCAATGCCGCTGAGCAGTCGGCAGGGGTAGCCCCACAGAAGCCGCTGATCACTTATGAGGATTTTGAGAAGATGGATATTCGCATAGGTACGATACTCTCAGCGGAGAAGATGCCTAAGGCGGACAAGCTATTAGTGCTGAGGGTGGATACAGGCATCGATGAGCGTACTATCGTCTCGGGCATTGCCCAGAGCTTTGACCCACAGGAGATTGTGGGCAAACGCGTAACAGTGCTTGCCAATCTCGCTCCTCGCAAGCTGCGCGGGGTAGAGAGCCAAGGGATGATACTGATGGTGGAGAACTCTGAGGGTAAATACCGTTTTATCGCCCCCGATGCTGAGGGCGTAAAGAACGGTACGGAAGTAAAATAGCTTTCAGTGCAGAACTAACTCCTAATCACTAACCCCTAATTAGTAATGAAAAAACTATACACAGCCTTTGGAGCGGGTTTATTTGTAGGCTCCGTAGTATTTATCGTAGGTGCACTCTCGCCGTTACACCTCCCCCTCGACCGCAATTTGATGGTCTCGGGAGTGGTTGTAGCGGTAGTCACAACAGCTTGCATCCTCTACGAAAAGAAGAAAAGCAAGAAAGAAGAAAAATGAGAAATCAAGCGTCAGAGCGTATTACTACCCTCTGACGCTTGACTTTTAACAATTATTTATCAACAACTTACAATAAAAAATCAATACAACTGCAAAATTATACACTATTCATTATTCATTATTCATTAAAAAGTTGTATCTTTGCGGTTTGAAAACAAAAGGTTATTGAAATGCAAATAGATAGATCACGAAATGTACATAGCAGCCTCACGGAGCTGATTGGCAATACGCCGCTCTTGGAGCTGCATAAGATAGTAAAGGGACTCAAAGGACAGTATTTTGCTAAGATTGAGGCGTTTAACGCGGGGCAATCGTCAAAAGACCGCATCGCTCGCTATATCATTGAGCAGGCAGAAAAGGACGGCACGCTCAAAGAGGGTAGCACCATTGTGGAAACCAGCTCGGGCAATACGGGTTTTAGCCTCGCGATGATTGGGGCACTGAAGGGCTATAAGTGCATCATCGCCATTAGCGATAAGTCCTCACACGACAAGGTGGAGATGTTGCAGGCGTTGGGGGCTGAGGTGCATTTGTGTCCTGCCGCAGTGCCGCCTGACGATCCACGTTCGTACTATGAGGTAGCGAAGCGCATTGCTCGTGAGACACCTAACGCGGTGTATATCAATCAGTATTTCAACGACCTCAATCCGCAGGCGCACTACCTGACCACAGGGCGCGAGATATGGGAGCAGACCCACGGTCAGGTTACGCACGTGGTGGTGTGTAGCGGTACGGGAGGGACTATATCGGGTATTGGTAAGTATCTGAAAGAGCAGAACCCAAAAGTGCAAGTGCTTGGGGTAGATGCGTTTGGGTCGGCGATTAAGGCGTATCACGATACGGGGAAGTTCGACCCAGCAGAGGTGTATTCGTATAAGATTGAGGGTATGGGCAAGAACCTGATTCCCTCAGCGACCTACTTTGACGTCATCGATGAGTTTGTAAAGGTTACCGACAAGGACGCCGCCTTAATGGCACGCGAACTTACCCGCACAGAAGGGCTCTTTATGGGCTACACCAGCGGGGCGGCGATGCAGGCGGTAAGGCAGTATGCGGCAATGGGCAAGTTTGATGAGCAGAGCGTAGTGGTAGTCCTCCTGCCCGACCACGGTTCGCGGTATATGAATAAGATTTACAGCGATAAGTGGATGCGGGAGAATGGGTTTATTGAGTAGTAGTGAATTTAACAGATAAAAATAAATTAAATAAAGAAATATGAAGGACTTATTTGAGCATATTTATGCGAATAAAGGCAGTATAGGGCGTTGGTCTGAGCACGCCGAAGGGTATTATGTATTTCCTAAATTAGAGGGCGAATTGGGTCCTCATATGAAGTTTCAAGGGAAAGAGGTGCTGAATTGGAGCCTTAACGACTATCTCGGTTTGGCGAATCACCCTGAGGTGCGCAAGGCTGATGCTGAGGCGGCTGCGGAGTATGGGGCGGCTTACCCTATGGGGGCGCGTATGATGAGCGGGCACACTACCGAACACGAGAAGCTTGAGGCGCGCTTGGCAAAGTTCGTGCAGAAAGAAGCGGCTTACGTGCTTAACTTTGGGTACCAAGGGATGGTATCTACCATTGATGCCTTAGTAACGAAGAATGATGTGATTGTTTACGATGTGGACTCTCACGCTTGTATTATCGATGGGGTACGCCTGCACTTTGGCAAGCGTTATACCTATCAGCACAACGATGTAGAGAGCTTAGAGAAGAACCTGCAACGCGCTACAAAACTCGCTGAGGCCAATGGTGGTGGTATCCTCGTTATCACTGAGGGGGTATTCGGTATGCGTGGTGAGCAGGGCAAGCTCAAAGAGATTGTGGAGCTGAAGAAGAAATACCAGTTCCGCCTTTTGGTAGACGATGCACACGGTTTTGGTACTTTGGGTCCGCATGGGGAAGGCACGGGAGTGCACCAAGGTGTGCAAGATGGTATTGATGTGTATTTCTCTACTTTTGCCAAGAGTATGGCAGGCATTGGGGCGTTCTTAGCAGGCGATCCTAAGGTGATTGACTATTTGAAATACAATCTCCGCTCGCAGATGTTCGCCAAATCGTTGCCGATGATTTACGTAAAAGGCACAATGAAACGCCTCGATATGATGGAGCAAATGCCTGAGCTACAAAAGAAGCTGTGGGACAATGTACACACCTTGCAAAACGGCTTGAAGGAGCGCGGCTTTAACATCGGTACCACTAACACTTGCGTAACCCCTGTGTATCTCCACGGTAGTATCCCAGAGGCGATGGCTATGGTAAACGACCTGCGTGAAAACTATGGTATATTCCTCTCGATTGTGGTATATCCTGTGATTCCGAAGGGAATGATACTCCTGAGGGTGATACCTACCGCATCGCACACTAAGGAAGACATTGCACGCACTTTGGAGGCGTTTTCAGCAATCCGCAGCAAGCTCGAAGGTGGGGTATACCGCGCGCAGAATGCTGAGTTGGCAAAGGAAATGGGCGATATGTAGTGCAAGCCACACAGGCAATTATTTTAGAGGGCAGAGGGCAGAACTGAAAGCTGACTATTGAAAGCTAACACTACGTATTATATTTCATACATATTATTTTTGTGCTCTGCTTTGTTGTGGGGTAGCTTCTCGTGGGGGCAATCTAATTATTATAGTGAAGATAAATATATCTCAGGGCGATTTGGGTATAGCTACACAAAGCAAATACACAGTGCAAAAGTAGGTATAGGGTTGTTCAATAGCCCAGCTTATCAGTCGCTGACGTATTTTGCAGATGTAAGTCTGTACCGCGATACGCACGGCTGGCAAGCTGAACCTGAGGTAGGGATAGAAGCCGTAGTTTTTCTATTAGGAGCGGGTGCTTCTATCTCCCCACATACGGTGCAACTCAAAGCTGGGGTTAGCCTTATCGGTTGACTCTCGCTCAGCTATCAGTATGGGATACCTTTTCGCGAAGGAGGAATGTTAGCAGGACATAGTGTGTGCATCGGTGCTCAGATACCGATATACAAAAGAAAGAAATTATAAGAACCTTATGCCATATAAACTAAGCTATATAGCCTGCACAATATGCATTGTGTGCTTCTTCTTTGATACCGCTTTTGCACAAGAGCGAGACTCCTTGCTGTATATGCCAAGAATGCACGATGCCTGCGTATTCAATAACACTCCTCGCAATTGGGGTGCAGTACGCGCGAGCTATGACTATGCCCTCCGTGAAAACAAGCACATAGCAGGTGTAAGTGTAGGCTATGGAATGGGGACCCCATTCAGCGGCTTAGTAGTATTTGGCGGGGTGCAATTGCTAAACGATAGTCGTGGCTTTCAGGTGGAGCCTGAGATAGGTGCTCATTTGCATTTCCTTATGACAGGTGCAGCAAGTATTGCCATAACGCCCCATAGGCTACACCCCAAGATAGGGCTATCCATATTTGGGGTAGTCAATGCAATGGCAGGTTATAGTTTCCGCTTGAGAGAGGGAGCTTTATTTGAAGGACCTACTATTGGCGTGAGTATTCAATTACCCGTGATAGGTACTTTCTTATAATAGAAAAGATTGTTAGTTATCATTCCGACATATAACGAGATAGAAAACATTGAGGCTATCATACGGGCAGTGCTGGGGCAGTCGCCTGAGTTTTCGGTATTGATAGTAGACGACAACTCTCCTGACGGCACGGCGGCAAAGGTGCAGGAGCTGATACCGATTTATAACGAGCGGTTGCACTTAGAGGTGCGTACGGAGAAGAAAGGATTAGGGACGGCTTATGTCCACGGTTTTCAGTGGGCACTCACCCGCAATTATGAATATATCTGTGAAATGGACGCTGACTTCTCGCACAACCCTGCTGACCTCTTGCGCCTTTATGAGGAGTGCAAGGTCAGTGGCAGTGATGTGGCTATCGGCTCGCGCTATATCAAGGGGGTGAACGTGGTAAACTGGCCACTGCGGCGTATACTCCTCTCCTACGGTGCCTCAATGTATGTGCGAATTATCACAGGTATGCGCATACAAGACCCTACCGCGGGCTTCGTTTGCTACAAGCGGCGCGTATTGGAGGAGATTGACCTCAACAGTATCCGCTTTGTGGGCTATGCCTTTCAGATAGAAATGAAATATCGCGCTTACAAAAAGCATTTTAAGATCACCGAAGTGCCTATTGTATTTACAGATAGGATCAGAGGTAAGTCAAAAATGAACGGCAGCATCATCAAGGAGGCGATGTGGGGGGTAATACGGATAGCTTTCAGCTGACAGCTTTCAGGTGTCAGACAGCTGTATTGAATAATAAGTAATAAAACAACCGCTTTTTGTTATTAGCATCTCGCTTTTAGATACTATCTGAAAGCCGAAAGCTGAAAGCTGAAAGCTGATCAAAGAATGAAAGACTTTATAAACAAAAGACTAAAAAGCTTAAAATACGTAAGTAAAGGTATCTTTTACCTCATCAAGGAGCCGCCTGTGCTGGTGCATATCACTGCGTCGGTTATATGGATTGTCTTGGGCTTCTTCTTCCATATCACTACCTACGAATGGATCGTGCAACTGCTCTGCATTGGGCTGGTGCTCTCCGTGGAGGGCTTAAACACCGCTGTGGAGAAGATTTGCGACTTCATCCACCCCGACCACCACAAGATGATAGGCGTCATCAAGGACATTGCAGCAGGCTCTGTGGGCTTTGCTGTTATCCCTGTTACGGTGGTGCTCTCGGTAATTTACTTCCCTTATATCACCCACTACATTCAATACCTGATGCAGTACTACTAAGCTATGAGAGAGTTAGTTAAAGGCTATATTGCCGCCTTCATCTCAGCCGTAACCTACGGGATGATTCCTCTCTTTATGATCCCCATAAAGCAAGAAGGCTTCTCGGTGGATGTGGCACTCTTCTACCGCTTTATCATCAGTGCGGTGTGCTTGGGCGGCTACCTCATCTATAAAAAAGAAAGCCTACGCTTTAGTTTGCGTGAGGGGCTACTCTTTGTAGTCCTCGGGATACTCTATGCCCTCTCGGCAGAGTTTCTCTTCATCGCCTACGACCTACTGACGCCAGGCATTGCCTCTACTATCTTCTTTATGTACCCGCTGATTGTGGCTTTGGGGCTGGCACTCTTCTTTGGCGAACGCCTTACCGCCTCTACACTCCTCGCCTTAGTGATGGTGCTTATCGGTGTCTTCTTCCTCAGTGTAAAGGATATCCATAGCCTCTCTATCAATTACCTCGGGGCATTCGTTTCGCTACTCGGAGCATTAGTCTACGCACTCTATATGCTCATCGTACAGAAGGGCAAACTCTCTGCCTCAGGCATTAAAGTATCGTTTTACTCTACCCTATTCTCGGCGGTATACTTCGTGGTAAAAGTCTATATTACAGGGCATACACTCGTCATTCCAGATGCTTATACCTCGCTGCTGCTCACGGGCTTTTCTCTTATCACTACCTTGCTTTCGCTCGTTACGCTCGTCTATGCGATATGGCAGATTGGCTCTACCCCCACCAGCATCATCGGGGTAATGGAACCCTTAGTAGCGGTGGCTATTAGCATCTGGGTATATCACCAAGAGGAACTGACCTACAACCTTATCATAGGGGTGGTACTCATTGCCATTGCCGTGGTAATTGATATTTACCAAAGAAGTGCGAGCCGCACGGGCGTTAATAATGAGTAAAGAGCAGAGAGCAAAGAGTAATGACAACTAAAAAAGTCCCTATACCAATAATGTATAGGGACTTTTTTTAATAGCTTATTTCGTGTATTTAGTTTATAGCCTAAACTTATCTTAAATGCACTAAAAGTAAGTTTATCGGTTAAATGAGCCTTTCAACAGTACCTGTGTTTAACTTTGGACCAATACCGCTCAAACCTACATCATAGCCAAAACTAAATACAAATTGGTTTAGCTCAATCCCTGTAGCAAAAACCAAACCAATATGAGTTCTATCAACATCTTCACCCAATTTATACGTATCTTTTGTGATAACTTGCTGGTATCCACTTCCTTCCTTTATGTTCACTGCACCTTCATATTTCGATTTAAAAGCAATAAAGAGATAAGGACCTGGTGTTGAGAAACCATTTTGTATGCTCTTTATTGATGATAAAGAATTTAGCCGTTACAGGAATATTAAGCCCGTAAATAGTATTCTCAAACTGAGGTACTGCAGGGGGAATTAGTACTAATAATAGCATTACCACTTACATTACCAGCATTGCGCTTTGTACCTCGCGAGTCGAAGAAAAGCCCTGGCTCAATACCAAGACGCTTACCTGCTCTGAGCTCATACAGTGCCCCGATATGGTAATTAACCAGAGACCCTCCACTGGAAATATCTGAAGTATTGATATTCAACCCAGCTTTCACAGTAATTCCCAGAGGTTTATATGTAGGGATAGGTTCCTGTGCCATTACAGCACCTTCTTGTGCGCTGACCGTGTAGCCAGCCAATCCGATAACAGTTATAAGAGCTGTGCTAAAAAACTTGTTAAACAATTATTTGCTGCAAAGGTAATAGTTTTTTTATAATTAGCAGACTATAATAGTAATTTAAATTTACCCTTATTACCCTTATCTAAGGATAAAATACTGATTTTTAATGTATAAACATTACTATAAAGAATATAAGAAATTAGCATTCAGCACTGAAGTTTTATACGTTTCTCTTTCTATTTTCATAATAAACAGATATAAGCATACATAAGGCAAAGAAGCCTATTAATAGAGCAATTTTGGGTAGGAGTGCACTTAGCGAGGCGTTGCGCAGTAGCACGTCGTAGAAGGCTTGTAGTGCCCAATTCATCGGTGAGAGGTGGGCGAGGTGCTGCATCAGTGAGGGCATTGCAAAGGTGGGTATCCAGACCCCTCCGATGGCTGCTAGCAGCACTGTTAGGGTTGCCCCCAGTGGTGCTGATTGCTCCTGTGTCCTTGCCAAAGTGCCTAAGAGCACCCCCACGCCTATGGCTGATAGTCCGCTGGAGAGTGCTACGAGGATGAGCGATAGCCATCGCCCTGAGCAGTCTAAGGCAGGCAAACCGATGAGCGGGAATACGTATATGCCGATGAGCACCATTAGCGCGAATTGCAGCAGACTGATGCACAGGAATACGATGATTTTTGCAGTGAGCAATGCGCCATAGCTCAGCGGTGAGGTGAAGAGCCGCAAGCCTGTGCCTGAGGTCTTTTCCTTGACGATGCTCGCCGAGAGGGGTATAGTGATGAAGAAGATAGCAAAGAGCGTCCACGCGGGGACGTTGTGCTGGGTAGAGTTGGGCAAGAGCACTTGCTCGGGACTTTGAGGGTTGATTTCCTTAAAATCAACAAGTGACTTGGTGGCAGGCAGCTCGATATTGCCCTCAAGCTGCTGCTGAAAGGCTTGGTAGATAAACTCGTTTTCTATCTCGTACATCATCTTGCTGATGTTGCTCTTGATGTTCTCCTTGAAGGAGGTTTGCACTGTAGGGTCAAAGTAGATGCGCACTTCCTTCGAGGTATACGCTGTGGGGGTGGTGGTAGCGGTGGTGCTTTTCTCCATAAAAGTGCTAATGATGCTCTCTACATTGTGTGACACGCGTTGGTGAAGGTCTTTAGAAAGTGCCTCGGGTAGGGTGATAGCCATTAGGTATTTGCCTTCTAACACGCGTTTGCGAGCGCACTCTTCCGTAAGGGGCACGCCGTTCTCCTCAGTGGTAAGGGCAAAGAAATGGCTCTCGCGGATCTGTTTTTTGATATGTGCAGCGATGTCGCCCTTGTCGTTATCCACAAGGGCTATGGCTACCTTTTGTTCAGTGATATTCTTAAAGGCAGCGTCCTGTAAAAGGGTGATGGTAATCACCAAGAGCAGTGGCATCAGAAAGAGAATTACCAGCGCACCAAGGTCGCGGGTAAGGAGTAAAAATTCTTTTTTAATAGATTGAAACATAGGGGTTAGGGGTTAGTGATTAGGGGCAGTGATTAAAGGAGCGTTTTTATTTTAGGAAGCTCCTTTATACCGCTGCATTATGTAGTCAATATTACGGATTGATTTCTTCATCCACGCGATGAGGATATCGGTCTTTTCCTCTTCTGATAGTCTCCAATCTACTTGTGAAGAGCGCAGCCTACTGGTGAGTTGCTGCAAGATAATAGCCGCTGATACTGAGATGTTCAGGCTTTCGGTAAAACCTACCATTGGGATGGTCAGGAAGGTATCGGCAGTGGAGAGTACCTCTTGCGAAAGACCATCCTTTTCCGTGCCAAAAAAGAAAACACTCTTCTTGCTAATATCGAAGGTCTCCAATGAGAAAGCCTCCTTGTGTGGCGAAGTAGCAACGATCTGATATCCCTTACTGCGAAGGCTTTGCAAGCAACTCTGTGTATCTTCATACCTGAAAATATCGACCCACTTCTGTGCGCCCATCGCAATCTTAGCGTCCAAGCGCTTGCCAAAACGCTCCTCAACAATATGTGCCTGTTGCACCCCGAAGACCTCACAAGTACGCACCACAGCACTGGTGTTGTGCATCTGGAAAACGTCCTCCATAGCCAAGGTAAAATGGTTCGTGCGCCGCGATATGACGTCGAGAAAGCGCTCTTTACGGCTTTCGGTGATAAACCCTTCTAAGTAGGTCAGTAGCTCTTGCTTCATCAGATGGATATTTACAGTTGAAAGCGCAAAGGTATGAATATTTTGCGTATGAAATAGCTCAGATAAACTTTTTTATCGTACTTTTGCCCAAAAAAGGTACAATAGTGACAAATACAAATACCCACGCAATAGAAGTATCACACCTGAGTAAGCAGTACAAAGGTGCCAGCGAATACGCCCTTACCGACGTCAGTTTTACAGTTGAGAAGGGTGAAGTTTACGGTGTATTAGGTCCTAATGGGGCTGGGAAAACCACGCTGATGTCTATTCTCTTTGGCAGTATTCGCCCCACTGAAGGCAGCTTTTCGATCTGCAGCCTTACCTATGCGGCACAAGCTGGGCAGTTGCGCTATAAGATAGGGGTTGTGCCACAGGAGTATGCGCTTTATCCTACTCTTACGGCTCGTGAGAACTTGCTGTATTTTGGAAGTCTTTATGCTCTTAAAGGGAATGCCCTCAAACAAAAGGTCGATGAGGGGCTCGCTCGGGTGCAGCTCTTGGAGGTAGCCGATAGGAAGATCGCTACTTTCTCGGGTGGTATGAAGCGGCGTGTGAACTTGTTGGCGGGCATCTTGCACACTCCAGAGGTGCTTTTCTTGGACGAACCTACGGTGGGGGTTGATGTGCTCTCAAAGCGCATTATCATCAATTATTTAAAGGAACTCAACGGTGAGGGAATGTCGGTACTATATACCTCACATCATTTACAGGAGGCTCAGGATTTCTGCCATAAGGTAGCTTTCCTCAACGGGGGGCGTCTTATTGCTGAAGGGAGCCCAGAGGCGCTTATTGAGCAGTACAAAAGCACCGACTTAGAGGCTGTATTTGTAGAGTTAGCGGGAGGTGATTAATGATTAGTGGTTAGTGATTAGTGGTAAATAGTCAGCCCCAAGAGTAATAAACTCTTGGGGCTGACTATTTTTAGGAATTACCATTATGTTACAAAGAGGTTATTTTATCTTTGTAAGGTTCTGGGAATTTAGCTTTATAAGTACCCTCTAATCCTTTTGGAACAATGATTGTCTTGATATAAGTAGTAGGGATACCTTTGGCTTCTATAGTAAAGGTAGTAGGCTTTATCTCAGGGGTATCTCTTCCTTGGAATATTACATTGTGCAAGCTAATGCAGTATAAGAAAGCACGAACTTCTATCTTCCTTAAGGTGCGAGGAAATACCATTGCATTGAGTTTTATACAACTTGCAAAGGCAGCACTACCAATAGTAGTAATTCCCTCTGGGAGGTCTATATTTTGTAGACGATAACAGTTGTTGAAAGTACTGTTTCCTATTGTAGTAAGTCCGTCGGGGAGCTCTACTGTTTTTAGCTTTTTGCAAGAGTCGAATGCTGCATTCCCAATACTTGTCACTTTATCACCTACAATAATTGATGTAAGTTGATAGGTGCCTTGTATTTCAAAGACAGCAAAGGCATTTGCTTCTATCTTAGTGACGTTTTTAAGGGCTGGGATACTGTTCATATCCAAATATTTGGTGTTGGGGTTGAGCCACTTCACTAAGGTAGTGCCATCGCTTGAAAGCTCGTAATCGTCAGTGGTGATAGTGTTGGCAGTGAGTGAGATAGCGCTTTGAGCCGACCACCCTGAGGCTTTCTTAGGTCCGTAGAAGATCTTAGCTACGGTGTCAATGTAATAGTCGCCCTGACGACCGACATCGCTTTTAGGAAAGCCTTCGCCAGCGTAGATGGTTGACCCGTCTTTACCAGGAATTCCTTGGTCGCCTTTGAGCCCTTTTTCGCCCTGAGCGCCTTTTTCACCTTGTTTGCCATCAGCCCCTTTTTCTCCACGCTCTCCTTGGGCTTTTATGTCTGTTGTCTTGCCGTTGATAACCCAAAAGCCATCTTTTATTTCTACAGTAGGGGTTACACCATCTTTTCCGTTGTCACCTTTGTCGCCCTTAGGACCTTGAGCGCCATCTTTCCCGTTGTCGCCTTTGTCGCCCTTAGGACCTTGAGCGCCGTCTTTCCCGTTAGTTCCGTTAGTACCATTTTCACCTTGGGCTTTTTGGTTTGATTTTTGACCATCAATTACCCAATAGCCATCGTCGCTGATGGTGATTTTAGGGGTTTTGCCATCTTTTCCATTGGTGCCGTTGGTACCGTCTTTACCATTGTCTCCTTTGTCACCTTTTTCGCCTTGTAATCCTTGGGCGCCTGTATCGCCTTTGTCTCCTTTTTCACCTTGGATACCTTTGAGGTCGAGTACGGGGTTACCCCATCCTTCGGCAGTTTTGGCGCCGTAGAGTTTGGCGGTGGTAAGGTCTAAATAATAGTCGCCTATCTGCCCTTGAGCGGCAGTAGGGGCGCCTTTACCTGAGAGGATGACACTTCCGTGTACTTCTTTCTCTACAATTTTTTCTTCGGTTTTAGTGCACTGTGTGAGTGCTAAAACCAAGCAGCATAAGATTGCTACAATAAATCTTTTTTTCATATACAATACTGATATTAATGATTGGTTATTAAAAAAACGCGGCAAAAGTAGTTATTTTATTTTACATAAAAGCACTACTTGCTGAAAAAAATGTTTTTTTAACATTTCACTAAGGGATTAAAAAAGGCTGTGAGCGTGTGTTCACAGCCTTTTTAACCGTTGTGGATCCGTTACAGATCCGTTTGTGATTTAAAACTCGAACATACCTACTTCGTACACGTCTTTGTTGTTGGATAGGCGTAGGGTTACTTCTTGTTTTTTCTCTTGAGGGGTGCCGTAGCCTGTGAAGAAGGTCACGCGTAGGCTGACGGGTAGCAGTTGCTTTTGGGAGTGGTTGCCGTAGTAGTTTACGCTCACTTTGTATTTGCCTTTGGGGGCTTTCTTGAGCATAAACTCCTCAGGTCCGTAGCCGCGGGTGATGTCGTTGCTGAGCTTGCCACCTAAGTAGGTGTTGCGATGCCCGTAGTAGCACTTCTCGCCTTCGGGGTCGAACACCCATAAGTCCATATCGGAGTTGTCAGTATCCCAAGTGAGCACTACTCGCACATCGACAGGTTCTTTTTTCAGGAGAGCCTTATCAATAAAGGAGGTATTGATACCCTTGTGGCGCATTATGAGGTCGTTGATTTCGTTCATCACGATCAGCTGCACGTCGTAGAAGCGGTTGTCCCAATTGTGGGTTACCACCTCATAAAGCGTTTTGACTGCCTCGTCGTACTGCTTGTTATCAGCTAAGGCTAAGCCGAGGTCGCGGTAGCTCTGTGGCTCTTCTTCACGTATTTTGAGCACTTTGCGGAAGGTGTTCACTGCCTCTGCCTTAGCGGTGTAGGCACTGAGTTTATAGCCCAGCACGCGCAGCAGTTGAGCGTCCTCTAAGCCGAGTTCGGCTAAGTTGGAGATTACCAATATTGCCTGCTCTCGATTGCCTTTCTTGAAGAAATAGTCGGCTACATCTACGTAGAAGGAAGGGGTGTTGCCATACTCTTTTTTCAAGCGATGATAGGTGTCGAGGGCTTTGTCTGCCTCGGCGTATTCCATCACTTTCAGGTAAGGCGTATCGGGATTGTAGGCGTTGAGCTGTATTTCTCCTGAGGCAGTTCTCACTACCACTTTGCCTGCCTTGTTGGAAGTTTCTTCCTTGTATACATTTCCTCTGTAGTAGTTAAAATCAGAGACCTCATCATCTGCTACGTTTGCATTATCTACCACTTGTATATCTTCAACTACTGCTGGTGCTGGTGTGCGGTTACTTCTGCTTTTTACTTTCTTTGAAGAGTTGCTTTTCTTTGCTGTTGTGACACTACCCACCATTGCTTGCACTCTCTTTGGGGCATTTCCCGTTACTACGACTTCGGATAATTCAGCTGCTTCTTCTCTCTCAGGAGTGATGCTACGTGAGCCACGCACAGCTATATTGCTGTGAGAGCTATCTCTATGGGCTTCTGAACTTCGCATCATTGCTACTTCTACTACTCTTTCCTCTTCATTTTCCTTCTTCTGCGGCTTGCTGCCTTCTTTAGGGAAGGTAGTATTCCACCAACTGCTTTGCTCGTTTGATAGCCCAATGATACGCTTGATGACTTCTTTCTCGCGGTCTTCTTTGTTCTTCTTTTCCGTGTCGAGGCGGTGATAGTACTCCTTTTGCAGTTCTTCAGGAGGCACGATCTTATAGCGGAGGTAATCCTCCACAGTCTCTAAGACGATGAGCGAGTTGCCCTCAGTAACGATACCATAAGCGCGCCCTACCTCGTCAATCTTCTTGCTATCGGTACCTTCAAGGCGTAGCTGGGCTATTTTCTTCTCAGCCCATACGCGACGTAAGAGTGCCCTCAGTTGTGGACTTTCGGCTTCAAGAGCTGCTTTTTTGAGCGTTACTTCTGTCGTTTCAAGGGTTTTGTGGTTATAGCCAAAGCTGAGCACTAAGGTAGCCTCATCGGTGAGGAGCTCACCCGCAAAGGTGAAGTGCGCAGCTACAGGGGCGCCTTTCTCGGGGTAGACATTGGCTACTTTGCCGCTCTTTACGGTATATCCTAAGAAGTGGTAAGGCTGCGATAATAAGGCTTTGACGGCTTCAGAGGTTTCCTCAGTAGCGAGATTGACGAAGCTGCCGCCTGTGGAGGCGCTCAGGTAGCGCATCTTGTCCGTAGCAGCTATAACGCTTGAATTGACCACATCCACAGGGCTTTTAAGGCTTTTTACTACCTCTGAGAGGTTGAACTCCTTGCTACCAAAGTTAAAGATAGCATCGGTGAAGAGCAGCGTCTGGTCGTTCTTAGGGTTGAACTGCATCGCATTGCCATCGGTAGCACCATCATAAGTGAGGGCTTCCAGATGGGCTTTGAGGGCTGCCCAATTGCCGTCCTTCACCTCAAAGATTTTGGGCGTTGAGGTGCGTATGTTGAAGGTGGTCAGCTCGACGCTTACGTTCTTTAGCTCTTTAAAATAAGCCTCTAACAAGGCAAACTCCTTCTTTAGGTCGCGGCGTTGTGCTGATGAGGAGTTGTCCCAAAGGATACCAATGCGCTTAGGGACGGGGCGGATAGCTACCTTTTGTGAGGTGGGGCTGATATTGCCGTAGAAGTAGGTCGTTCCTCCTTCGGTAGCGGTGAGCAGCTGCGGCTTTTCTACCTTGGGAAAGCGTAGAGCGATATTCTTGTCTAATTTGAAGTCTGTTTTGCTCACTTCGCTGATGAGGCTGCTGCGCGACTGCTTAAAGTCAAGGGAAAGTGAGTTCTTGATGTCGGCTTTTACCAAGCGGGAGATCACTTCGGTGCGGAGGCTGAACTTCTTTAAGTGCACTCCTTCAGCGATGGGCAGGAAGTAGTAATCCTCGCCGTCTTTACTGCCGAGTTCTTGCTCAAAGGCGATAACAATGCGGCGTGAGCCTTGCGCAGGCATAGGGTAGACGCGCGCACGAAAGTTGTTCCCCTCGGTCTTCTCGAGTAGCCCTGGGTCTACACCACGACGGACGATCTCCTCAAAGGCTTTGCGTCCTTCAGCCTTATCCACCACTACGCCCTCGCGCAGCTTGCCATTGATGTCCAAGGCAAAGCGCGATACTTCTTGTCCGTCAGAGAGAGGAAACTCAAACTCACCTTCCATCACACGGCTGTTGGGGTTGTAGAAGGTCATATCCAGCGTAGTGAGGGCAGTCTGCCCCATCACGAGGATGTCCACCGAGAGCTCTTGGAGCTGCATCGGCTTGGCATTGGTCTCGTTCTGCACCTTTACGGTAGGCAGTACAGACTTTTGTGCTTGCACCCCAAAGCAAAGCAGGGCGAGCACGCACTGAAAAATATACTGAAACTTTATCATTGTGAAAACTATAAAAAGGTTATCTACTTACCTCCTTCACAAATACCGTGCCAGTCGTAGGGTGGTAACCAATAAAGTACGTTGATAGTACAAAAAACTAAAAAGCTGCCCCGTAAAAAGGCAGCTTTTAGGCAATTTATGAAAAAAAACGTTAGTCGTTATTATTGTAGAAGGACATATGTCCGAATCGCAGTCCGACGAAGAAGTTAAGTTCCTTAGCTTCTTTGCCAAAGGCGTTGCTCAGCAAGGTGCTTGAGCCTAAAGTGAGTGGACCTAAGCGCAGGGCTAAGCCCACGTGTGCCTTGGACATCTCATTGTACGAAATAGGCAGATAAGCCCCAAAGGAGTTACTGTCAAAGCGAGGTGTAAGGGTGAACTCATTGGCGTAAACAGCACTGTAAACCTCACTCTTCTTGCCTGCAAGGTTGAATTGTGAGGAGAAGTTGGCGTAGAAGCCATTGACGATGCGGTAATCAACACTGGCATTGAAGGTAGTAGGCAACGATGATTTGAGTTTGCCACGAACCCCCTTAGGTCGGTTGCCGATAGCCTTTGTCAGTTCATCCTGCGAAAGTTCATCCAAGTCAATCGAAATCTGCTGATTGGGCAGCGTGTAGCGGTAGGATTCGTTATTGGCGTTGTAGCTGATGCGCCCTATATCCATCAGCGATACACCGATGCGCAGGTCATAAGGCAGGTTGTGGCAGGTAGGGCAGCCTTCTCTACGCCATTCGTAGATAGCACCCAAGTCCAGTCCTACAGTGGTGGCTTCAGAGCGGAATAGCTTGTTGGCATTGAAATCCTCAATGAAGTCGGTGCCCCCATTGAGCACTTCGAAGGTACCTCCTGCGGAGTTGATATCTAAATACACTTTTTGATTTACAGGGTCAGGGCGCAAGGTGGCTGTACCGTTAAAGTCGTGGAAGCCTGCATAGAGGTTGCCTGCTCCCCGTACGATCTTGATGCTTGCCCCTGCTTTCACTACGCTGTTTTCACTGAAATAGAGCTCACCAGCCCACGAGAGTCCTATCTCTGAGAAAGCGTTGGCAATCACTTCTTGGTTGTTGATATCTATCTCGTAAGGCTTTTGGAGGTCGATTTTGTTATAATCGTAAAGCATCGATTGAAGGAGCTTAGGGTTGATGTCCTTCACATTGCCGAGAACGCGTATACGCGAGAAAATCCCTACCGAGTGGTTATTGGCTACACGCAAGAAGAACGAAGGTCCTAATACGTCCACGTTTACCTTGGCATCGAGCTCGTTGAGCTTTAGGAAGGCGTTCTGTTGATCAGCGCGGGTGTAGTCGTTGAAGCTCTTGTTCAGGTCGGTGGTCAGAGGGATGGAGTTGTTGTTGAAGTCGCCATTGACCGAGAGGATGTTCACATCCCACAGGCGTTTGTTGCTCCCCATATAGGCTGGGTTGGCAGTTACTTGGTATACGCCTGCAAAGTTACTTTCCCTTACGCCTGCAAAGGATTGCTGTGCTTCGGCATATAACCCACTGAAAGCAAATGCTAAGAAGATGATTTTTTTCATTGTTGAAAATTGTTAGTTGAAATTAGGCGGCAAAAGTACGATGTTTTTTGATATAGGGGTAACAAATTGCTTAAAAAATGATTTTTACTTTATAAAATCACTGATAGGGATCTTTTGAAAGTAGAGCTCACCAGCAGCGCCTTCGTAGAGTATGCCTATGTATTTACCCTCAATCAGGGTCATACACGAGTAGCCCATAGTGTCACCTTCATAGAGCATCTTCTGAGGGAGCTTATCCCAGGTAAGCCCGTTGTCGGCACTGGCTTTTATAGTCAGGTGGATACGCTTTTGGGCATCGGCAGGGTTGGAGAAGAACAAGTAGTGCTTCCCTTTAGGGCTTGTGTAGGCAATCAGGCTTGCCATACAGTTAGGTTCCACCAAAGCTTTGCGCGAGGTAGGGTGCTCACTCCAAGTCTTACCCATATCACGCGTAGTGTACACCGAGCGACCGTGGAGGTTGTCCGAGAGCTCAAAGTTATGACGGTTGCGGTCGTCGCGCATATTGAGCATCAGGCTGCCATCAGGTAGCTGAACCACTTGTGCCTCAGTGGTATTGGTTTTTGCCCCAGTACCTATCTGCCAATGCTCACCGTGGTCAGTGCTGTAGATGATCGTCGAGTGCGGCACTTGCTGTGCGTCCCTGAACTGACCTGCGAATACAAGCGTGCCGTCAGCCATAGTGATGCCACGCCCTGGTCCTTGGAAGAGGAGGTACCACTCAGGTTTTTTGATTTGCTCAGTGATGTTCGTAGGGGTGCTCCACGTAAGTCCGTCATCAGTGCTTTTGGTGAGCATCACTTGGGCGGTCTCGTTAGGGGTCATCCCTGGTTTTGAGCCCCACCAGCTCGTATCATCCTTAGTGAGACCGTGTTGCCAGAGTGCCATCACGTACAGCGTGCCCGTTTGCTCGTCCACCAGCACAGCAGGGTCGCCAATGCCATTGAGCTGCTGAGGGAGGTTCCCCCAAGTGCCCATATCCATTATTTCCTTCATAGGTCCCCAAGTCTGCCCGCCGTCGGTGCTGCGGCTCATTCCGATGTTGATATCCTCTTGTAGATCTTTGCAGTTGTTGTAGCGGTTATCGTATACACCGATGAGGGTTCCCTTAGGGGTAGTTACCAGCCCAGGGATGCGGTAGCACTCAATGCCGTCTTGCTTCCTTTGGCGGAGCGTGATAGCGTATCGCTGAGCTGTTTTCCCACTGTTTTTCAATGTGTAAGCACCTTTGGTGGTATGTACTTTGATGCTTTTCAGGTAGAGAGTAGCCAGTAGGTCGGGCTGCTCAACAGTTTTGGCGGTGAGCCATACGAAGAGCTGTTTGCCGTGTGGCGTATATCTGCCTTTGAGCTCTGTATGATGCTTTACGTCAATACTTTGAGCGTAGAGGGTAGCCCCTTGCCGCTGATCGCTTTCGCTCACATACACCGAGAGGTGACTGATGCCCAAACTATGATGGCTATCTTGCAGAGTGAGACTGAGGGCAGTGATCTCAGCACCCTGTTTTACGGGCAAGGAAAAACTCGCCAAGAGGTTCTCTTGCTCGGTGCTCAGCGGCATTTGCGGCTGAGTAAAGCGCCCTTGGGCGAAGCTCAAGCTGCTGAGCAGCAGCATTGTGATGAGGAAGTATGTTTTCATTATACTACTATGATTACTAATTTTTGGCAAAGATAATACTTTTTTAGGAAATAGAAAAACCAACACAAACAATTTTTACTAACAAACCATCAGCACACAATCCGTTCTGGAACCGTTCTGGAACCGTATTAAAACTCACCTTGAAAAACGTCTTAGCAAAAAAATACCTAACTCTATCCTATAAAGAAAATCATAATGGCTGTATTGCTCTAAAAAAAGGAGTTTAGCACTACCCCTACCCTACTATATTTTTCCATCTTTAAAACCTTTAACTATTATAAAATTATATTAAAAATATAAAATTAAAAACTTTTTTTGCTAAAATATTTGGTAGTTAAGAATCCTTTTTGTACCTTTGCCGCCAGATTGACAAATGAGCATCACGCTCCTAACTAAAAAGAAAAATAAAAATTACCGTATGAAATCAAACGTTTTAGGTTATCCACGTATTGGTGAGAAGCGCGAACTGAAAAAAGCCAATGAGGCTTATTGGGAAGGCAAGATCTCACAAGAGGACTTAGTAGCGGAAGCAAATAAAATCCGCATTCACAATTGGAAATTGCAGCAAGAGGCTGGGGTAGAGCTCATTTCTTCGAATGACTTCTCGTATTATGACCAGATGCTCGACTTTTCGTTTACTGTTAATGCTATACCAGAGCGTTTTGCCTCAGTGAGCAAGCTTTCAGCACTTGAACGCTACTTTGCGATGGCTCGTGGCTATCAGAAGGATGGTATCGACGTTACGGCTATGGAAATGACCAAATGGTTCGATACGAATTATCACTACATCGTTCCTGAGTTTACTAAAAATCAGCAGTTTAAACTTGCACACAACAAGCCTTTAGAGGAATATCAGTTGGCAAAAGCTAATGGCGTAGAGACCAAGCCCGTACTTATTGGGATACTTACTTACCTGCTTTTGGGTAAGGAGAAAGAAGCTGGGTTCAGCCGTCTGGACTTGGCTGAGCGTCTGCTGCCTGTATATATTGAGATTATCGAGAGTTTGGTGAAGGCGGGTGCTAAGACTATTCAGATCGATGAGCCTTACTTGGTGCTTGACTTGCCCGAGCGTGCTGCCTCTATTTATCGCACTACTTATGAGGCGATTGCGGCGAAGTTCCCCAACACGGAGTTTATCCTCACCACCTATTTCGGAGGCTTGGGCGACAACCTCAACTTGACACTCTCATTGCCATTGCAAGTACTGCACATCGACTTGGTGCGTGCCCCTCAGCAACTCGACCTCGTGCTGGAATTGCTACCTCCTCATAAGAAACTCTCTTTGGGATTGGTAGATGGGCGCAACGTTTGGAAAAACGACTTAGAGGCATCTGTAGCCCTTATTGATAAAGCAGAAGCTAAGATTGGTATGGATCGTATCTACGTAGGTACCTCGTGCTCACTGCTGCACTCGCCTTGCAACTTAGAGCTTGAAAACAACGAGAAGGTGCTTACCCTAGAGATCAAGCAATGGCTTGCCTTCGCTAAACAGAAAGTAAAGGAAGTACAGCTGCTCACCGTACTGGCATTCGACAACCCTAATGCTGAGGAGGCTGCCTCATACGAAGAGAACAAACGCGCTGCGGCTGCTCGTCGCACCTCGACCCTTATCCACGATAAGGCGGTAAAAGAGCGTGTGAAGAATATCGCTGAGGGTGATGACCAACGCAAGAGCCCTTTCAGTAAGCGCAAGCTCGCACAGCACGCAGCCTTAGGGTTGCCGCTCTTCCCGACGACTACTATCGGTTCCTTCCCACAGACGACAGAAGTGCGCTCGTGGCGTGCTCGCTTTAAGAAAGGCGACCTCACGCAGGCTGAGTATGATGAGCTCTTAGAGCAAGAGATTGAGGAGTCAATACGCTTTCAAGAGTCCACAGATATAGACGTGCTGGTACACGGCGAGTTTGAGCGCAACGATATGGTGGAATACTTTGGCGAACTGCTCAAGGGTTATACTTTCACTAAATTCGGTTGGGTGCAAAGCTATGGCTCGCGCTGTGTGAAGCCACCAATTATCTTTGGTGACATATCACGCCGTGCGGCAATGACCGTGCGTTGGAGTAAGTACGCTCAATCACTGACGAATCGCCCCGTAAAAGGAATGCTCACAGGACCTGTAACCATCTTGCAATGGTCGTTTGTGCGCGATGATCAACCGCGCTCAGAGACTTGCTTGCAGATCGCATTGGCTATCCGCGATGAGGTAGTCGATTTAGAGCGCGCAGGTATTAAAGTTATTCAAATCGATGAGCCTGCTATTCGCGAAGGGCTTCCACTGCGTAAAGCCGAATGGGCAGCCTATTTCGATTGGGCAATCAAAGCCTTCCGCATAGCCGCCTCAGGTGTTGAAGATAAGACGCAGATACACACCCATATGTGCTACTCTGAGTTCAACGATATGATTGAAGCCATCGCTGCTATGGACGCTGATGTGATCACCATCGAATGCTCGCGCTCACAAATGGAGCTGTTAGACGTATTTGGTGAATTCAAATACCCTAACGAGATCGGCCCAGGGGTGTACGACATCCACTCGCCTCGTGTGCCGTCCGAAGAAGAGATGACTGCACTGATGGAAAAGGCTATCAAGGTGATACCAAAGGAACAACTGTGGGTAAACCCTGACTGCGGGCTCAAAACGCGCCATTGGGAGGAAACCAAAGCTGCCCTCCACGCAATGGTAGCCACCGCTAAAAAACTGCGTGCGAAATACGGTAAATAGAGAGTAGGGAGCAGGGAGTAGAGAGTAGAGAGTAGAAATTAGAGATAATAAGATTATGAAGTTTGAAACAAAAGCAATTCACGGGGTAAGGAGTAATGGCGAAAAGGTAGAAGAATGGGGCAGTACCATCAATATGGCGTCGACCTTTCCGATAAGGGAGTTTGGTGTGGAGCAAGAGTTTGAGTACAGCCGCGTGTCGAACCCTACGCGTCGCGAGCTGGAAAGGCTTTTAGCGCAATTGGAAAGTGGCAAGCACGGCTTCGCTTTTTCTTCGGGAATGGCTGCTATAAGCACGCTACTAAGCGTGTTTGAGGCAGGCGACCACTTTATCTTCGGGCTGGATATCTACGGGGGTACTTTCCGCATTATACGGGATATCTTCGGGAAATTCGGGCTTAAAGCATCTTTTGTAGATACCACTAATCTTGAAAATATCCGCAAGGCAATATTGCCTTCGACTAAGGGGATCTTCATTGAGACCCCTTCTAATCCACTGCTGGATATCACTGATATTGAGGGGGTAGTAGCTATTGCCCGCGAGCACAAGCTCATCACGATAGTCGATAACACCTTTATGTCGCCTTATTTACAGCGTCCGCTGGAGTTAGGTGCTGATGTGGTGGTGCATTCCGCAACGAAGTTTCTCAGTGGGCATAATGACATTATTGCGGGGGCTATCGTACTGAACGACGATGCTCTCTCTGAGAAGATTAGCTTTGCACAGGTGGCTATTGGGGCAATGATAGCACCCTTTGACAGTTGGCTGCTGATGCGCAGTATCAAGACGCTGAAAGTGCGTATGGACTACGCACAGAGCAACACTGAGGCGCTGGTGCATTACCTCAAACTGCATCCTGCCGTTGAGAAGGTGTATTACCCTACCGAAGCCGATGCTGAGCGCAAAGCTATTCACCAGCGACAAGCCTCAGGAGGAGGGGCTGTCTTTTCTTTCGTTCTGAAGGATGAGAAAAAGGTAAAGAGCTTCTTTGAGAGCCTGAAAGTGGCTTTATTTGCGGTGAGCTTAGGCGGTGTGGAAACCTTAGTGACCCACCCCAGTACGCTTACTCACACTGAGTTCCCTGAGGAAGAAAAGGTGGCGCGTGGAGTTACGCAGACCTTGGTGCGGGTGGCTGTCGGCATTGAAAATATCAACGACCTGATTGCAGACTTTAAGCAGGCGCTGGAGGCATAGGGAGGATTGACTATACGCTTGAAATACATACAGTTTTAATATAAAATCGGGCTTTGTACTTTCGTACAAAGCCCGATTTTATATATCTTTTTAGATAGTAAAAGCTCAGAATACCTCGCGTACCACCCGTGCGATGTTGTCTGCCTTACCCATTGAGTAGTAGTGCAGCACGGGCACCCCGTAGGTCTTCAGCTCGCGACTTTGGTAGATTGCCCACTCTACGCCTACTTCTTTTACTTCGACGTTGGTTTTGCACCGTTCAACCTCGTGCACGAGCTCTTCGGGAAAGTCAATCTTAAAAGCCTGCGAGAGCAAATGGAGGTGTTTTTTGGTAGCAATGGGCTTAATGCCTGGTATGATAGGCACATCGATGCCCATCTGGCGCACACTATCCACAAAGGCGAAGTACTTCTGGTTGTCGAAGAACATCTGGGTTACGATGTAGTGTGCTCCTGCCTCTACCTTCTCTTTCAGGCGGGCGAGGTCGAACTGCAACGAGGGGGCTTCCAAGTGCTTTTCGGGATAGCCCGCCACGCCTATGCAGAAGTAGTCCGCCTTCGTATCGGCTTCGATCACCTCGTGGAGGTATTTGCCTCGGTTGAGGTTAGCGATCTGCTTCACTAACTGTGAGGCGTAAGTGTGTCCGCCGCGTGTAGGCTCAAAATAGCGTTGCTCCTTCATTGCATCGCCGCGCAGTGCCATCACGTTGTGGATACCGAGGTAATAGCAATCGACTAACAGGTATTCCGTCTCCTCGCGCGAGAAGCCGCCACAGAGCACGTGTGGTACGGTATCGACCTTGTACTTGTGCTGTATTGCCGCACAGATGCCCACTGTGCCAGGGCGCATACGGGTGATGCGCTTCTCAAAGAGCCCATTGGGGTGCTCAATGTAGTAAAACTCTTCGCGTGAAGTAGTCACATCAATAAATGGCGGATTGAACTCCATCAGTGGATCAATGTTCTTGTAAAGTTCCTCAATGTTATTGCCCTTCTTCGGGGGGATTACCTCAAAGGAGAAGAGTGTTTTGCCTTTGGCACGCTTGATATGTTCGGTTACTTTCATTGTGATTTAGTGGTTAGAGATTAAGGAATTCAGCATCTATACTATTCGCTAGATATTTATGTTAAACTTTAAAAATTAAAAATCATCGCCTCTGCCAGCCGTAGGATATCGCCAAAAACGCCCCGCGCCGTCACCGAAGCACCTGCCCCAGCCCCTTGTATCACCAAAGGGTTAGCACCGTACGAGTCGGTGTAGATCTCAAAGATGGAGTCGGCACCGCGCACCTGCCCCAGCGCACTGTCCTTAGGCACGGAGATGAGCTTCACGTCGAGCTGTACACTCTCGGTAGCCTCCAAATTGCCGTGCAGGTCGCCCACATAGCGCAACACGTGGTTAGGCGCTTGGGCGTCCTTTATCTTCTGATAGATAGGGTCAAAGACGGCGAGGTGGGCGAGAAAATCCTCCACGCTGCCCTCTCTGAGGTTCTCGGGGATAAGGTTCTCAATCTTCACATCGGCAAACTCATTGCCGAGGTCGAGCTCGCGGGCGAGGATGAGCAGCTTGCGCCCCACATCATTGCCACAAAGGTCTTCACGCGGATCAGGCTCAGTGTAGCCACTCTCAATAGCCCCACGGAGTACCTCACTAAAGGGCTTATCCTCAGCTGAAAAGGTGTTGAAAAGGTAGCTCAGCGTCCCCGAGAAGATCCCCTTAATACGGGTGATATTCTCCCCTGAATGATGCAGCAGCCGTATGGTGTCGATCAGCGGCAAGCCCGCCCCCACATTGGTTTCGTAGAGGTAACTCTTGTGGTGCAGGCGCAATTCCTCACGCAATTGTTGGTAAAATTCATACGAGATAGTGTTAGCGATCTTATTCGCTGAAACAAGGTCGAACCCGCTCTGTACCAAGGGAATATAATTCTCAATAAACGCCTTACTCGCTGTTACATCCACTGCGATGAGGTTCTCCAAGTGATGCGTATCGACAAACGCCTTGAGCGTATTGAGGCTATACGGCTGTGCCTCACGCTCAAAAGTCGCCTCCCAATCGCCCCCGACACCCTTGGCTGCGGTGAGCATACGCGTAGAGTTGGCAATGGCTATAATGCGCAGACTGAGGTTCTTGCGCTTTAAAAGACTCTCGTGGGCGGCGATCAGCTGTGCGATGAGCGTGCCGCCAACGGTGCCTTTGCCGAAGATCACCAAGTTGATACGGCGCGACACCCCAAAAATCTCACCGTGGATAACGTTCAGCGCCTTGTGCAAGTGCGAGGCGTGCAGCACCAAACCTACATTTTTCCCCGTAGCGGCGTTGTTGATGAGCAGTGGTACTATCTGGTTGCGAATGAGCGCATTATAAGGATGATGGAAAGTGGAAAGCGGTTGCCCTACTATCGAAACGACCGCCACCTCAGGGGTGATGCTCACCGCACTGACGTCCTTGGTGTAGAAGTCGTATGAGAACTCCTCTTCGAGTGCCTGCTTTGCCACTTCGGCGTCGGCTTGTGCTACCACCAATCCCACACCACGCTCTGAAGAGCCTTGCGAGATAATACTCACGCTCACTTGCTTCTGTGCCAAGGCTTTAAAGATACGCGCATCGACGCCCACTTTGCCCAGCAATCCACGCCCTTCCAGCACAATGAGCGCATTATCGCAACTTACAGAGAGTGCCTTGATGCCCTCGCCCTCGCTCTGTGCGTGGATGAGGGTACCTGCGTCTTCGCTGTTGAAGGTATTCTTAATACGAAGGGGTATTTGCTTCTCTATCAATGGGATAATCGTCTTTGCGTGTAGTATCGAAGCACCGAAGTTCGCTAGCTCATTTGCCTCTTCATAGCTCAAGGTACGTATGATTTGCGCCTCAGGCACCAATTCGGGGTTGGCAGTGAAGATACCATCAACGTGGGTGTAGTTCTCCAACTCCGTAGCGTTGAGGTAGTTGGCAAGCAGCGCTGCCGAGTAGTTGCTGCCGTTGCGCCCCAGCGTGGTGGTTTCGCCGTGCTCGGTGGAAGCGATAAAGCCCGTAACCACAGCCACCTCTCTCGGGGCGATCTCAGCAAAGAGTGCACGCGTCTTCTCTTCCGATACCCCACTGAGTATCTGCGCATTGCCTACCACAGCGTCCGTCTTAAAGATCTCACGACTATCGACAAAGCGTGCTTTCACGCCCCCTTGCCTCAGCAGTGCCACTACGGTTTGTGCCGCCATCAATTCGCCTTGTGCGAGCACTAAGTCGGCAGTGCGCTGGGTATAGTCTTTCAGCAGTGATACGCCCTCTAAGAGCTTGTCCAACAGACGGAATTCATTGGTAAGGTCTACGCCAAACTCCGCCGATTGGTAGGCTTTTAGTGCCGATAAGGCTGGGGTGTAGTCCTCACCTGTGCGTGCTTGCTCCAATAGGTCTAAGAGCCTATCGGTGGCGTCTACCCGTGCCGATACTACCACAGCCACAGCCCCCTCAGTCGCCGCCTTACCGATGATAGCTACCACTTTGCTGATTCCCTCGTTGGAGAGCGAGCGCCCCCCGAATTTTAATACCTTCATAGCTTTCTTTTTATCTAAGATTACGCCGCAAAAATACTAAGAATATTTTAATTGGCAATGAAAAACTTCCAAAATTTATAAAAAAAATAAAATAGCATTCTATTATAAAACTCTTAAATCAGAGGCATAGCACCCAGTAGCCCCTTGTAAATAATATGATACAGAAAATATTTCCAATAGGAGCTCCTACGGAATAAATACGGACAAAGTACGGAAAATATACGGATAATGAGCGCTATTTTTTAGACTCAGCTAAGTGAGGGCTATGCAATTGATAAAAGAAAAATAAGCTGCAAAACACATATATTGCAGATAGAAGATAAAGTCTCTTAGGGTTTACTCCTCAAAGCAACCTCTCAACAACCGCTCCAATTGTCGGAATTCGATCAGAAAAGCGTCGTGCCCGTGTACCGAATGGATCTCTTTGTAATGCACACTCTTGCCCAAGGCCGCCAGTTCCTCAGCGGTATCGCGGTTCTCTTGAGGTGAAAAGTACAGGTCAGAGTCAATCGCCACCAGCGTAATCTCACTATCGAGGTCGTGCACTGCCGCTGCAAAACTATCGTGATCGCGAGTGATGTCAATGGTCTTAATCAGCTGATTCATCAGCTTGTAAGCGGAGAGTGAGAAGCGCTCTTGTAGCTTCTCGCCGTGGTGCAGTAGCCAGCTCTCTACGTTGTAAAGCTGTGTGGGTAGGTGTGTACTGCGGTCGAACTTCATTTTCAGCGACTGCGGCGTACGGTAACAGAGCATTGCGTGCAGACGCGCATCGTGTAGCGGGTTGTTAGAGTTCTTGAGTATCTGCTCCTGCAATAGGCAGTTGCCTATGATCCAGTCCGTTGCCTTCCAATCAGCAGCGATGATCACCAATTGCTCAAAGAGCGCAGGGGCAAGCACAGCCATCTCCCAAGCGATACCACCCCCCAGCGAGCAGCCTACAAGGGCGTAGACTTCCTTTAAGCCCAGCACCTCTGTGATACCGTAATTAAAGATGCGCGCCACATCTACCGCCGTCCAATGTTGGTAATTGAAGATAAGTTCATCAGTTCCTGCACCATAGCCATTACCAGGGATATTGAAAGCCACCACCGTAAAGCGCGTCGTATCAATCAGTCGCCTGTCGCCCACAGCAATGCTCCACCATCCGTCTTTACCCGTCAGCTGAGAGTTGCCCGTAAACGCGTGATTGATTACCACCACAGGTGCCGACCCCAGCTCACAGCCATAGAGTTGGTAGTGCACCCGAAGTGCTTCCACCCGTACGCCCACCGAGGTGGTAAACTGTGCTATTTCAAAAGTGTGTATCATCTTAAAAGGTAGTGATTCAGCGTCACTGATCAGCGACCAGCATTTGGTATAACTAATTGTTTAGAGCTATTAAAATGCCGCAAAATTAGTATAATTTTTTTAAACACTAAAACCTTTTTGAAAATAATTTCAGTGAAATGTTAAAATTACAGGAAAAACACTTTTGTGATAAAACCGATATTCTTCGGCTAAAACACCATACCACACAGGGTGATAACACCTATGGCTCCTCGCTTTGAAGTCTAAACCATTCAGGCAAATAAAGTGCCAGACTGTGGTCTTCTAAGGAGGTAAACACTTGTTCAGTGAGTCCTGTGCAGACGAGCTCCTCAGCGGCGTTGTAGATGAAGTAGTGGAAGATGAGTTTGGCGGCATTGGTAGGCTGGTAGTGGGCTTCCACACGGAGGGTCTCGCCGTAGCGCACCATCTTTTTGTGCTCACAAAGGCTCTTGACGATAGGCGTAGCATAGCCTTGTCTCTCAACGTCTAAGTACGAAATACCATACTTGCGCCCAAAAGCCTCGCGGGCTTCTTCAAAGTATTTGATGTAATTGCCGTGCCATACGATACCCAGTGGATCGGTTTCGCTGAAGCGCACACGGATTTCTATGGCAGCACAAAAATCAGAGATATGATAAGATTGTTTTTGCATTTCTATCACAATGAAGAATAAAAAGAGAGCAGAGAGTAATACGCCTATATGCTAAAAGCTACTCAATCGCTCTAAACCAAAGGCTATCAAGCGTTCCACAGCCTGCTTAGGATCTTTGGTAAAAGTACCTGTAGGACGGTTAGCAATGATAGCATTAAGCGATACTGCTTGATGTCCCAAGAGTGCCGAGAGCCCGTAGATAGCCGAAGTTTCCATCTCTAAGTTCGTCATACGATGTCCTTTGTGGTTAAAACTATGTAGCTTATCGTTGAGTTGTGGGTCCTGCACTGCAAGGCGCAATACACGTCCCTGTGGACCGTAAAAACCTGGTGCTGTACCTGTAATTCCCTCAAAGACCTCAGAAGTAAGAATGTGTGCCTTGAGCTTTTGTCCACACGGTATGATGTACGGTCTTCCCTTATCCATAAACCAATGGGTATGTGTGATAAAAGCCTCCTCTAAAGCAAGGTCGCGCACAGTAGCTGCATCACGGTATGAGTGGAACATATTATCCATACCTAGCCCGTGCGAAGAGAGCACAAAGCTATCCACAGGAATGTCCGCCTGCAACGAACCTGAAGTACCAAAACGCACGATATTAAGCTCTGTATGAGTGGCTTTTGGTGTACGCGTAGTAAGATCAATGTTAAAAAGTGCATCCAGCTCATTGATAACAATATCAATATTATCAGGACCAATACCCGTAGAGAGTACCGTCATACGCTTACCCTTATAAGTGCCCGTATGAGTACAAAACTCGCGCTTTTGTGTCTTAAACTCAACCGTTTCAAAGTGTGCACTCACACGTGGTACACGGTCAGGATCGCCTACCAAGATAATGGTAGTAGCTACATTTTCAGGATTTAGGTTCAGATGGTATACACTGCCATCAGGGTTTAAAATAAGTTCTGATTCTTTAATCATTATTATTATTCGTTTTATGCTTTGAGTTTTCACCATAGCAGAAAACTCTCAGCTGGTTCACGGGGCAAAGTTACACCTTTTTTAGAAAAACAAGAAAAATAGAAAGAAAATTAAAAAAAGTAGTGCTAAGGGAGGCCTGCTACCAAGGTACATAAAGCAGTAATGGACTATTACATATTGTAAAATTACCTCCAGACACCCCTCCTGACAAAATGGCAGGTTTTTCAGCTTTGGCACGCTTGTTGCCCTTAGTGAGGTGTATAACACGTTAGTGGACAGTAAGCTGAAAGCTAACCCTTAAACACTAAAAAAGAAAATGAATTTTAATAATTATACTATCAAAGCGCAGGAGGCAGTAGCCTCAGCGCAGCAGTTGGTACAAGCCCTCGGGCAGCAAGAACTGCAAAATGAGCACTTCTTCAAAGCCATTGAAGAGGTGGATGAGAATGTGTTGCCTTTCCTGTTTAAGAAGCTCAACGTCAATCGTGAGGCAGTCGATAAGCAGTTAGGGGCAGCCTTGGAATCGTATCCAAAGGTAAGCGGCGGACAGATAGGCATCTCACGCGATGCAGCTACAATGCTCAATGATGCTGCTAACATTGCTAAGAAGTGGAATGACGAATACGTATCGCTGGAACACTTGATATTGGCTATTTTCAAGTCAAAAAGCAAGATAGCACAGATACTCAAAGACCAAGGGGTACGCGAAAGTGAACTTGAAAAAGCTATCAAGGAACTTCGCCGTGGTGAGCGCGTAACCAGTGCCTCTGCCGAGGACACTTACAACTCGCTAAATAAATATGCGAAGAACCTCTGCAACTTAGCCTATCACGGCAAGCTCGACCCTGTGATCGGGCGTGATGAGGAGATACGCCGCGTGCTACAAATCCTCTCCCGTCGTACGAAGAACAACCCGATGCTCATCGGTGAGCCTGGAGTAGGTAAGACAGCTATTGCTGAGGGGCTGGCACACCGCATTGTGCAAGGCGATGTACCTGAGAACTTGAAGGACAAGGTGATCTACTCCTTAGATATGGGGGCACTGATCGCTGGTGCGAAGTACAAGGGTGAGTTCGAAGAGCGACTTAAATCAGTAGTGAAAGAAGTTACCAGCTCTGAGGGGAGTATTATCCTCTTCATTGACGAAATCCATACGCTGGTAGGTGCTGGCGGTGGTGAAGGTGCAATGGATGCGGCTAACATCCTAAAGCCTGCTTTGGCACGAGGGGAACTCCGCGCTATTGGGGCAACGACTTTGGACGAGTACCAAAAGTACTTCGAAAAGGATAAGGCACTCGAACGCCGTTTCCAAAAGGTGATGGTAGAAGAACCTGATACTGAAAGTGCTATTTCCATCCTTCGCGGTATCAAGGAGAAGTATGAAACTCACCACAAAGTGCGCATCAAGGACGAGGCGATCATCGCAGCTGTGGAACTCTCTGAACGTTATATCACCAACCGATTTTTGCCCGATAAGGCGATCGACCTGATGGATGAGGCAGCGGCAAAGCTCCGTATGGAAATCAACTCTAAGCCTGAAGAGCTTGATGTGCTCGACCGTAAGATAATGCAGCTTGAAATTGAGATAGAGGCTATTAAGCGTGAAAAAGACGAGGATAAGCTCGTAAGTTTGAACGTGGATTTGGCTAACCTCAAAGAAGAGCGCAATGCAATCTTTGCTAAATGGCAGAGTGAGAAGACCGTTATCGACGAGGTGCAAGCTACCAAAGAGGCTATTGAGAACTACAAGCTCGAAGCTGACAGAGCAGAACGCGAAGGCGACTATGGCAAGGTAGCAGAGTTACGCTATGGGAAGATTAAAGAGGCGCAAGATAAGCTCGCTGAGCTACAAGAGAACTTGGACAAGAATGCACAGGGGAACTCCCTTGTAAAAGAGGAAGTCACTGCTGAGGATATCGCTGAGGTGGTAGCTAAGTGGACAGGTATCCCTGTATCAAAGATGCTGCAAGGCGAACGTGAAAAGCTGTTGAAGTTAGAGAGTGAGCTCCACAAGCGCGTGGTAGGGCAGGAAGAGGCGATAGAGGCGGTATCCGATGCCATACGCCGTAGCCGTGCGGGCTTGCACGACCCTAAAAAGCCTATTGGTTCGTTCCTATTCTTGGGGACTACGGGTGTCGGTAAGACCGAGCTGGCAAAGGCTTTGGCAGAATACCTATTCGACGATGAAAATGCAATGACGCGTATTGATATGAGTGAATACCAAGAACGTCACGCCGTAAGCCGATTGGTAGGGGCACCTCCAGGATATGTAGGCTACGATGAAGGTGGTCAGCTGACAGAAGCTGTGCGCCGTCGTCCGTACTCAGTGATCCTGCTCGATGAGATTGAGAAAGCACACCCTGACACTTTCAACATTCTCTTGCAAGTACTTGACGAAGGGCGACTGACAGACAACAAAGGACGTACTGCCGACTTTAAGAATACGATCATCATAATGACCAGCAATATGGGCAGCCATATCATTCAGGAGACTTTTGACAAGTATCCCGATGATACCGAGCGTGCCATTGAGCAATCGAAGACTGAGGTGTTGCAGCTCCTCAAAGAGACGGTGCGCCCTGAGTTCTTAAACCGTATTGACGACATCATTATGTTTACACCGCTGAGTCAGGCTAATATCCGCAGCATTGTAAGGTTGCAGCTCGATTCCGTTATCAAGATGGTAGCCAAGGAAGGTATTATCATTGATGCTACTGATGATGCTGTAGATTATCTGGCAAGGAAGGGCTTCGATCCACAATTCGGAGCGCGCCCCGTGAAGCGTATCATTCAGAAGGAAGTGCTCAACAAGCTTTCGAAGGAGATCCTCAGCGGCTCCGTTCACAAAGATTCTGTAATCCTCATTGATGCCTTCGACGATCAATTAGTTTTCAGAAATAATCCATAAGAATCCCATTTTGAATTTAGTTAATTGATGAAAAGCGCGACAATAAGAGTCGCGCTTTTTTAGTAAAAAATGCTCGTTAATCATTGTTTATTGATTATTAATTTGTATCTTTGCCGAGTGAAAAGAATTTCTAACAGAAAAAATATGTCCGTACAAAACATTAAAGAAACCATCACAGAGCTTCCCGCACAAGCAGAAGAAACGCTCCACACTAACCTCGCTTATTACAAGCTCTTTCTATTTAGGTTTATCGCCAAGTCAGCCAATGGGTTGATAATGATATTTCTATTAGGGCTTACGGCGCTATTGGTGCTCTTTCTCTTCTCGTATGCGGCAGCTTATGCCATCGGTAGTATCCTCTCTAGCGATGCCTTAGGCTTTCTCATCGTGGGGGCCTTCTACATCTTGGTCGTAGGGATTGTGATGCTCTTCCGCAAACGCTGGATTGAGCGCCCTCTTCTGGCAAAACTCTCTGAGATCTATTTCAAAGACGAAGAAGAGAGTGAGACAAATCTATAAATATTAAAACTTAGTATATGAGAACATTAACAGTAAAAGTATCTGATACAGAAGCAGCGCGTTTAAAGGCCTTACTCAACGCTTATGGTGGCTTGCACGTGTACGAAGATGACTATGTGTCCATCCCTGAAGATCATTGGGAAGCGATCCAAATAGGAGCAAGAGAAATTGCCGAAGGAAAGGTTTTTGACAGCGATGAAGTATATCGAGAAGCATTATTAATATGCAAAAGATAAATTGGACATTCTCTGCTAAAATAGCATACCACAATCAATTAATTTTTTGGAAGGAACATAATCAATCTGAAAGTTACCCTCTTAAAATTATTAAGGAAGTCAATGCTATAGAAACGATTCTGATGAACAATCCCTTTGTAGGCAAGATGGTTATTGAAGACCCATCGTATAGGCAGATATTAGTGTTAAAATGCTTTTGGATTTATTATACAGTCACTGAAGACACTATCAACATTGTAGCATTTAAAAGTACTTATCAATTATAAGAATAACACTCATAAGAGCGGCATCTCACCCTCTTGTGACTTTAATAATAGTAAATTATGGCAAAAACAGGAAATGTATTATTAGCCTTAGCCGCAGGTGTGGCAGTAGGCGTAGGAGTAGGTATCTTATTTGCTCCTGATGAAGGAAAGAAAACCCGCAAAAAGATCAAAGACGGGTTAGGACAATCAGCAGAAAAGCTCAAAGACCAAATTGATAGACTCACACATACCGTAAAAGAGAAATCATCGGAATTGAAGGGTTCATTGGAAGATAAGGTTGATAACCTCCTCTCAAAGTCAAGCTATAAAGCTGAAGATGTGATCACTTTCTTAGAAAAAAAATTAGCAGCACTCAAACAAGCCAATGCTAAGCTACAGAAGTAAATCACAGACAAGACTAAGGCTGCTCAAGGGTTAATACCTTTTTGAGCAGTCTTTTTTTTCTTTAAAAGTAAAAACATTTGCTCAGTTTTCATAAAATTACTATCTTTGCGGCTCCAACCCAATAGTTAGTAAGAAATGATCAAGAATAAAATATACACTTCCTTTGAGCAGATCGATACCGACCTGAAAATACTTAAACTTCAAAAGGAAATAGATACACTCACCTTAAAGAATCACGTGGTGGGTATTAAAGAGCAGTTTACACTGAAAAACCTACTGGCTGGCACGTGGTTTTCATTCGTATCTACCGAAAAAAGATGGCTCCAATGGGCTGTGGAATGTGCTTTGTACTTTTTGTTTCGCAAAAAACACTAATTGAGAAACTATGAGGCATAGTGTTCTTAAAAATCTCGATTGGTTCTCAGTAATCCTCTACCTGCTATTAGTAATAATGGGGTGGATTGCTATCTTCTCTACAACCTATAACGACACCAACTTTACCTCAGTGTTCGACCTAAACCAGTTCTACGGCAAACAGCTGATGTTCATTGAGTTGAGCTTTGTACTGATCACTTTTATCTTAGCTATTGATTCGCGATTTTTCCCGAATACAGCTATTATCTTCTACGGTATTTCAATACTCTTGCTCTTGGGATTGTTCGTCTTTGGGAAGGAGACCAATGGTGCTAAAGCTTGGTATGCTATTGGCAGTATCACGGTACAGCCCAGCGAATTTGCCAAAGTAGCTACGGCGCTATTCTTCTCGCGCTACGTGAGTGATATTCATACTCATATTGAGCGCAGTAGTAGAGACCTGATGAAGGCAATCCTGATTATATGTATCCCTGCAGTGCTCATCTTGCTTCAGCCTGATGTAGGGAGTTTGATTGTTTTTTTCTCACTAGTTTTTGTACTTTTTAGGGAAGGAATGCCCTCTGCCTTTTTATTTTACATATTCTTAGCGGGGGTCACTTTTGTCAGCACTCTAAAATTCGGTGCTACCATTACCATCTTAGGGGCAGCGCTGTGTATTACTATTTATGCTATTTGGTATAAAAGGAAGAAACACCATATTCCATATCAGAATATATTTATCCTATCACTTCTCTGCCTTGCTAGTGCAATGATTACCAAGCCTGCCTATGAGGGGGTACTCAAACAGCACCATCGCAATAGGCTCAACCTATGGCTGCGCTTGGAGAACGACCCTGCTAAGATAGCAGCTATGAAACGTGATTTTGCCTACAATACCAATATGGCAGAGTCGGCGATCACCTCTGGAGGCTTCTTTGGCAAAGGATTTCTACAAGGTACGCGCACTAAGGGGAGTTTTATCCCTGAGCAGCACACCGACTATATTTTCACTACCATCGGCGAGGAGTGGGGTTTCGTGGGCACTACGGCAGTGGTGGTGGTCTTCTCAATGCTGCTTTTTAGGCTTATTATCCTTGCCGAGCGGCAAAAATCGAAGTTCAACCGTGTATATGGTTACAGTGTGGTCTCCATTTTGTTTGTGCACTTTGTGATTAATATCGGTATGGTGATCAGCCTTATTCCTACTATTGGGATTCCTCTACCTTTCTTCAGCTACGGAGGATCGGGCTTGTGGTCATTCACTATTTTACTCTTTATTTTCCTACGGTTAGACGCTAGCCGAGGTAGCAACTGGATTCGATGATGATTTACACCCAAAAACTCGCTGAGGCAACCGCCCTATACCAAAGGCTTACACGAAGATATAACACCCTGAGCTACCTGCGCTTGGGACTATTCCTGAGCTTGGCAACGCTCATTTATTTTCTGATAAAAGCATTCAGCCTTGTGGGGGTGATTGCTGTGCTTATTGGGGTGATAGCCTTTCTATACCTACTCTCAAAGCACAAGGAAGTCGCCTTTGCACGTAGCCTTGCCCAAGCCAAAATAAAGCTCAATGAGCAGGAGATAGCCTTTTTGCAGCAAGGAAAATACTTTGCTGACAATGGGGCTGCTTTTGCCCCTGAAAACCACCCTTACAGCTACGACCTAGATGTTTTTGGCGAGCACTCACTCTATCACTACATCAATCGCACACACACTTATCTGGGGCGTAAGTTGCTCGCAGAGCGTTTTTTAAACCCTGACGAAACCTCCATTATCGCTACCCAACAGCAAATACAAGCCCTCACCCCCGACCTCGACTTTCGACAGAATTTCCTCGCACTGACCTCCAAGATTAACGACTCTGAGGATTTTTATGAGCGACTCGATGCGTGGGTAGAAAAAGAAAGCAAGCCTCTCAGTAAATTTACTTCCGTTTATATAAAAGCAGCTCCCGTTATCGCAGTGATTTCACTCATTATTGGCTACTCCATCGGCAATGAACTGCTAAAACAAGTAGGCAAATGGCTTTTGGGGATTAATTTACTCGTATTTTTGTCATTTATAGGTAAAATACTGAAAGAAAAACTTAGTTTTGAGCGTGCTTACGACACTTTACACTCGTTTAAGAGAAGCATTGAGATGATTGAGCATCGTTACAACAAGAAAGAACACGGGATAAGTGCCAAAATAGCCCAATTGGCACGCCTTTTAGACGACCTCGACAATATGAGCAACATCCTCGTATCTGTACCGTTCAATACCCTCACCTTTTATCATCTGCACCGCTACCAACAGCTCTTGCAGTGGAAAAAGGCTTATGCGAAGGACATCGCACAGTGGCTGAGCGGAGTGGCTTCTACGGAGGTGCTTTGTAGCTTTGCCAATTTTGTCTATAACAACCCCAACTTCGCCTATCCTACGCTTCAGGATACGCCTGAAATCAGCTTTACGGCTATGGGGCACCCTCTTATCCCTGAAAAAGAGCGTATCACCAACGATATTCACTTCGGTAAAGACACTTTTGTAATCCTGACGGGCTCTAATATGTCGGGTAAGAGCACTTTTTTGCGCGCTTTGGGGGTAAATATGCTACTTACCTCGATGGGTATGCCCGTTTGTGCACGAGAAGCCAGCGTACACCCTATGAAGATATTGGTTTCTATGCGAATGTCCGACTCACTTACGGACGGCAAATCGTACTTCTTCGCTGAAATTGACCGACTGCAAGGCATCATTCGCACCCTTGAGCAAGAGCCTTGCTTTGTGCTTTTAGATGAGCTACTGCGCGGCACCAACTCCGAGGATAAGCAGCTCGGCACTATGAAGATCATTGAGCGTATGGTAGCCCTCGGTGCCGTAGGGGTGATTGCTACCCACGATTTAGAAGTATGCTCCTTAGCGCAACACTACCCTCAGAAGCTACAAAACAAGTGCTTTGAGGTGCAAATAAACGGCGATGAACTCTATTTTGACTATCGCTTGCGCGAGGGTATTTGCCAGCAGAAGAACGCCTCTTTCCTAATGAAGAAGCTCGGCATCATCAGTTGATAAGCTTTTAACAATTAGCTTGTACTTGCCTGACTTCTAAAAAATAAATCGTCAATTATTAGAACATTTATCATTAATTTGTATCTTTGCCCCCTGAATAACAATTAATAGTAAAAATAGTCAATTATGAAATGGGAAGGTAGACGACAAAGTAGCAATGTAGAAGACCGTCGTGGGCTTCGTAGCACTGGCGGTAAAGTGATCGCTGGTGGAGGTGTCATCGGAGTAATCGTGCTGCTTCTACAGGTTTTCGGTGGAGAAACAGGACAGAACGTTGCCAACGTAGTCAATCAATTCAATCAGGGCGGAAGTCAGCAAGCTGTTGAGCAAGTAGAGCTTACCGCTGAACAAAAGAAAATAGGTCAATTCACTGCTACGGTGCTCGCCGACACCGAAGATGTGTGGACGCAACTCTTTGCTGAGAACGGCTATGGTACGTATCGCAAACCTAAGCTCGTGCTTTTCAGTCAGAGCGTTAATACAGGCTGCGGACAAGCATCGGCTGCAGTGGGGCCATTCTATTGCCCTGCTGACGAAAAGCTCTATATGGATATGGATTTCTTTGAAGAGCTCAAAACGCGCTTTGGGGCTAAAGGCGGCGATTTTGCCATTGCCTACGTAATGGCGCACGAAGTAGGGCACCACGTACAGAACCTTCTTGGCACTTCTACCAAAGTGCACAATGCCCAACAACGCCTTAGCAAAACAGAGGCAAATAAGCTATCAGTAGCACTGGAATTGCAAGCTGACTTCTACGCTGGGGTATTTGCCCATCACGACAAGAAATTCTTAGATGCTGACGATATCGACGAAGCGCTCAGTGCTGCCCAAGCTGTTGGCGACGACGCTATCCAAAAACGTATACAAGGACACGTAGTGCCTGATTCATTTACCCACGGCACCTCAGAACAACGCAAAAAGTGGTTTATGAAAGGCTACAACACAGGCGATATGAAACAAGGTAATACTTTCGACGGAATATAATGAATAAGCAAATCACCATAGAAGATTTAGGTAATCGCGATTACAAAGATACTTGGGATTACCAAGAGCAGCTCTTTGACAGCATTATTGAGATAAAGAGACGTAATCGCACCGAGAATACGGACTTTCCTACGCCGAATTACTTTCTTTTTGTAGAGCACCCACACGTGTATACCCTCGGGAAGAGTGGCGATATCCACAATTTGCTGGTCAGTGAGGAAGTTTTAGCACAAAAGGGTGCTAAATTCTACAAGATTAACCGCGGAGGCGATATCACCTATCACGGACCAGGACAGATTGTGGGGTATCCTATCTTAGATCTGGATAACTTCTTTACTGATATCCATAAGTACCTCCGCTACTTAGAAGAAACTATTATCCGTACACTTGCTGAATACGGTATCAAGGGAGAACGCAGTGCAGGTGAGACGGGTGTTTGGATCGATGTGGGCACACCCTTTGCCCGTAAGATCTGTGCTATGGGGGTGCGCTCTTCGCGCTGGGTTACGATGCACGGTTTTGCACTAAATGTCAATACTGATCTCGGCTACTTTGATAATATTATCCCTTGTGGCATTAGGGGGAAGGCTGTTACCTCTCTCAATGTGGAACTGGGACAAGCACAGGTAGATATAGCAGAAGTAAAGCAACACATCCTGAGACATTTCGCTATTCTATTTGGTGCCGAACTCACTTACAAATAATCACTTACCTTATAAATATTAAATCCTTATGAAGAGAAATGAGAATATCGTGCTGCTCTCAAAAGATCACCACTTTGGGCTACTCTGTGCGTGGAAAATCAATAAGGGGCTTAAAGACGGTATAAGCCCTGAACGCATTGCTACTTTCGTTAAATTCTATTGGGAGAACAACCAATGTAAACATTTTGAGGAAGAGGAACGGTACTTATTTCCTTACATTGACAATGAGCTGACAAGGCAGGCTTTAGCTGAGCATCAGCAGATGCGCGAGATGGTAGGAGTGATTATCAATCAGCACGATACTGAGGTGTTAGCACTCTTTGCAGAGCTGCTCAAAAGGCATATCCGCTATGAGGAGCGTGAACTCTTTCCTTATATGGAAGCCCATCTCAGTGATGCTACTTTGGAGGAAATAGGCAGAAACTTAGGCGCATCACATCACACCGAACGCGACGACTACAACGACCCTTTTTGGTTATAAGCCTTTATCCGATGGCGATCCGTTTGGGCTTCGTTTGTTTATCGTCAAAAATGCAATAAAAAGGCGGCTACCCTTGTGTGGGTAGCCGCCTTTTCTCTATAATATGAAAACATCTTCCTATATGGGGTATTCTTCCATTGGCTTCATCTTGAAGTCCTCCATAAACTTGGTGGTGTAGTTGCCTGCCAAGTAGTCTGGGTTTTCCATCAACTGCTGGTGGAAAGGAATTGTAGTCTTCACACCCTCTACGACGAATTCATCTAAGGCGCGCTTCATCTTGGCAATTGCCTCCTCACGCGTCTGAGCCGTGGTGATGAGCTTCGCAATCATCGAGTCATAGTTCGGCGGAATCACATAGCCGCTATATACGTGCGTATCCAAGCGTACGCCGTGCCCTCCTGGGGCGTGCAGCGTGGTGATCTTCCCTGGTGAAGGGCGGAAGTCGTTATAAGGGTCTTCCGCATTGATACGGCACTCAATTGCGTGGAGCTTAGGTGTATAGTTCTTCCCTGAGATAGGCACGCCTGCGGCTACGAGTATCTGCTCGCGTACGAGGTCGTAGTCAATCACCTGCTCGGTGATAGGGTGCTCCACCTGTATACGGGTGTTCATCTCCATAAAGTAGAAGTTGCGGTGCTTATCCACCAAGAACTCTACCGTACCAGCCCCCTCGTACTTGATGTATTCAGCCGCTTTTACGGCAGCCTCGCCCATACGTTTGCGCAGGTCGTCAGTCATAAAGGGCGAAGGTGTTTCCTCAGTGAGCTTTTGGTGGCGGCGCTGTATAGAGCAGTCGCGCTCAGAGAGGTGGCACGCTTTGCCATATTGGTCGCCAACGATCTGTATTTCAATATGGCGTGGCTCTTCGATGAGCTTTTCCATATACATCGCATCGTTGGCAAAGGCAGCCCCTGCCTCTTGTTGCGCATCTTCTAAGGCCTTTTGCAGATCTTCTTCTTTCCATACGGCGCGCATTCCCTTACCACCGCCCCCAGCCGTAGCTTTCAGCATCACAGGATAGCCGATTTCATTAGCCACCCTTTTGGCGTGGTCGAGCGACTCGATGAGCCCGTCTGAGCCGGGTACAGTAGGCACTCCAGCGGCTTTCATTGTCGCCTTGGCTGAGGCTTTATCGCCCATACGGTCGATCATCTCAGGTGATGCCCCGATGAACTTAATACCGTGCTCGGCGCATATCTTTGAGAATTTAGCATTCTCAGAGAGAAATCCGTAGCCTGGGTGTATGGCATCTGCATTGGTAATTTCAGCAGCTGCAATAATATTTGGTATCTTTAAATAAGAATCCTTACTCGCTGGTGGACCGATACATACCGCTTCGTCGGCAAAGCGCACGTGGAGGCTATCGGCATCGGCAGTGGAGTACACCGCTACCGACTTGATACCCATCTCTCTACACGTACGAATCACCCTGAGCGCAATCTCACCGCGATTCGCAATCAATATCTTTTTAAACATAATATTTTAGTTTTAGTAATCAGCACATAATAGCCCTCTAATCTCTGCTTTCTGACCTCTGACTCCTGATCTCTACTATGATGGATCTACTAAGAAGAGTGGCTGGTCGTACTCTACTGGAGAGGCATCATCCACCAAGATTTTCACCACTTTACCTGTAACTTCCGATTCTATTTCGTTAAACAATTTCATTGCCTCAATAATGCAGATCACGCTGCCTTTGGTGATGCTGCTCCCTACTTCCACTAATAGTGGCTTATCAGGACCAGGGCGGCGGTAGAAGGTGCCGATCATTGGCGATTTTACCACTACATACTTGCTGTCGTCCTCAGCAGGCGTTGCTTTGGTTTCAGCAGGCTGTACCTCTGCAGCGGGTGTAGGCGCAATCGCAGGGGCTGGTGCTACGGGCATTTGGTAAGGTTGCCCCGCAGGCACCTGCTGGATAAACACCTGCTCTTTGCCGCCTTCTTCGGGATTGGTTTTGATGGTGATCTTCACGTCCTCCATCTCGAGCTTCACCTCACTGGCACCCGACTTGGCAACAAATCTAATCAAATTCTGAATGTCTCTTAAATCCATACGTATATGTGTTTTATTCTTTTATCCTTTTATTTTATTACTCTTTACGCTCTACTCTCTGCTCATTACTTATTTCCCGTCATAAGCCCACTTCACATAGATAGCCCCCCAGGTGAAGCCTCCGCCAAAGGCAGTAAATATCACATTATCGCCTTTTTTCATCAGGTGCTCATAGTCGCTCATAGCCAAGATGAGTGTGCCCGAAGTGGTGTTGCCGTATTTCTCGATGTTCATCATCACTTTTTCAGGGGCAAGCCCAATGCGCTCGGCTGTAGCGTCGATGATGCGCTTATTGGCTTGGTGTGGGGTGAGCCATTGCAAGCTATCCTTGTCCAAGCCATTGCGTTTAAGCAGTTCCTCAGCCACATCTGCCATACCCGTTACGGCATATTTGAACACGCTTTTGCCGTCTTGGAAAACAAAGTGCTCTTTGTTCTTAGCGGTCTCTACCGTAGTAGGGCAAAGCGAGCCTCCTGCTTTAATATACAAGTAATTGCGCCCTACACCATCGCTTTTTAGGATCTCATCTTGCACGCCTAAGCCTTCGTAGTTAGGCTCAAAGAGTGCTGCCCCTGCACCGTCTCCAAAGATGATGCACGTAGCCCTATCGGTGTAGTCGATGATGGACGACATCTTATCTGCCCCTACCAAGAGCACTTTCTTATACCGCCCTGACTCGATGTACTTTGCTGCCATCGAAATGCCGAAGAGGAAGCTGCAACACGCCGCTTGCAAGTCGAAAGCGTAGGCATTGGTAGCCCCTATTTCACTTGCCACATACGGACCTGTGAGTGCCACAGGCATATCGGGGGTGGCAGTGGCTAATATGAGTAAGTCGATTTCCTTAGCATCGATGCCGCGCTTGCGCAGCACCTCATTGGCGGCTTGTATAGCCAAGAAGGAGGAGCCTTTGTTAGGGTCTTTCAGTATGCGGCGTTCTTTGATGCCTGTGCGGGTGTAAATCCACTCGTCATTGGTGTCTACCATCTGCTCTAACATAGCGTTAGTGAGCTTATCCTCAGGCACGTAACTGCCAATAGCCGTGATGGCTGCGGTGATTTTATTCATCGTAAATTCCTTTCTATTAAACACTTTTTAGTGTGTGTAGTGCTCCTAAAGAGGTACCATACACAAATATTTTGCAAAAGTACACAATTATTTTTTCCACACCAAAAAAAAGAACGTTTTTTTATGTGACAGGTGATTTTTTATGGTAAATGCGATGATAAGCAACCTCTTATCAAAGAGTTTTAAAAGGCTGAAAAGACTAAGGTTGAGCAGTTTCCACCGAAGCCAAAGGAGTTGGAGAGAACGTGGTGGAGTATTTTTTCTTTCAATTGTAATTCAGGGCGTATGTTTACTTCACTCATCGGAGTGGTGAAGTTCAAGTTAGGCCATATTAACCCTTCTCGCAGGGCTAAGATACTGTAAATAGCTTCCACTGCTGAGGCCACTGCCAAAGTATGTCCTGTATAGGCTTTTGTAGAGCTAAAAGGAGGCATTGTCGCCACACCAAAAATGCGCTCCAAGGCGTGACTTTCCGAAAGATCGTTGTTGATGGTTGCGGTGCCGTGGGCATTGACATAGTCGATCTGTGAGGGCTGTAAAGAAGAGGCTTGCAGGGCTTTCTGCATAGAGAGATAAGCTCCTTGTCCATCGCTTGAAGAGGCGGTTTGGTGATAAGCATCGTTGGCATTGCCCCAGCCTGAAAGCTCGGCGAGGATGGTTCTGCCATTTTTGCGAGCGCTCTCCTCAGTTTCCATCACCAGAAAAGCAGCTGCCTCACCCAAGTTGAGCCCTTTGCGGTGCTCATCAAAGGGAGTGCAGTCGGTATCGGAGAGGATCATCAGTGAGTGAAAGCCATTGATAGTGAACTTCGAGAGGGCATCTGCCCCACCTGCTAAGAGTACCTCAGCCCTACCCGTAAGCAAGAGATGAGCTGCCGTCATTATGGCATTGGCTGATGAGGAGCACGCCGTGCTTAGGCTGGTAACTACCTGTCTGAGCGCAAAGTAATCGGCAATTTGGTGGGTTACCTCGCCTATGTTGTGTGTTGCGATATAGCGCCTCAGGGGCACATTATCGGTATACTGGTAAAAATAGCGCTCGGTCATATCCATCCCGCCGACGCTCGAAGCCATTATCAAGCCTACCTCAGGGGTCTTTTTAGGGTCGATACCAGCACTTTTGAGTGCCTCATCGGCGGCGATGATCCCCAGTAGTGACGTGCGTGAGTGGCTATTGACCTCAGGCAAGCCTAAGCGCTGAATGAGTGCTCGATCAGTGTGCTTTATCTCGCCTACTTTTATTGTGTCTTTATGCAGGCTTTCGAAGTTTTCAAGGGTGCTGATGCTGCTATGGCGATGGATAAGGGCATCGAAATTCTCTTCGACAGTTTCACCTATCGAAGAGATTATTCCCATCCCTGTGATCACTACCTTTGCTGGCATTGTTATTTGGTTCTGTGAGCCTTGATATAGTCGGCCATTGTGCGGACAGACTGGAAGATTTCCTTGCCTTTCTTAGGGTCGTCCAAGCGGATACCGTAGTTTTTGTCCAAGAGCACAATAAGCTCTAAGGCGTCGATAGAATCGAGTGCTAAGCCAGTGCCGAATAGGGGCTCATCTTCATTGATATCCTCGGGCTTTACATCCTCTAAGTTAAGCACTTCGATAATTTTGTTTTTCAGTTCTAAAATAAGTGAATCCATTATATTTTTCTGTTAAAAATCCCAAATTACAGATTAAAACATAGCGATAGAAGTAGTTCATTTTTCAGTTACAACCCCCGCCTTTTAGGCTCCCCCTTCAAAGGGGGATTCTCCAAAGTAGGTTATAATTTATTAAAGAATTACTTTATAACCAAGGAACAGATTTCTAATGCAATGTTCGAGATATAAATTTCAGGCGGCAAAGGTACGACTTTTTTCGGAAATAAAAAGCAAATTCATTAAATTAATGTCGCTACTGCCTTATAGTCGCCTTCTAAGAAATCAACCCAAGCACAGAGTACGCGCTCAGCCAGCCCTCTTTGCAGTAGGAGGCTGCTGTACTGGGTAAAAAAATCCTCGGGGTAGGCATCGAATACAAAAAAGGCGTTCTCGGTGTGCAGCCCGTGGCGAATACTCACCTCACCTAAGCAGATGTTGGGCAGGGTGTATACGAATACGGCGGGACTGGGGTAGTAATTGTTTGGGTCGGCAATGCTGCGCTGGTGCCTAAGGTCGGTGTCTAAGCTGGCAGAGCGGTTGGCGAAGAGCAGTGCTACACCTTTCTTTTCCTCTGGGGGAGTGCTTGCAGGAGCACTTCGGCAGCTAAAAAAGCGAGCTTGCTGAGATTGTCCATCTTAAAGAATTTCGGGTAATCTACCTGCAAGAAATGTAACGCCTGCTTAGCAAAATCGGCAAATGACGCCCCGCCTTCCGCTGAGAATAGCTTTTCACCTTTGTAGGTGATTGCCCCTTTTTCTATTATACATTGTTCCATCTGATCACTTCTTGAGTATTGTTATCGTCCTCTTCTTTGTGCTTTTTCACCCAAAGATTATCTTTATTGACCTCAAAGGGCAGCTTGTGTTTGCGTTTGTAAATAACGGTATAGATAACCACTGAGGCAATAATGAGTGCATTGATATAAAGGTTGTGAAAACACATATAGAGCAGGTTTACCACCATTTGCACAAAGATGACTACCCAAATATTCATCTTCCACTCCACATACAGCCACGCGATCCAGAAGGTGTTAAGGAGGACGATTAGTAGGGTATCGGTAAATATATAGCCTACAAAGGCTGCTGTATGCCAGAGGGTTGTACCTGAATAGGAGGGGTGAGATAGGAAGAAGATAAATCCTATCACTGCTGGCACCAAAGCGATGATAAGCACTATGGGCAGTACGCCCAATCGGGTGTGTTGAAAGAGGTTTCTGAAGATAAACCCTTGGTCGATAATCGCATCAAGGAGGAGTGTCAAGAGGGTGAAAAACAGCAGTGATGGGCTTGTAAATATGTTCAAAAAGTCCAAAAAGATCATAAGCACATAGCGGCTTGCTAGTGAGAGGATAATTATCAGCAGCATAAAGGTGAACAGCGCCACCCAGCCTACACGTAAGCCTTGCCTTATATTACCTTGCAAGCCTATGTTGCGAGGGAAATCGGCTGCTTTGTCCAATAGCAAAGCTCCTACTGCGATCGGCAATGCCAACAGTAGGCTTACCAGAAACGAGGAGAGGTGGCTATCGCCTATATTGGCGGAAAGTACTTCCCAGAACTGCACATAGTACAGCTTAGAAAGCAGTACGTAAACTACGAAACTCACCAGTGTGATGAGTGCTTTTTTTGTTGAATTATTCATAACTTAATATATTTAGGGGTCAGGGGGCGGGGATCAGAGATCAGACACTGATAAGACCTGAGCCTTTGGTATTTTACTTACTGATGCTGTGCCAGCTTGCGTTACAACCCTTCAAAGGGGGAGGACGCTAGCGCTATACTTTTTACTATTTATTCTTTTCTTTATCCTTTACTATCTACTCTTTACTCTCTGATCTCTGACTACTGACTTCTAAAACCAAAGCGGTATTACTGCCACCGAAGCCTGAGGCTGTTTTTAGGAAATGGCGTCGGTTGGTTTTTTGGGTGGTGGTGAGCACGTTGATAGGCTCGCTGACGCCGAGGGTTTCGAAGCCGATACTTTTCAGGAGGAGACCTTGACGTAGGAGGGCTGCGGTAAGCACTGTCTCCAGCAAACCCGAGGCGCCGAGAGTATGCCCGAAATAGCCTTTATAGCTGTTGAGGGGCACGTGGGTGAGCCCTGCGCGTGCAAAGGCGATGCTTTCCATCTCGTCGTTGTAGAGGGTGCCCGTGCCGTGGGCGTTGATCAGCGCCAGTGCCTCGTGGGTGATGTTTGCCTGACGCATAGCGTTCTGCACGCTTTGGTAGAGTCCCTCGCCTGTGCGTGAGGGGCCTGAGATGTGGTTGGCATCGTTAATAGAACTGCTACCGAGTATTTTTGCTGAGGCGCCTTGGGGATTACGGGTGAGGTAGACTGCTGCTGCGGCCTCGCCCAAGGTGATGCCGTCGCGATGGGCGTCGTAAGGTTTGCAGGGCTGGGCACTGAGTGCTTGGAAGGAGGCAAAGCCTGAGAGGACGAACTCAGAAACCACGTCGCCTGCGAGTACTAAAGCGCTGTCGTAGATGCCTCCTTCGAGCAGCCTATCGGCTACTGAGAGTGCCATTGCCCCTGAGACGCAGGCGTTGGAGAGGACTATGGGCTGGGTGGTGATGCCGAGCCTATGGGCGAGGGTGTGTGCCAGATCGCTGAGGAAGGGTAAGGGCTGCGTGTGAGGGTTGGAAAGGTCGGTGATATTGCCTTTGGTGGTGGAGAGTACAAGGGCTGTCCGTTTGGTAACCGTTATGGCTTCGATCAGGGGGGAGGCACAGAGTAGGAGCATTTGCTCGAGCTTAGTGGCTGGCTGCTGATAGTGCGCGTGGTAATGCTGTTGTAGGGGCTGTGTGGGCACTACTGAAAGGGGGATGGGCTCGAGCTGCCCATAGCCTTGGTGGGGTGCAATAGCTGATTTTCCTCGTAGGAGTTCGGCGAGGGTGTGCTGCAGGTTGTGCCCTAATGGGGTTACTATATTATAGGTGTGTATGTATGCCATTGGGTGTTTTGTAATCTCATTGGGCAAAGGTACGACTTTTTTCTCAATGTGCATATACTTGAGTAGGAAATTTCACTTTATGAACAGGTATGCTCGGCTTATCAACAAAGTTATTAACAGGTGTACTTGATAAGTGTGCATAGGGGGCAAAAGGGGTGTATTTAGCGAGACAACTGTGTAATGATTTCGTATATTTTTTACACCTAAAATGTGTATTTACACAGGTTGTACACAGCTTACGGCATACTTATCAACAGGTTGTTAATATTTTATTTTATTGGTAATAAACGACTTAACAAAGTTATAAACAGTTGTTGATAAGTTTGGCACGATATTTTCTATATAGGTAATCGTAAGTTTGTAACTTGCAACTATGTGCATAATAATGAATGATTTTTTTAAAACAAAAAACGATTAGATTAGATTACTGAAAAAATTGCTTAAAAGAAACATTGTTAGATAAGAATCATTAAACAAAAGGTTAGAACTAAATTTCATTGAGCATTGTTGGGAAACAACGCATTTAATTAGAAACATTGCTAAGTTAATTAGAAATTAATTACTCAAAAATCATTTATTAAACTATTTAAAACAAATTACGTTAGTACAGGTTCCCCACAAGGGAACCTAACTAATGTTATAAGACTTCAAAACACACCAGTAAATAGTATTAATATGCAATTGAAGAAAGGCTTTCTGAAAAAGAAAGTCTTTTTTTATGTTTTTTATTAGTTTGTATGTAAATATTTTGTACCTTTGCACCTGCGTTGTGTTATTACGCTAACTCGAAATTAGTTATATTGCTAATAACCAACATTTTACTATTTTTAACAGATTAGATAATGACGACAGATCCAATTCTATTAGTTGAAGACGACGTGGTGTTTTCAAAGATGCTAAGTCGTTTTTTAGAACGTAACGGCTATAAAGTAGTGGTATGCTACACTTTGGAGGAGGCTCAGAAGAACCTTACCTCTAACTTGAAGATGGTTTTCACTGATTTGCGTTTGCCTGACGGCGATGGTATTGACTTCTTAAAGGAGGTTAAGGAGGCTTTGCCGCTGATCCCTGTGGTGGTGATGACCAGCTATGCTGAGGTTTCGACGGCTGTTGAGGCTATGAAGCTCGGTGCTTTTGATTATATCTCGAAGCCTTTCCAGCAGGAGGATGTGCTGAATGTGATTAAGAATGCTGAAAGTTCGACTAAGAGCCAGATGCAGCTGCCTACTGGAGGGAAGCCTGCTGACACGAGCAAGGCTGTGAAGGCACCGAGTATCAATGCGGATACGCCTTTCATTGAGGGGATTAGCCCTGCCTCGAAGAAGCTGACTGAGATTATCAACTTGGTGGCTCCGACGGATATGTCGGTGCTGATCACTGGGGAGAGTGGTACGGGTAAGGAAGTGGTGGCTAAGTCGATCCACTTGAAGAGTGAGCGCCGCGGTAAGCCTTTTATTGCGGTGGATTGTGGTGCGATCCCTAAGGAGATTGCGTCGAGTGAGTTCTTCGGACACGTAAAGGGATCGTTTACAGGGGCTATCACTGACAAGAAGGGTCATTTTGAGGAGGCTAATGGGGGGACTATTTTCCTTGATGAGGTGGGTAACCTGAGCTATGACAATCAGATACAGCTGCTGCGTGCTTTGCAGGAGCGCCGTATCAAACCTATAGGTAGCTCGAAGGAGATAGAGGTGGATATCCGTGTGCTGGCGGCTACGAATGAGGACTTGCTGGCGGCGGTGGAGAAAGGGCAGTTCCGTGAGGACTTGTATCACCGCTTAAATGAGTTCTCTATCAAGGTGCCATCGCTAGTAGAGCGCAAGGATGACTTGATGATCTTTGCGTCGTACTTCCTTGAGAAGGCTAATGAGAAGTTGCATAAGGATGTACAGGGCTTTACTGAGAAGGCGGTACAGAAGATGTTGCTTTACACTTGGGGGGGAATCTGCGCGAGCTCTCGAATACGATCAAGCGTGCGGCACTGCTTACCCAAGGTGACTATATCACTGAGAATGAACTTCCTGAACCTGTGATCAGCGAAACACGACACTTTCCTACTGAGCGCTTTACTTTCTCAACTAAAGAGAACGAAAAGGAGCTTATCATCAATGCGTTGCACGAGACTCAGAACAATAAGACTGAGGCGGCGAAGCTGTTGGGCTTCACGCGTAAAACACTCTATAACAAACTGAAGGCTTATAATATTGACCCGATGAATAGTTGATCCGTTAGGGAACAGAGAGCAGGGGTCAGAGAGTAGAGCTGAGTATAAGAGATAGGGCTATCCGTGTGGGTAGCCTTTTTTTTGTTGAAGGCTATCTTCAAAAGCCTGTTGATAACTTCGGGGTTAGAGAAAACTTGAATATGTTCATAACTTTTTGTAAAAATATTTGCAAGCAAAGCGGGAAAGGCTTACCTTTGCACTCGCAATTCAGATACGCTTAAGAGCGTGAAGACAGTTATGAAACAGAACCAAAGAATCGCTATATTAGGCGGCGGCGAAAGCGGTGTAGGTACGGCTATCTTAGCTAAGAAGGAGGGCTGGGAGGTGTTCCTTTCCGACAAAGGCAAGCTGCAAGAGCATTACCGCGAGGTGCTTATACGTGAAGATATTCCCTTTGAGGCAGGGCAACACACTGAGGAGCTGATACTCAGTGCGGACTGCATAATGAAAAGCCCCGGTATCCCTGAGAAGGCGCCTATCGTGAAGAAGGCTCTCGAGAAGGAAATCCCTGTGATCTCGGAGATTGAGTTTGCCAGTGCTTATACCCATCATACGCTTATCGGCATCACTGGTAGTAATGGCAAGACTACCACTACGCTACTGACCTATCACCTGCTAAAGGAAGCGGGGCTCAATGTGGGGCTTGGTGGTAATATTGGCTATAGCTTTGCTGAGCTGGTAGCAACACACGACCCTGACTATTACGTATTGGAAATCAGCAGTTTTCAACTTGATGGTGTAGAGAGACAATTTGCCCCTCACATTGCGGTGATCGTCAATATTACTCCCGACCATTTAGACAGATACGACTATAAATTTGAGAATTATATAGCTTCGAAGTTCCGCATTGCACAGAACCAAACGGAGCGTGATTACCTGATCTACGATGCGGACGACCCTGTGATTGCTGAGTACCTCACTAAGCATTCTCTTCGACCGAAACTCATTCCTTTTTCTATTGAAAAGACGCTTAAAGAAGGTGCTTACTTAAAAGATAATAAAATACACATTATGATAGAGAATCAAGAGACAGAAATAGCCGTAGAGACCATTCCCCTCAAAGGGAAGCACAACCTGAAGAACACGATGGCTTCGTTAATGGTGGCGCGCTTGGTCAATATCCGTAATGAGGCGATGCGCGAGAGCCTGAAGGGCTTCAAAGGGGCACCACATCGCCTTGAAGAAGTGCGCAGCCTCAGGGGCGTTACTTACGTGAACGACTCGAAGGCTACAAATATCAACTCGGTGTACTTTGCCTTGGATACGATCAAGACGCCTATCGTGTGGATCGTCGGTGGGCAGGATAAGGGCAACGATTACAGCGTGCTTTTGCCTTATATTCACGAAAAGGTAAGGGCTATTGTATGCTTAGGGGTGGATAATCGCCCGATATTGGCATCGTTTGAGAATGTGGTTGATGATATCGTCGAGACGCGTTCGATGGCTGATGCGGTGCGAGCTGCGGAGCGATTTGCTCATAAGGGGGATACGGTGCTTTTATCGCCTGCTTGTGCGAGCTTTGACCTTTTTAAGAACTACGAGGATAGGGGCGACCAGTTCAGAGATGAAGTAAACAAATTATAGGCGTATGCGGGAGTGGTTTGTGCGAAATATAAAAGGCGACAGAACGGTTTGGGCAATCATCGGGATGTTCACCTTGTGTTCTTTCTTGGCTATTTATAGTGCAAGCACTAACTTAGTGTACGTGATCGGTAAGGGCACCTCTTTTGGGTACCTTCTTAGGCATAGTGTGTATATTACCTTAGGCTTTTTCACGCTCTACATCGTTCATAAAATACCTTACCGTTTCTTCCGCCCTATCTCAAAATTAGGCTTAATTCTCTCGGTGCTGATGCTCATTTTTGCGACCATACGCGGTACTACCATCGAGGGGGCTAATGCGAGTCGGTGGATATCGCTTTTGGGGGTATCGTTTCAGCCTTCAGCCTTTGCCTTGGTAATGCTGATGGCGTATGTGGCTTCTTATCTTGCTGAGAATTACGGCAAGAAGCTCACTTTTAGCGAGACAATTTTGCCACTATGGCTGCCCGTAGGTGCGGTAGCGGGCTTAGTGTTGCTTTCAAACCTCTCAACTGCGCTATTGATGGTTGCCTCAGTGCTCACCTTGGCTTTCATTGCGCGTTTTCCTATTAAATACATACTTTCAGTCATTGGTATTGGGGTGCTTTTTCTGGGGATTTTTTTCCTTTTAGTGAAGGCTTTTCCTGATGCTTTTCCCAACCGTGTGGATACGTGGATGAGTCGTATTGAATCCTTTATGGATAAGGATGACGGCAAGGAGGGTTACCAGATTGAGCGTGCTAAGATGGCCATTGCTAAAGGAGGGCTGCTGGGTGAAGGTGCGGGCAAAAGCCGTATGAAAAACTTTCTTCCACAGAGTTCTTCCGACTTTATTTACGCTATCATCACCGAGGAGTACGGTTCTGTTGGGGCGCTTTTGGTGATGTTCCTCTATATACTATTGCTTTTTCGCATTGTGGTCATCTCACAGAAAGCGCCTACTATCTATGGGCAGCTATTGGTGCTGGGGCTTGGTTTCCCGATTATTATGCAAGCGCTCATCAATATGGGGGTAGCGGTGGAGCTCTTCCCTATTACGGGGCAAAACCTACCGCTAATTAGTAGTGGGGGTACGTCGGTATGGATGACGTGCTTGGCACTAGGGTGCATTCTCTCGGTAAGCGCTACCAAACGCAAGGACGGTAAAATGGAAGTGGATAAGAATGTAGCTGAGGTGGAAGAGGAATTGGCAGAAGGTATTATGGAAGAAATCGCAAAACAGAAAAAGCCTAAGAAAGCCTGAGTGACACTTTAAAAGGTTTATTACCAGTCATTAGCAGGGGATTTAGGAAGATGGGGAAAGCAGTGGTGAAGTAAAAATATAAAGTTTTTTGTGAAATTATTTGCAGATTAAAAAAATAGCTGTACCTTTGCAGCCGAAATCAAAGAAAGAAGCCTGAGTGGCGGAATTGGTAGACGCGCACGACTCAAACTCGTGTTCTTCGGAGTGAGGGTTCGATTCCCTCCTCAGGTACAAAAAAGAGGCTGTCCAAATATCTTGGACAGCCTCTTTTTATGGGTTCGGTTCGATACGGCTTCGTTATCGGTTCGTTCGTAGGAGCTGCGATTTATGAAGCCAATTGTAGAGCCGATTTATTGAGCTTCTCTTGGGCATAAGCACGGGTTACCACGAGCTTCTTTTCGTCAGTGCTAGGAAGTTCAAACATCGCATCGGTGAGGATATTTTCACAAAGCGACCTGAGCCCACGCGCACCGAGCTTGTATTCTAACGCCTTTTCGACAATAAAATCAAGTGCCTCTTCGTCAATTTCAAAGTCTATACCATCCATCTCGAAGAGCTTCTTGTACTGCTTGATAATCGCATTCTTAGGCTCGGTGAGGATCATTCGCAGCGTATGGCGGTCGAGCGGATTCATATAGGTAAGCACAGGCAATCGCCCGATAATCTCAGGGATAAGCCCAAAATCCTTCAAGTCCTTCGGAATAATGTACTGTACGAGATTGTGTCTATCCACGTGGTCAACTTTTGAAGAATTATAGCCCACTGCCTGCATATTCATACGCCTTGAAATAATGCGCTCAATGCCGTCGAAGGCTCCCCCAGCGATGAAAAGAATGTGCTCAGTGTTCACCTTGACATACTCTTGGTCGGGGTGCTTGCGCCCGCCCTTCGGAGGTACATTGACCACAGAGCCTTCCAAGAGTTTGAGTAAACCTTGCTGCACCCCTTCTCCCGAAACATCGCGGGTGATAGAAGGGTTATCGCTTTTGCGGGCTATCTTATCAATCTCATCGATGAAAACGATACCGCGCTCAGCTTTTGTCACATCGTAGTTAGCGGCTTGCAATAGGCGTGAGAGGATACTTTCGACATCCTCACCCACGTAGCCTGCCTCGGTGAGCACCGTAGCATCAACGATAGCCAGCGGCACGTTGAGCAACTTAGCGATGGTTTTAGCCACGAGGGTCTTGCCTGTACCTGTTTCGCCCACAATGATCACATTGCTCTTTTGGATCTCGACATTGTCGTCGCTTTCAGGCTGTGCCAAGCGCTTGTAGTGGTTGTAGACCGCCACTGAGAGTATCTTTTTGGTAAAATCTTGTCCGATGACGTATTGATCGAGAAAAGCTTTGATCTCCTGTGGCTTTTTAAGAGTGATATCGCCGTTAGCTGTTGCTTCTTCCTTAGGGGAATGGGCTGCAATCTGCTGATGGAGAATGCCGTAAGCCTGCTCAATGCAGTAATTACATATCCGAGCTTCCTCACTGGTAATCATCAGCAAAGTGTCATCGGCAGTGCGACCGCAGAAGGAACAATATTCTATGGGAGTTTTCTTTGCCATTATTTACGTTCTAATACCTCGTCGATCATACCATAAGTCTTTGCCTCACTGGCTATCATCCAATAGTCGCGCTCGGCATCTTTATATACCTTATCAAAGGGTTGCTCACTGTGCTTTGCGATGATCTGATAGAGTTCATCTTTGAGGTTAAGCAACTCTTTGAGGTTGATTTCCATATCGGTAGCCACTCCTTGTGCTCCTCCTGAGGGTTGGTGTATCATCACGCGGGAGTGTGGCAGTGCTGAGCGTTTTCCTTTAACCCCTGCACAGAGGAGTACTGCTGCCATTGAGGCTGCCATTCCTGTACAGATCGTCGCCACGTCGGGCTTTATAAACTGCATCGTATCATAGATACCCAAGCCTGCATAGACACTTCCCCCAGGTGAATTGATGTATATCTGAATATCCTTACTACTGTCAAGGCTTTCAAGGAAAAGGAGTTGTGCTGTGATGATATTCGCCACAGCATCATCGACTGCGGTACCGAGGAAGATAATGCGGTCCATCATCAGGCGTGAGAAGACGTCCATCTGAGTGACATTCATCTGGCGTTCTTCCATAATATAAGGGGTCATACTACCTACTATTTGCTGATAATAGGTATTGCTTACCCCGTGATGCTTTGTAGCGTATTTTCTAAATTCGTCGTGTAAATTCATAAGTTATTATATTTAAGATTCCCTCGTCCCGCTGCCCCAAAGGGGCAGCGGGACGAGGCTTATAAAGTTGTTTTTCTCACTTGTAAGTTCTTGCTTCTTATGCCTCTTCGTGAGGGAAAGCAGCCTTTACGAACTCATCAAAGGTTACCTTTTTAAGATTGATATGAGCGTTCTCCTTGTAGAAGTCTAACAGCTTTTGGAATACCAACTGCTGGTTGAGACGCTGTACCTCCTCACGATTTTGTAATACACGCTTTACAATGCCTTCGACATACTGCTCATCATCAGTAGGCATACCGTATTGCAGCAACTGATTCTTAATATTGGTATGTGCATAAGCCATTAGCTCGTCGTAAGTAGGGTTCAAGTTGTTATCCGATAATATTTTACCTTCTATAAGCTGATAGCGCAAGCCCTTCTCTGAACTCTCAAATTCCTTATCTGCTTCCTCCTCGCTCAGCTCTTTTTCTCCTGCTGTGCGCAACCATTTCTTCAAGAATGCCACAGGCAGATCAAACTTAGTGTTATCGACCAGATAATCGGTTACCTCATTGAGGAAGTGTTGATCTGCTTGGCTTCCGTATTGAACCGTTATATTCTCTCTTATTTTCTCGCGCAACTGCTCCTCTGAGGTCACTTCACCTGCAGGGAAAAGCTTATCAAAAAGCTCTTGGTTGAACTCTGCTGCCTCACGCACATTGATTTCCTCTAAGGTAAAAGTTACCTCCACATCAAGGTGGTGTGCCTCATCGTGCGATACTTTTAAGTAATGCATCAAGCTGTGAGCGTCTGAAAATAAGTCTTTAGTTTTTAGCTGCCACTGATCGCCTATCTTCTTGCCTATAAAGCTCTTGCGGCTCTTCTTAGAGAGCTCATTGAGGGTAAAAGTGGCCTGAGCATCAATATTTTTTTCCTCGTTGAAGAACGAACCTGTGATCTCCAAGTCGTCTTGGTCAAGCACCTCACCCTTAGCGATGAGCTTGCCAAACTGCTTACCGATGCGCTCTATCTGTGCGTCGACCTGTGCGTCATCTACTGTGATTTCATAACGCACCAAGCCTTTCTTAGGCTTCAAATCTATGTTGATTTCGGGTACCAGCCCAAGCTCAAAGTCAAAGGTATAGTCGTCGGCATTCTCATCAAAAGCGTTCTTTTCGACAGGCAGTGGGTTGCCCAAGTACTCGACCTTCTCATCAGCTAAGTACTTGCCTAAGCTATCTTGTAACAATTTGTTGATCTCGTCAAACTTCACTGCCGAACCATACTGCTTCTTAATCATACCCGCAGGTACGTGTCCCTTTCTAAACCCAGGTATATTTGCAGTTTTTCTGTAATTATTGAGCACTTTCTCTACTTTATCAGCGTAATCGCTCTTCTCAATCGCCACTGTTACAACAGCGTTCAAGGCATCGGTTTGCTTCCTTGTGATATTCATTTTCTTAAATATTTGTGTCTATTTTTTTTCAGCGGGCAAAGGTACAACTTTTTATCGAAGTACAAAAATATTTTATACTTTTTAAAAAGCAGCAAGCAGAAGTTACTATTCCGCATCTATCAGAAAAACACCTCTCTACATCTCTACAAAAGGCACCTGATCGCTAAAAATCTCTAAGAGTAACGCACGCGTTTGCTCCCAGTACTGAGCGAGGATAGCACTGTCAACTATGTAATTATTAGGCGCTTGCTTATAATCCTCCGCACTCTTATCTTTCTTGGTATAAAACCTGAGCAACCCCTGATTCAGTCGCTTGAACGAGATATTCCCCACCGTGAGATCCTCCTGCACTGCAAAAGTCTTTCTGTACATATAGGCATAGGTAAGCAGCTGGAACGCCTTGCTGTACTTCACGTCTTTGAGCAGCAGCTCCCACTTATCTGCATCGGTGATCCCCACGTCGCTACTCTCTACCACACCCGTCTTATAATCAATGATATGCAGTACACCATCGCGCCTATCCACACGGTCGACGATCCCCCTGAGGTTCACCTCAAAAGGAAAGCCATCTGCCTGCGTACCCAACGGCACTTTGAGCCCTTTTTCCAGATAAAGCACCTCAATACGCTCACGCTTCACCTGCTCGCATTCCATATCTAAAAAACGGTGTAAATACTTATCTATTACATTGAGAATAAGCAAGTTTTTTCCAGTCTTAAAGTCCGCATTGTGGTACTCCTCCTCAAAGAAATGCTCAATGAGCCGCTCAGTCTTCAATCGCTTTCGCATCTCGTGGATATCCCCCTCAGTAAGGTATCGCGGCTGCCCACTGCCCTGCTGCGAAAGATAAGGCTTGTACAAGCTCTCCAGTGTGCTGTGCATTATTTTGCCAAACGTGCGCGCCTCAACTGTCTCCTCAACGCTGTCCTCTTCGTATACCTCTAAGAGGTTTTGCTGGTAAAAAATCATCGGGTTGCGTACGTAGTTCGTTATTGCCGAAGGTGATAACCCCTTCTCAGCCATCTCTTTAAGCCGCTCCATCACCGCAGCCGTTTTGACTACTTCGAGCTTTTGAGCCCCCACAGGATACACCTCAGGCACCTTCACCTGCACCCAATCTTCCTTATGCGCCTCGGAAATGCGCCCCCGCTCAGTGAGCAACTGCAATATAAACCGACTTCGTTCCTTACTCTTCAAGCTATCCGTCTCAGTATCATAGAGTAAGTGTACCTTACGCGCCCGCTGCAAAAGGCGGTAGAACGTATAGCTATACACCGCATCACGTCCTTTAGCTGTAAAAAGATCGAGCTCCATACGCACATCGTAAGGGATGAACGAGTTTCCACTTTTTCCTTTGGGAAGAATTCCCTCATTAAGTGAGGTAATAATCACATTATCAAAGTCTAAACTCCTACTTTCAAACAAGCCCATTATCTGCAATCCTTCAAGCGGCTCGCCTACAAATTGCAGCTGATCTTTTTGCAGAACCTCCAAAAAGAAGTGATATAGCGTCTTTACCGTATCAATCATCCGATACGTGTGTTGCAAAGCCTTGAGTTGCTCAAAAAGCTCATAAAAACGATATAAACTCTCAAGGGTAATCTTATGTGGAAGCGCCTCAGCAGCCACCTGCTCCCTAATCGCCTCGGCAAGCGCCATTGCATTATTGATCAAGGTAGAGATAAAGTCACCATCCTTTTCAGGAAAGAGTAGCACAACACTCTCTTGCACAAGCCCTTCTGTAGCCTCCAACAACTGATGGCGGGTCACATAGCTGTAATTATGCGCATTGATATACCCCGTGATCGCCCTGACCACCTCGCCCCCAAGAAGGTTGTACACAAACGGCTGGGTGATCAGCCCCAGCACATCCTTATAGTAAAACCGCCCTGTGAGATGCAACCTAAAATAGGAAGCGAACACGTCACGGATCGGTAACTGTTCCAATGGGTAGCCCATCGTGATGTTCACCAAGGAAAGTGGCTGCACTGTCCGCATCAGCTCAGAACGCAAGCGCGCATTGGGTACCACCAAAACCGTCTTCTCGAGCGCTGTAAAGGTTTTCCCTTTTAAAAGGGCGAGCACCTCTGCAAGTTTTTTGTCTTTTGTATCAATGTATTCCTTAGAAGCGTCTTTCATCTCAGGCTCCTTCTCAACTACTGATACACTGAGTGATAGCAACGGCATCACCGCTTCTAATACAGGCAAAAGCAGTTGTTCATCACCCAGCACAATAGCAGTGCGCTCCAGCGAGGCAATAGTGGTGGTTTCCTTAGGAAGAAGTTCAGGTAAAATCTCGGCTATACAGTGCGCCTGATTGATGCTTTTCGGCACCCCTGTGATATGTATTTCTTTATTGTTCTTGTAGTTATCGCTTTCCCACTTAAAGCTGCGCCTACCCATCAGGTAAGCGTCCCAGCCTTTGTACTTGCGAATAAAATAACCCGCATCGTGCTCTTTATCTTTGAGAAAATAAGTGTCTATATCCCAGTAAATCTCACCGCGAAGTGTGTCTAATATATTGATGATGAGCTTTCTCTCTGCTTTAGTAAGCGCATTGAAGCCCACGAAGATAAATATTTTGTCCTTGTTCTCACGCAAGAAAGGATCGATAGCCTCATTAGCCTTGCGTGCGATAAATCCCTTGTAAGCCTGTCTCCTCGTGGTGAGCTTCTCCTCAAAAGCGTGGTAATAGCTCCCCAGTTCCTTCCAAAACTGCAAATATTCCTGCTGCATCGCAGTGAGCTCATCCGCACCCGACCAGTGCTCTGCTTCTTTGAGCAACTGCATATAAGGGAATATACGCTCAGGAAGCACTAAGTTCTCATCAATCTCGTTGAAATCTTGCAGCGTGGTACTGCCCCACGAAAGAAATTCCTCAAAGGTGTTGGGTTCTTCGCCTGACTGCTCTTTTACAGTGCGATAGCTGTCGTAAAACTCAAAGAGCAGCGGTAAAGGCTCCATCTCCTCAAATCCTGAAATACGCTCAAAAAGCTCACTGATACTTACAAAAGTAGGCGCAAAGACGGTCCCTCGTACCTGTTGTGCGAAGTAATTGCGTAAAAACACAATCGAGCGCTTATTAGTGGTGACAAACACAAGGTGCTCTTCCTCACTGCTAAACTGCTCTAAAACATCGGTAATAACCTCTTCTAAGTAATTCATTTTATATCAGTAATCAGAAGTAAGAGATCAGTAATCAGTATTTTAGGAATATGTGTTACTCTCTAAACACTAATCATTCAACTTCAACACTGCCATAAACGCACTTTGCGGTATCTCCACATTGCCCACTTGGCGCATACGCTTCTTCCCTGCCTTTTGCTTTTCCAAGAGCTTGCGCTTACGCGAGATGTCGCCCCCGTAACACTTGGCAGTAACGTCCTTGCGCAAGGCTTTGATAGTCTCCCGCGAGATGATCTTTGCCCCAATAGCCGCTTGTATGGGTATGTCGAACTGCTGACGCGGAATGAGTTCGCGCAGCTTCTCACACATCTTCTTGCCGATGTTGTAAGCGTTGTCGGCGTGTATGAGTGCCGAAAGCGCATCGACAGAGTTGGCATTGATAAGGATATCTACCTTCACCAAGTTGGACGCCCGCATCCCAATAGGCGAGTAGTCAAACGAAGCATAGCCCTTGGAGACGGTCTTTAAGCGATCGTAAAAGTCGAAGACAATTTCCGCCAGCGGCATATCAAATGACAGCTCCACACGCTCAGGGGTGAGGTAGTGCTGGTTGGTGATCTGCCCACGCTTCTCAATACAAAGACTCATCACTTGCCCTACAAAATCCGACTTCGTGATGATGCTCGCCTTGATATACGGCTCCTCAACTCTATCCAACTTCGAAGGGTCGGGCAGGTCGGAAGGGTTGTTTACTACAATCACCTTCTCGGGTTCTTTCTTGGTAAAAGCGTGGTAACTCACGTTGGGTACGGTGGTGATCACCGTCATACCAAACTCGCGTTCCAGTCGCTCTTGCACGATCTCTAAGTGTAGCATACCGAGGAAACCGCAACGGAAGCCAAAGCCTAAGGCTGCCGAACTCTCAGGGGTAAACACCAGCGAGGCATCGTTGAGTTGCAACTTCTCCATTGAGGCACGCAACTCTTCGTAATCTTCGGTATCTACGGGATAAATCCCCGCAAAGACCATCGGCTTTACGTTCTCAAAGCCATCAATCGCCTCTGCACAACCATCAACGGCTGAGGTAATCGTGTCGCCCACTTTCACCTCGCGCGCATCTTTAATCCCCGTGATGAGGTAACCCACATCGCCTGCCGAAATCACCTGCTTAGGCACTTGATTGAGTTTTAAGGTGCCCACCTCATCGGCATCGTATACCTTGCCATTGCTCATAAACTTGATCTTCTGCCCTTTGCGTATCTCACCATTCATCACACGGAAGTAAGTCTCCACCCCACGGAAGGAGTTGTACACCGAGTCGAAAATGAGGGCTTGCAGCGGAGCCTTTGGGTCGCCCTTAGGGGCAGGAATACGCTCAATAATAGCTGCTAATATATCCTCCACACCCAAGCCCGTCTTGCCGCTGGCAGGGATAATATCCTCAGGCGAGCAGCCAAGCAAATCGACAATATCGTCCTTCACCTCCTCAGGGTTCGCGCTGGGTAAGTCTATTTTGTTGAGTACGGGTATAATCTCCAAGTCGTTCTCCAACGCCAAATAGAGGTTAGAGATGGTCTGCGCCTGAATGCTCTGTGCGGCATCAACGATGAGCAGTGCCCCCTCGCAAGCAGCAATGGAGCGCGACACCTCGTACGAGAAATCCACGTGGCCAGGCGTATCGATAAGGTTCAGGATGTAGGTCTCGCCCTTATAGGTGTATTCCATCTGTATGGCGTGGCTCTTGATAGTGATACCGCGCTCGCGCTCGAGGTCCATATTGTCGAGCAATTGGTCTTGCTTCTCGCGTTCGGTAACCGAGTTGGTAAAATCGAGCAAGCGGTCAGCCAAGGTACTCTTGCCGTGGTCGATATGGGCTATAATGCAAAAATTACGAATATGCTTCATTTATCTAATTGAAAAAAGTGTATTTATAAAGGTGCAAAAGTAAGCATTTTTTCTGAAATAGCAAACTAAAAAACTACTGCATTGCTTGGTACACCACGCGTTGTATGCGCTGACGGATGTTCTTATTCACTAATAGCTTGCTCTCCGAAGGATAAGTGCGGTTGGAGAGAAAAACAATCACAATCTCGTTCTCAGGGTCAGCCCAAGCGTAAGTGCCCGTGAACCCCGTATGCCCGAAGCTGGTCATTGGCACGCACCCACACGTAGGTCCCGCAGTGCCCAACTGAGGCTTATCAAACCCCAACCCACGGCGGTTGCCTTCTGTACAGAAATAGCAAGTGTTAAATACCTTTATAGCCTGTGGTTGCAAAAACCACTCGCCACCGTAATAGCCTTGTTGTACGTACATCTGCATCACTTTGGCTACATCGTCGGCAGTGCCAAAAAGCCCTGCGTGTCCACCCACCCCACCGAGCATTGCTGCCCCTTGGTCGTGCACGTGCCCACGCAGTATCTGATAGCGAAACGACCGATCTTCCTCACTTGGGGCTATATTTCCCTCAGAAAAACGCCTCAGGGGGTTGTAAAGCAGCTGATAGGCACCCAGCCCACGGTAAAAGTACTTCTCCACCACTTCCTCCAAAGGCTTCTTTTCTTTCTTCTCAATAAACTTCTTAAAATAATAAAACGAGAGGTCGCTGTACAAGTATTTCTTTGTGGCAATCAGTTCACTCTCGTCGATGCGTTTGTAGATACTATCAATATAGCTCTCCTTCATATAGAGGTTCTTAGCTACTTCTATGGGGAACTCTTTGCTCTGCGTAGTGCTGTAATACTCGGGCGAAGGCTTTTTGTCCTCACCGAGGGTACGCCTGTAAAACGGTATCCACGATTGCAGCCGCGCATAGTGCGAAAGCACATCCTTCATTGTCAGCTCGCCCTTATTGGTATGCCTGAGCTTGGGCAGGAGGTCTTCAAAAGTATTCACAGGCTTAAAATCGCCCTTTGTGTATAGCCGCATCAACTCTGGCAAGGTGGCAAGTATCTTAGTAAGCGACGCCAAATCGTAGAGCGTGTTGTCATTCACTTGGTTGTTAGGGTTGTAGTCCAGCGTACCGAAGTTCTTCCGATACACAATGCGCCCGTGCTTGGCTACCAATATCTGCATTCCTGGGGTCATACGCTCACGTAGCGCTTCCTTAGCGATCGTATCAATCAAACTGAGACGGAGCGAACTAAAGCCTGCATTCTCAGGCATTGAGTACCCCAGCCTACCTATCTTCTGCGTTGTGATAGAAGTACCTACAGGCAACTCAGGATGTGCCGTCACAGGCAGTACGCCTCGCCCTTCAATAGCCCCAAAGATCAGCTCTGCGGCTTTCTGCTGAGCTACTTTATGGTTCTGATAAGCAAATACAATAGCTTTTATCGGCGCCAAGTGCTTCACATCAAGCATCGCATAAGGACTGGTGAAAACACTCAGTATTACTTTCTTCTTCTTAGCGATGTACTCAAGCCAACGCAACTCATTAGCGGTAAACTTGTACCCATCCCACGGGGTCTTGTCACTCTTGTGCAGCCCTATAACGATAGTTTCATAAGGCTCGATAGCTGCATAGAGCTGTGCCTCATCCTTAGGCTCAATAAGGGCTACCTCGGCATATTTGCGTAGCGCCTTGTAGAACTCCCATCCACTGGCATTGCCAAACTTCACATAGGCAATACGACGCTTTTCCAAGGCTTTCAGCGGCAGAATGTCCTCCTTGTTCTTCCCCACTGTGAGCGCATTCTCAAACAAACTCTCAGTGAGAAGGTCATCATCCAAAGTGTGTAACCTTCCAGACAATGCCGAGGGGTCAATAGGGTTAAAAGTCGTCAGCCCCACTTTATATTTAGCCATCAGTATCTTCTTAACCGAATATGCCAGCCGCTCCTCAGTGATCTTACCATTGTTGTAAGCCTTTTTCAAAGCCTCAAAGCCCTTGGGCACATTCGAGGGCATCAGTAAGATATCGTTCCCCGCTAAGAAAGCCGCTACTTCCACCTCACCCACAGGCAGATAGTCAGCCACCCCCTTCATTCCGAGCGCATCGGTAAAGATCAGCCCCTCATAGCCGAGCTGCTTCTTGAGCAAGTCAGTAATAATCGCTGACGACAGTGATGAAGGCAGCCCCGCTTTCTTCTCCAGCGAAGGAACGTTCAAATGTGCCACCATCACGCTGGCAACCTCATCCTTTAACATCTTAAACGGGTAGAGCTCCACCTGCCCAATACGCTCAGCCGTAAAGCCAATAGTAGGCAACGTCTTATGCGAATCGGTAGCTGAGTCGCCGTGCCCAGGAAAGTGCTTAGCACTGCCCAGCACCCCCGATGCTTGCATTCCCCGCGTAAAAGCCAGCCCCTTCTGAGCTACATTCTCCTTGTCTTCACCAAAAGACCGATTGCCAATAATAGGATTGTTGGGATTGGTGTTGATATCCACGTCAGGCGCAAAATTGAACTGCATCCCGAGTGCCTTGCAGTGCGCCCCAATACGCCTCCCCGTACGCTCAATCAAGCTATTATCTTTGATAGCGCCAAGGGTCATATTCCAAGGGAAAGCATAGGTAGAGTCCAGCCGCATCGCAAGCCCCCACTCCGCATCCATAGCCATAAAGAGCGGAATGCGCGAAAGCGCCTGATACTCATTGGTGAGCCGCGCCTGACGACGAGGACCTCCCTTCGAGAAGATAATCCCTCCGATGTGGTACTTCTTGATAAAATCCTTGATCTCCTCAGCCTTCTTTGTGCCTATATGGCTGGAAAATACCGACACCATAAACAGCTGCCCAATCTTCTCATCAAGACTCATCTGGCTATATGTCTGCTCCACCCACAGCCGTTGAGCCGCAGCATCCTCGGAGGTAAGAGGTGTCTTTATTTGAGCGTTAAGCGTTTGAATAAGAAGTAGTAAGCATATTGATAAAGTTCTTTTCATATTCGTCTTAAATCTGTGTGATAAATTGCGTGCTCGCAAAACGGCTGCAAAGATAACACTTTTTGGCAAGATAACCAAAAAAAGCACACACAATCTAATCGCTCACCTGCACCTCAAGGGGCACTTTCACCTTCCCTACTCGAAAATGCGCCTGAATCGTATCCGACGGCTTCCTCTTCAAGTCGAGCTCCAATGCAGGCACCCCACCACCCGAAAGCGAGTCGATAGCCCTCAGCCCTCTGAGCATTTGCTCCAAATCAAAAGTCAATTTTCGGTTGTTCCCACTGTAAGAACCTGTCTGTTCATAACTCCATTCAAGGTAAATTTCATCAGGTAACGCACTGAAAATGCTATCGGTAGCCTGCTTCTCAAAATCATAATTGTCAAAAGAGTGCTGCGGATAGGTATGAAAATAAATGCTAAAATGATCCAATGCGCTTTCCTTCGCCCAGCTGCCCAAGCGCCAGTGATAACGCCCCGCAAAAGCCTCAGGGTGTGCCAATTTATTAGCCACGTACGCCTCCACCTGCTCATCATCAGAATCCTTGAAGAAACTCACTTGCTCAGCACTGATCTTCTTAGGAGAAAAAACCGCCAAAACTTTACGATCGAGTCGCTCAATACCACCCGTATAAGTGTAGTCCTCAGGATCCTCATCCTCAAAATGAGGATCTTCCTCCCAAGCAAGACGCGCCCCCACCGAAAGCTCCACCTCAAAAGTAGGCAACACACGCAAGTACAACGAAGCATCCCTCGGTAACGATTTCACCTCAGCACGCAAACGCGCATAAGAATAGCTCCCCCGAAAGCGATAGCACTGCCCATTGGCAAAACTCAGCCACTCCAAATGAAACACATTGGGCAAAGACCTCTCCGAACTGCCCAACCAAACTACATCATCCTCAGTTACATAAGCCCTCCTATGAAAGTAACACGGAGAGCCCATTTCAGCTTCCTGAGCCTTCTGGTAATAAGCATCACCCCCATAGAGGTATAAATCACTACCACTGCTGTTTATCAACACTATATCCCACTTATGCTTACCCCAGAATCCTCTGAAGAACAACGGATTGAGCAAAAAGAAACCCAAAACCACTATCACGCCCAGCAGCGCAATATTAAGAACCGTATAACGAGATTTTCCCCACATAACTCACTAAATAAAACCACCCCCAGAAAATAGCGCCACGAGAATTAAGTAACCTACCACCCACAGTATCCATATCGAAAAAAGAATGATAACCAGCACTTTAAGCGTTCGCCGAGAAATGCTCTCTTTGGGTGCCATACGGAAAATCACATACCAAAGCAACATCACGGTCGTATAGCCAGCAAAACCAGCAAAGTCATCGAGAGCATAATATGGAAAATAATCCGTAATATAATCGCTATCAAGCACTTGAAAAAGCAATACCCCTACTACCACCGACAGCCCCACAGCGAGCCATAGCTGTGCCCCTTCATCTACCTGAGTAGCCTTAACTCCCTCTATTTGATCCTTTTCCATTGCATATCATTAGTTTAAAAAGAAAGGCATTTCACTTCTACCTCTGCTTCAAAACTGATAATAAGTTCATTACAGGAGATAGAAGTGTAGAAAACCTATGGTATCTCACCTAAGAAAGTATAATTCTCATTAGCAAACTTCATAATTTCCCGATGATTTCCTATAAATTCATCAGATATTCTAAACAAGGGAAAATTACTCCTATAAAATACAGCATAATGATAAGTAACTCCCTTTAAATAGAAACTACCTGTGTAAAAACCTTGTATTTGTATCTTAGGATAACGCAATTTACTCCTACCCCAAAAATCTAACAATGTAATTCCATCTTTCTCTATCCGTATTCTTGTCATTTTTTCTCTAAATACCACGAAAAAAGATAACATAAGTGAACAAATCGCAAAAAGAAAGAAAAAAAACACCCACAGCTTCCCCTCATAAGAGGATTGTATGAAAAGGACAAGTAAAAAGACTACTGAAGCCAAAATTTGAATATGAACTGTCCAAGAATATTCACTCTGTACATAAGTAGTACTGTTTTTCTCCTTTTCCATCACTACATCGAAATGTTAGCTCCACTGGCTGATCCTATACCTACAACTTCATCATAAAGTGCTCCTGGTGCGCGATAGTAAACAAGTATGAGATAAACATTCTCCGTTTGGTAGAAGTTCCCACCTATTTCATTAAAATCTATACTTTTTTTGTCCTTTGTAGCAAATTTATAATTATAAAAACCCTGTTTCAGAAGTACTTTACCTTTAAAAATACCATCTTTTTCATCATAAGTGAGTTTATACTCATCTTTTAGCTCATAATTTGAAAATTTTCCATATACATACACTTCTTTTCCCCACAAAGAAGATTTCCCTTCAAGCGAAAAGTGTACCCAAGTATAGTCAGCCTCGTTGCTGGCATTTTGTCCATTGAGTGTGTTGATGAGAAAATCGCCGTTGATGTCAGGAAAATAGGTATACACACTCGTAGCTCTACTCTGATTAGTAAATAAAAAACTATTGACAAGCTTCGCACGCTCTAACCTATAAACGCCTGCCGTTGCTGTATGTATATCTTTGCTATCAAAGTTAAAATACTCATTTCCTCCCCAGAACGAACTCTCTTTATCGTAGCGATACGACAAATCTACACCCGTAATATATTGCGGTTTGAGGTTATTTATCGCATTATCCCAGCGATAATTCTGCAATATAGATACTTTTACGGCAACTTTGGGATTATCCAACCTGAAATCCTTCTGATTTATAGAAAAATGCACCGTCTGTTTAGTATCGAAGTATTGCAAATCGCGCATACGCTTTACTTCTGCACTCACTCCAACCTTAGGAGTATAAATTACGAAGCGCCGAGAAAATAATTCTGTACCATAACTATCCGTTATCGATAGTAAATAGTTTCCAGAAAGTGTAATACGAGTAAGTTCATTAGGAAAAGTTACTCTATAGTGAGAATAAAGCTGCAAAGTACCATAAGAATTACTCTCTGGCTGAATAGGTTGTCCATCTAACCCTTTGAGATAATCGCTTTTCAATAGTTGAGAAGGCGTCCAGTCAGCATTACAATGTGTAATTTTATAGTAATACGTCTGTTCATCTCCTCCTAAATCATCAAATTGTAGACTAAATGACTCATTTTTTCGTACAATTGGGAATTGATTTTTTTCATTCCCATCAGCTTTAAAGATAATTGTCTTAATAAACTCAGGAGGCGACTTCTCTACGAGCACCTGTGCTGAAATATTTATAGGTAACCACAATATAAGATATAAAAAATACTTCATATCATTTCATTTTAGTAAGATAATCATAAATAATATGGGTAGGTAGCCCCACTACATTATTATAAGAACCCTCAATAGAGGCTACTACTGCTGCCCCAATAAAGCCTTGAATGGCATACGCTCCTGCCCAATCAGTTACGATGTAAGTGCGCAAGTACCAATCGATTAGTACCTCACTAATAGGGTTAAATGTAACGCGACTGATGCAATGTGCCACCGTTTGGCTTTCTTTGGTAGTGAAGCACACTGATGTGATCACTTCGTGGGTTTTTCCCGATAGAGATCGCAGCATTTCGGCTCCCTCACCGATATTTTTAGGCTTGCCAAAAGCCTTTCCTTCGTGCCAAACGATGGTGTCTGCGGTAATCACAAGGGTATCATCTTCAATGTCCTCTGCATAAGGTTGAGCCTTTAGCTTTGCCAAATAATCGGTGATTTCCTCTCGTTGTAGATGGCTCGGATACACCTCTTCAACGGGGCGTACCTCCACATCAAACCCTATAATGAGTTCACTGAGAAGCTCTTTCCTTCGTGGCGAGGCTGAGGCTAAAATAATATTCTTTATCACAGTCCACTAATTTTTGCAAAAGTATAAAATAAAACGGAATACAAGCCCCTTTATCAAAAAAAATCAATAAGAAGTCACACCCCTAAGCCTTTATTCCAATTGTGTATAGCGTTTCTTACCTTTTATAAAATACGCCCAAACCACTGATTTTAAGGCGTAATACTGTTGCAAAAGCTCCTTAGGTCGCTTCCTCTTGAAGTGAAAAAAACGACCATAAAAAGCCCAATGCGCCCGCACTATAGCCCACATAAAAGATGGCTTTCCTTGAAAAAGAAAACGAACCCCCGCCACCCCGTCAAGCAACATACGCAACAAAAGTGTAGTATACAAACCTCGTGAAGGTAAATTCTTTAACAACATAAAAAGACTATTACGAAAGTTGAGAAACGTCTTTGTTGTACTCTGCGACGAAAGTGTTGCCCCCCCTACGTGCCATACGCTACTCTCCCCACAGCAAAGAACCTTCTTGCCCAAGTGATGTGCCCGCCAACAAAGGTCAATCTCCTCCTGATGAGCAAAGAAATCTTCATCAAAACCAGCAAGCTGCCAGAAGACTTCCGAACGAATAAAAAAGCACGCCCCTGAAGCCCAAAAAATAGGTATATCACTGTCATACTGACCGTTATCCTCTTCAACAACATCAAACACCCGTCCGCGACAATAGGGGTAACCATACTTATCAATAAAGCCCCCAGCAGCCCCAGCATATTCAAAACGCTCAGGAGCTTTCTCATCGAGGATCTTAGGTTGTACAATAGCCACATCCTGCCGCTCAAACAGCTCTTTGATCGGAGAAAGCCACCCCTCCCCTACCCTTACATCTGAGTTGAGCAAGCAGTACACATCCGCTTCAACAGACTTTAAACCAACATTGTAGCCCTTAGCATAACCTTCGTTGGTAGCATTCTCAATAATCCTCACCGTCGGAAAATTCTCCCTCAGAAACCCCACACTGTTGTCAGTTGAAGCATTATCTACTACATAAATGTCGTATTCAGGTGAAAAAAGCACTACTGAGGGCAGAAATTGCTGTAAGAGCGCCCGCCCATTCCAATTCAATATTACAATGGCAAAAGTCATATAAAAGATTTATAATGAGGAAGATCCTCTATAAAACAATACTGATTCTTCTCATAGTCTACCTTACAAAAATAGTGTTGTATCCCGTTGCTCACCATCAGATAAGGCGCCTTGAGCGCTAAGTTGTAACGCGCTATTTGGTCAAACGGAGCCTGACGGATCCGTATCGAAGGCGCCTTGCACTCCACCACGAGATGCACCCGCCCCTCAGGAGTAAAAACCACCACGTCATAGCGCTTGGTCAGCCCTCCCACTACCAACTCCTTTTCCACATTCATCAATGAGAGAGGATACCCCTTTTCCTCCGCTAAAAAACGGATAATATGCTGTCGCACCCACTCCTCAGGCTGCAAAGCTACGAATTTCTTACGGATAGGGTCAAAAATAAACCGCTTACTATCAATCTCTTGTATACGAAATGTATAGTTTTTAAAATTTAATCGATCCATTGTGCAAAAGTACACATTTTTTTCATAACTTTGCCGCTATGAACGAAGTAAAAAATATCATCGCCAATATTAAGAAAGGAGTTATCGCACCTATCTACTTTTTGATGGGTGAAGAGCCTTACTTTATTGATACTGTCGCTAACTATATTGAGAATCATCTACTTACAGATGACCAAAAAGGCTTTGACCAGAGCGTCCTCTATGGGCAGGATGTCAATATAGCTACGATTATTGACTATGCACGCCGATTCCCTATGATTGCTGAGCGTCAGGTGATTATCATCAAAGAAGCACAAAACCTCAAAAGCACTATTGATAGCCTCGTCCCTTACGTTGAAAATGTCACATCAACTACTGTACTCGTATTCTGTTACAAATACGAAACCCTCGATAAACGCAAAAAACTCAGTAAAGCCTTAGAAAAAAACAAAGAATGCGTAGTACTTGAAAGTAAAAAACTCTATGAAAATCAGGTGATGAGCTGGATCCCTACCCTATTGCAGAAAAAAGGATTTACAATACAACAAAAGGCAACACAAATGTTGGTTGATTTCTTAGGTAATGACCTAACTCGCATCCAAAACGAGGTCAATAAGCTCGCTTTGGTAGTCCCCGCTAAAAGCGAAATAACCCCCGAACTCATTGAAAGAAATATAGGTATTAGCAAGGAATTCAATAACTTCGAATTGAAGAACGCCATCGCCGTACGCGATGACTTTAAGGCTGTGCGGATCCTCAAACACTTTGCAGATAACCCTAAGGACAACCCTTTAGTGGTAACCCTTAGCGTGCTTTACACTTTCTTCCAGCAGCTGCTCGCCTTCCACGGACTGACAGACCAAAGTGATAAAAATGTAGCTGCAACATTGAAAATCAATCCATACTTTGTAAAAGACCTACGGGCAGGCGCCCAGAACTACCCAATGAAGAAAGTAAGTGCTATCATTGAGGGCATACGTAAAGTAGATGTAAAAAGTAAAGGGGTCGGCGCAAACCTTCCCCCTGCTGATCTCGTAAAAGAACTCATTACTTGTATTCTTCGATAAAAGCCTCTACTTGAGCCTTTAATGTCGTCCAAAGTTTATTTTGGGCGTAATCGCTTGCCCAAGCGCTATGCGGTGTGTACCACACCCGCGGATGAGTGCACAGCTTCAACAGTGGATCATCTGTCAAAGGCGGCTCATTCTCAAAAACATCTGCTGCAAAGCCCAAGATCTTATCCGCCATTAGCGCATTGTAAATCGCCTGTGAATCTACCACTCCACCACGTGCTACATTTACAATCACTGCTTTCTTTCCTAACTTAGCAATAAAATGATCATCAACCAAGTGATGTGTTTCAGATGTCAATGGGCAGTTCAGCGAGATAATGTCACTCTGCGATAGTACCGTGTCAAAGTCTGTGTAATCGCTGTTGCGTGGGGTAGCCCCTTGACGTTCAGCCCAAAGCACCTTCATTCCAAAAGCCTTAGCCCTATCAGTGATGGCACGACCAATGCTTCCTACCCCTATAATCCCTAAGGTGCTGGTGTGTAGGTCAAAAACCGTAGGTTCCGTAAGGCAAAAACGCCCATCGCGCTGCCAAGTGCCATCCTCCACCGCTTGGTGATAAGGCTTCAGCCCACGCATCACCGCAAGCAGCAACATAAAGAAGTGCTCAGCAACACTCTCTGTTGAGTAGCCCGCAACATTCTTCACCTCAATCCCCAAAGACTCAGCAGCCTTCAGATCAACGTTGTCCATACCCGTAGCAGTAAGCTGAATGAGCTTCAAATCAGGAAGTTGTTGAAGTATATCCGCTGTGAGTTTTACCTTATTAACAATCGCAATCTCATACCCTCGAAGACGCTCAACTACCTGTGAGGCGGGCGTACTTTCATACACCATCCACTGGCTGATCCCCATAGGTTTGGTGAGTTCAACAGCACGAGAAAGCGTATTTCTATCTAAAAATACAGCTTTCATAGGCTTAAAATTTATTATAGTTCTGTTATATACATATCCCAGCAGGAAGAATATCTCTGCAATCCTTATTGCGCTTGAAGAAGGCAATCGCAGCATTGCAGACAGGCACAACTCTGTATTTCTTTTCAGCTACCAAAGCTATCACACCCTTGAAAAAATCGTCGATTGTAGCCTCATCCGCCGATTCTGGTATGGAGGTTTTGGTGAAAAATATCTTTCGCTCCTGTATGGCATACTCTACGTAAGCCTTTTCCCCATTGAGCTTTGCCTGATACTGACGGGCAAATTCACTGTTAATTACTTCCATCTTTATTACTTTTTTAGTTAGAATATCTTTTATTACGCAAAATAGTTGTACTTTTACCCCCTAAATAAGCCTCCGTCATTTTCGGGTGCAAAGATATGAAAAAAAATTAAAATGTCAATGGAGAAAAGTCAAAAAAATAAAAAACACATTTATCTGATGCCTGGAATGGCTGCCAGTTCACGTATCTTCGAGAGGCTGCATCTACCTGATAATTACATACTTCACCCTTTAGAATGGATTGAACCTCACAAGAGAGAAAGTCTACCTGACTATGCAGGTCGCATCGCTAAAGAAATAAAACACAACACCCCTATACTGCTCGGTGTATCCTTCGGGGCAATCATAGTACAAGAAATTGCAAAACTTATAGACTACGACAGAATTGTTGTTATATCAAGTGTGAAAAGCGAGCACGAACTCCCTAAAAAGATGCTATTAGCACGCTACACCTACTTGCATAGGCTCCTACCTGTAAGCATTATCAACCATCTGAGTTTTTGGAGACGATTTGCCCCCACCAAAGCACTGCGCAAACGCATTTGGCTTTATCAGCAATACCTTGGTTTGCACTCAAAAAAGTACCTTCGTTGGGGGATTGATCGCATAGTAAAATGGAAACAAAAAAGCCCTCTACCACGCACGCTGCACATCCACGGTGATAAGGATATTGTATTCCCTATCAAATACATAGATGCACCTATGGTGGTACAGGGTGGCACTCATATTATGGTTATAACTCGTTATAGATGGCTCAACGAGCATCTACCAAAGCTTCTTGAGCTTACCAACGGATAATAACACTTCCCCAAGTGAAACCACTACCAAAAGCAGCTAATACTACTAAATCACCATTTTTAATACGTCCTTGTTGTACTGCTTCTGTAAGAGCAATAGGCACTGAGGCAGCTGTGGTATTACCATACTTCATAATATTGTTGAACACCTGATTATCTGTAAGTTTGAACTGGTGTTGTACAAATTGTGAAATGCGCAAATTAGCCTGATGGGGGATCAGTACATCAATATCTTCACGGCTAAGCCCATTGGCTTTAAGCCCCTCCTCAATCACCTCAGCAAAACGCACTACAGCATTTTTAAACACAAACTGACCATTCATATAAGGATAGTACGACACATCGTCTGGATCATTCTCTTTCAGGAGCTCTGTCACCCATTTCGTACCTACTCCTGGGGTAATCATCGCTAATTCTTCAGCATATTCCCCTTGGCTATGCAAGTGCGTAGAGAGGATGCCGACCTGCTCATTATCAGACCTTGACACAATAGCTGCTCCAGCTCCATCGCCAAAGATAACAGCCACACCGCGCCCACGTGTAGTCATATCCAAGGCTGGTGATTGTGTTTCTGCCCCGATGACTAAAATATTGTTGTACATCCCTGTTTTGATGTATTGATCGGCTACTGAGAGAGCGTAAATGAAGCCTGAGCACTGGTTGCGGATGTCAAGCGCTCCAACGGTTTTCAAGCCTAATTCTTTCTGTACCAACACACCACACCCTGGAAAATAATAGTCGGGGCTGAGTGTCGCAAAAATGACAAAATCGATATCATCTTTACTGATTTGAGCCGCCTCAATAGCTTTAAGACTGGCTTTTACTCCCATCGAAGTAGTGGTATCTCCGCCTTTGATCGCGTGACGGCGCTCTTTAATCCCCGTGCGCTCAGTGATCCAAGTGTCGTTGGTATCCATCAACTTTGAAAGGTCGTCATTAGTAACTACATTCTCAGGCACATAGAAGCCTAATCCTTTGATTTTTGAACGATATAACATATTTGTTGTATTATAGTGTTGTTTCTTGTTGTATTATATTCTTACTTCTAAGAGATCAATTCCTTTGGTTTTTACCACTAATTTGTTGCAAGAAGCAGGAAAGAGAACTGTCTCTCCTTGGCGGATAGGCAAAGCTACCTCACCGTCAGAAATAGTTCCTTCGCCCTTGACACACATATAGATATGGAAAGAATCATCAGCGGAGAGGTCTTTGCTAAAATCCTTCGTGAGCGGTAGATAATCAGTGATGAAATAGGGACAATGGACGAGTGGATTCGTTACGTCTTCGTTGTCGGTGTACCTCACTTTGTAATCATTTCTATAAGTGTAGTCGATGGCATCGAGAGCGAGTTCAGTATGCAATTCGCGCAGATTACCATTCTTATCGCGGCGATTGAAGTCGTATACACGGTAGGTAATGTCGCTCGTTTGTTGTATTTCAGCAATGATAATACCTTTGCCAATGGCGTGGATAGTTCCCGTCTTGATAAAGAAAGTATCACCTGCTTTTACCTCCTCATAATTAAGCAGTTCTGTGAGTTTCCCACTATTGAGAGCCTCTTGATATTGTGCTTTAGTTACCTCTTTATTGAAGCCTACAATGAGGTGTGCATCAGGATCTGCTTGTAGTACATACCACATTTCAGTCTTCCCAAATGAGTTATGTCGTTTTTTAGCAAGCTCATCATTAGGGTGCACCTGAATGGATAAATCCTCACGTGCGTCAATAAACTTAATCAAAATGGGAAAGTCAGTTCCAAAAGCCTTGTGGACGTGCTTTCCGAGGAGTTCATTAGGGTATTGCTCGATCAATTCTTGGAGAGATTGCCCTGTAAATTTGCCGTTAGCGACAACAGAAATGTCGCCTTTTACAGCAGAAACTTCCCAACTTTCACCAGTAATATCAGTTGTAATAGGTTTGTTAAACAGTGTTTTGAGCTTGGTACCGCCCCAAATACGCTCTTTTAAAATAGGTTGAAACTTTAATGGATACATTTTTTGTAGTTTTGGCTCATCCCTTTTCCGTTGGGTATGAGGCTGTTATTATTTCGGGGCAAAGGTAGGTAATTTTGTTGGAAATCACAAGTAATAAGCGTTTTTTTTATTTATTGACTTGTATCACAAGCGATTATACCTTATTATAGTAATTAGTGAGCTTCAATGCCACTGTATCACCAAAGGAAGTTGTACTTTTCACCTGATAGCCATCGGCGTAAGGCAAAATGCTCAGTGTGAGGGTCAACTCTGGGTTCTCGTAAGGGTTGATTAGTGCCATAAACTTCACATTAACGGTTTTGTAAAGAAAGAGTTTGTGAGCGGTAATACTTTCAACTATGTTCTTAATAATCTGTAACATACACACCCCTGGAGTGATGGGTTTGTCAGGAAAATGTCCTTTAAAAATAGGGTGTGCAGCATTGAGTGTGAGCTCACAGATGTAGTCATTCTCAGTGGTTGGTTGTAAACTATTAAGTGTGTAAAAATCGTCTAACATATTCATTATTGTAAGGGGTTAAGTGTAATTTGAATGTCCAATGTGTGGTGATCTACAGTTATAGTTTTATGCTTTGCGTCACCATCAAAAGGACTGTAAATGAAGGTAGTATAGGGTTTCTCTCTATGGAGATTGAGCTGTGTGAAGGTGTTTTTGTTGTCATCTTTAAAAATGTAGACAACATTTTTGCCGTCATTGCATTGCCACGCCTGTACCCCTTCATTGTTGTAAGCCTTCAATACCGTAAAAGAAGGAGTAAGTAGACTTTCAAAGTCATTAAAGAGTGTCTTGACCACAATCTTATGATTGAGTGCTTCTTGTATAGAGTTGATTTTTCGTTTGTTATCCTCTAAAGAGAGGTCGAGCAATGTATTGCCAAAATCGGTAGTGAGGGCGGTGCGCCAGCTGTGCTCCCCTGCGATTTTTATTACTAATAAGCCCCCGAATTGGTGTCCGTAGGCTTTTATAGAAGCGCGGTAGAGGTACTCCTCCCCTACTCTAAACTGTGGATTATCAACAGTTTGAATATTTTCGCTTACAAGGGTATAAGTCTGAGGAAGCTCATAAATCGTACCACAGCTTACGAGCAACATAAATGTAGTATATAGAAGGATTTTCTTCATTGCTTTACATCTTAAAAATGTTGTCATTTATCGGTGTATTGAGCTTCTTGTTTGTAAAAATAATCTCAGTGTAGTCTTTTGAAGGCTCAATGAGTTTTACAGTATCAACCGTATAGTCTGAAGCAAGGTAAAGATGTATCTCACTCATATATTTCAATAGTGTTTTATCCTTAGGAATAAGCCTTGCAAGGACTTTATTTCCTGCTTTTGAAAGTGTTATAGCAAACTCTTTTCCACTGAATATATCACCACTTACTGAACTGACAATAAGATTGTTAATCCTCTTAAAGACTTTGTTATCTGCCTTCAATTGTGAGACGTTGCCCTCATCGTTGATGGTGATATGATCTTTATTGAAAACCACACGGTATTTGTAAGGCTTATTGTACTGCCAATTGAGGCGATCAGGCTTAGAGAAAGCCATCTCCCCAAAGGTCTCAATATCCTTGCTCATAAAGTCTAAGTGCTTCTTTTGCTGGAAAGTAGCCTGCATTGTCTGTATACTTTTATTTTTAGCAACTACTTTCTTTTTAAACTCTGAAGCCTCTGCACTTGAAAGTGTCTGTGATGCTACTATACTGCTAATGAGCAGTGTACATATTAAAATAAGGTGTTTCATACGATCTTGTTTGTTGTTGTATACTGATTTTGTGAGAGGTACTGCAATAAGCGTTCCAAAACGTGCAAACTCTGCTCTAAGCGGTCGTGCATCAGTATGATATTGCCATTAGTGAGCTTGCGTGTGATGCGCTTCAGCAACCTATCCTCATTAGTGATCATTGTGTCGAGCGAACGAATATCCCAACCTATCACCTTCTTTTTAAGACGCTTAGCAGCACTTGCTATCTGTGGATTCGTGATGCCATAAGGCGGTCGGAATAGTGCAGTAGTGATACCTAATTTTTTTAGTGCTATATCGGTTTGCTCAAGTTCTTTTATCATCGTTTGGGTACTGGTATGAGTGTTTTTTGCCTTGTGTGAATAGGTGTGATTACCGATTAGATGTCCTTCAGCAATAATGCGTTTTACAACATCTGGATACTTTTCTATCTGCGCCCCAATACAGAAAAATACAGCTTTTGTGTTGTATTTTTTAAGCGTATCAAGGAATAGTGGTGTCAATTCAGAAGGTCCGTCATCAAAGGTAAGTGCTACAGTACGCTTAGGACGCCCTTCAAGGTGGTAAATTGTTGGTACAAAGTAAGATAGACGAATATCAAACACACCCCACGATAGTAGTCCTAAATAAACGACTACAATAATGATGTACACCCAAAAAGGAGCTCCTACCAACAGGGTAATACCAATGGTTAGAATACACAGCAAGGTAATATAAAAGTGTTTGCTCATCTTCTTATAAGGGTTAGGCTGTAGTCTTTTCCCATAAAGGAATTGACTAATAGAATGTTTTTCAGACTTTTAGGTGGTTTTCCCGCAACTAATGTAGCGGGAATATGCTGGTGTTTAAGAAAGGTACACGTCAGCCACAAACCAAAAGCAGACGCTGTATAGTACTCCCCACAGAGACTTTTATAAGCAATTGTAGGCTTCTGGTAATTACGCTTACAGTCTTCTCCTGTTAACACCAAGTCAATATCAGAATAAGAACAACTGTTTCGTTGTAAAAAATCGTCTACAAAATTTTGCCATTCATCAGGCTCTACTACGTTTCTAAGGGTAACATCTACCAGCGTTGCATAAGTGTTATCCGTCTGTTTATCAGAGAGAACAAAGAAGCCAGCCCCCTCTGACTTCAAGGGTAGTCCTATCAAGTCATACAAATATAAAGTGTGTGGACTGTGCTCATCTACCCCCCCTACGAGTGCCGTGGAGAGCTCGCCGAGTTCCATCTGCATCTTGGCATCTAACAAGGCGGACTCAAAGGAAACTGCTCCATTTACATAAGTGAAATTGAGCCCTTTACATTGTAGTTGCAAGGCTATCTGTCCCGCTACCGTATTGTGAGTGGATTGGATAAATGCCGTTGGTGTAAGGTGTTGTTCATTGTTGTCGAGGAGTGCTTTGAGAAACTTCTCTGAGTCTTGCAAGCAGCCTATCCCTGTGCCTACGAGGATAGCATCCAAGGGAGGATTACCAGCCTCTTTGAGTGCCTCAGTAGTGGCTACTACTCCCATTTTCACACCCTTAGCCATCCTGCGGATCATCGTCGGAGGAATATATTCTTTATAAGGTGGGTCGATAGCGTTAAGCACTTCACCAGAAACGATAGACTTTATTGACAACAATTCTGTTGCCTTGAAAGTGTCTTGTGTCGATATGCAGCACGCTCCGTTGATATATGTGTTAGTTTTCATAACGTTTATTTCTTATATAGGAAAGAACAGCGAGTAAAATTACAACACCTACGGCGTAGTATACAAATGTTGGTGTAATAATCTTTTCACCTGAAGCATAACTGTGCATCCCTGAAAGATAAAAGTTTACACCAAAATAAGTCATCAATATGCTGAAAAATGCCAGTAAGCTCATCAAGCTAAAAAGCCATTTACCACGCATCCCTGGCACCAATCGCAGGTGGATGACTAAGGCATAGACCATTATGCTCACCAGTGCCCACGTCTCTTTAGGGTCCCAGCCCCAATAGCGCCCCCAACTTTCATTTGCCCACATCCCACCGAGAAAGTTACCAATGGTGAGCATCACAAGCCCCACAGTAAGTGATAACTCATTTACTATCAACAGTTCTTTAAGTACAACGTGCACTTTATCTCTATTCTTTATCGTGGTGAAAATCATCAATAGCATACTCAAAGCTCCAAGGATAGCACCCAAAGCAAAGGGACCGTAACTGCCTACAATCACTGCCACGTGGAGCATCAACCAATAGCTGTTGAGCACTGGCTGGAGGGTTCCTATAGACGGGTCGAGCCAATTCCAATGGGCAATCATTAGTAACATCGACGACACAAATGAGGTAGAAGCCAATGCCCACCACGAACGACGACCAAATAGTAGTCCTGCCCCCATCGTAGACCACGCCACATAGATCATACTCTCATAAGCATCGCTGAAAGGGGCGTGCCCTGAAATGTACCAACGCACTATAAGCCCTGCCGTATGAGCGATAAAGAACAGCCAAAGAAGTGTTTTACCAATAGTCAACAGTCTATTATAGAGCCTCTTAGATGAGAAAACAGCTAATACTAAGACTGTAAAAAGTAGCAAACTCACATATAAATATGCTTGAAAAAGTTGCTCAAATACATTAATTTTGTTGTACCACAACTCCGCTTTTATCTTTGTCTCTGAGGGGATGAGCATCTTTGAGTAACGCAATTGATTCTGTTTCAGCCCTTCAAGGAAGTTATCTGCTTGTGAATAATCACCCGTGCGGATACCTTCTTTTACTAATGATAAGTACACGGGGATAGCCTCTCTAATCACTTTCCCATAAAGAGTATCTTTCACTATTTCAGGGTTTTCTACGTAATCCAAACGCGATATCCACCGATGATTAGGGTCTGCAGGCACAGGAAAAATCTTGAAGATCTCACCATAGAGTGCCCTATTGAGTAAGCCCAATCGCTGGTCGACTTCCTTAATATCCTTTTCAAACTGATTAGGATTGTTAGTAGCATAAACTTTCTCTAAAAAAGGTGCTAATTTATAGCCCCCATCTGCTTTATAAAGGCTTATCGCAGGAATGCGCTTTACACCTTTCTTCACTCCCAGATAATTATGAAGACTGTCATTATCCTTCTTAACGTACATAATATCAAAGTAATACCACATCGCAGAGGCTTGTAGCATCGAGAGTAGCACCTGGTCAGAATTCATCCCTCGGAAAGTGTCGCGCTTACCTACTTTTCGTAGTAATTCAGATGAAAATGTATTTACAGGCTTGATGCGCCCTTCGTCTTGGATGAGCAGTGCCCCAAATTTAGCCGCGTGTTCACGGCTTACCGTAGTGGCTTTTAATATTGAATCTAACTGTTTTTCAGAAGGATACTGTTGTGCTGAGGCGATTCCTACACTGAGCAACAGCAATACAGTTACTACTTTATCAATACGTTTTTGTTGTAACTCTCGCAATTGAGCACTGAGCTTTCTAAAACGTGACTTACCGACAAACATAAAAGCTAATAAACTCAAAAAGAGTAAAATATATCCTATGTAGGTAAGTGTAGTCCCCAAGACATCGTGATTGACGGAAAGTACTGTCCCTTTCTCATCAGGGGAGAAAGACGCCTGAAAAAGTCGATAGCCTTTATAGTTGAGGATATGATTCATATATATCGGGTAATCAAACGGTTGCCCTTCCTTAGGTAGTACAGTCACCTCACTTTTATAGGAAGCATAACTGCGCTCGGTGCCTGGGTATTTAGTAGCGATAAAATCGTTCAAGCGCACGGAAAAAGGTAGTTGCTCTTCGCGCGAACCATAGCTCAGATGAAAATCTAAGTTATTCACCCTCACAGTGGTAGGTATTCCTACCTCACCCTTTTTGCCCATCACTGTCACCTCTTTTGCCTCTCCCCCACTGCTAATGCGCAGCACAATGCCATCTGCACTATCCTTGGTGATTTCACTGTGCTCCAAAGGAAGGACTGCCTCACGCCCACGCACGATTTCAGAAGCCACAAACTCCACATTTCCAAAGGCATACATCGCCCGAAGATACAATTCAGTAGGCGCATTGGCTGCGATAGGCGTCATATAATCATATATAGAGGTAGCACCCTCAGGGATCTTACCAATATCACGCATCTTTATATAGCTACCCTCAACAGGGGCATTAATATAAATAAGTGTATCGCGCTCAGTGATTTGCAACGCTCCAGGCACCTCTTGGTTAAAGGTGAAAAGTGCCCCAGCAATCATTTTAGCCCCTCCGTCTTTTATGTAATACTCCTCCCGCTGAGCCCCTACAGGTACAACTATTTTGAGGTAACGATCGCCTTTTTCATCCTCTTCAAAGTCCTTCTTCACACCGTGAATAAACTTTACATAAGAAATGTCGTATTCCTTACCCTTAAAATCTGACTTCCAATGATAATAATTCCTCGCAAAAGGAGAAAAAAGCACTTGTTTTTGCATCCCTTTACGCAAATCTTTCCCCTTATAATTACCGTCAACAAAAGCCGTAATATACGTATTATCAGAAATATAAGTATCAGAAGTTTCACCCTCACGCAGCGATAGCAGCCCCTCATCACTCACATAGCGCGTTACAAAAGCCCCGAGAATGATAAATACCCACGAGAGATGCAGCACCAATACCGCCCAATTCTCACGCTTTTGCAGACTATAACGCTTGATATTTCCTATGAAATTTACAACAAAAAGCAACACCAATAGCTCAAACCACCAAGCGTTGTAAATCCAAATGCGCGCAGTAGCAATACCGTACCTATCCTCTACAAAAGTGCCCAAACCCATTGCAAATCCGAATGTTACGAATAGCAATGCCATCAATTTTGTCGAGGAAAGTATCACCCAAAAACTATGTAATATTTTATTCATTCTATTGATTGTAGTGCAACCAACGGCAAAAGTACGTAAAATTCATCAATTGGCAAAATGTTGCTACATATAGAATCTTCTTTTTATTTGCCCATTTAATTTATTGGGGCAAAGATACACTTTTTCTCTCAATTAACTATTTATTTCACTCATATTTGGTTATTTTAAAAACATTTTCTAACTTTGCCGCCATTCATTCACAAAAAAACATTTTAATATGGAGACTTGGATTATTGTTGTCTTTTTTATCGGTTACCTATTTATTACTATTGAACATCAAGTGCGCATTGATAAAACTATCTCTGCCTTAGCGATGGCAGTAGTGTGTTGGACACTCTTGAAAACCCTCAACCTCACTGTGGTAGCGCTATCACCTGCGAAAGGCTTAGTGGCGGTGAACCCTATGGATAACCCCACAGTGATTGATCAAGCCCTCTTGCATCACTTAGGGACTATAGCTGAGATTTTATTCTTCCTCATCGGGGCGATGACTATCGTGGAAATCATTGATATGCATCGTGGTTTTGAACTGATTAAGCAGGCCATAAAGACCCGACAAAAAGTAAAACTTCTGTGGATCATAGGGCTTATTGCCTTTTTTCTTTCTCCATTGATTGACAATCTGACTACGACTATTATTTTGATTACTATAGTACGCAAGCTTATTCCCTCACAAGCTGAGCGCTATTGGTATGCTTCGCTGATTGTGATTGCAGCTAATGCGGGTGGGTCGTGGTCGCCTATTGGAGATGTTACCACTACAATGCTTTGGATAGGCAATAAGGTGAGTGCTGCCAAGCTCATTGAATACGTTTTTCTCCCCTCGGTGGTATGTTTTGCGGTGCCTATGCTCATTGCTTCGTTTCTACCTCCTTTCCGTGGAAATATCGAAGTGAGTACCCAGCAAGAGCGCAATGCCTATAAGAGCAGTCTGCCTGTATTGCTCGTTGGTTTTGTATCGATCATTGGTGTACCAATATTCAAATCCACAGTGCATCTTCCGCCTTATATGGGGATGCTCTTTGCCTTGGCTTTAATGTGGTTTATCTCTGAGAAATTGAAGCCTATAAAGGAGCTTAGTACCGAGGAGAGCGTTCTTTTTTCCACTCATAGAGCCCTTTCGAAGATTGAGTTCTCAAGTATTCTTTTCTTCTTAGGAATACTGCTGGCAGTGGCGGCCTTAGAGAGTATTGGGGTGCTCTTTCACTTCGCTGAAAGTCTCAACAGTGCTATCCCCAATGAAAATCTTGTAGTCTTCTTGTTAGGGTGTGCCTCGGCGGTGATTGATAATGTGCCGCTGGTGGCTGCCAGTATAGGGATGTTCCAAGAGCCACTGGACGCGCCTTTGTGGCACGAGATTGCATACGCCGCAGGTACGGGGGGCAGCCTACTGATCATCGGTTCAGCAGCAGGGGTTGCTGCTATGGGTATGGAGCGCATTAGCTTTTTTTGGTATGCTAAGAATATCCTTTGGATGGCACTCTTAGGCTTTGCCGTGGGCTTCCTATCACTTATAGGAATGGAGCATTTTAGCTTTTAACATTCGATGTATAGTATGTAGAAATCATCCCGAGCGCCATGATATAGTGCTCGGGATATATTTTAGTTTTTAGTCAGCAATCTGAATACTGAATACTATATGCTAATTGCTTTAGTGAGTATAGGGGTAAGCTCCTCGCGGTTGTGAGAGATGATCAAGATGGTGGTGCGTTGCTGTGCTTCGGTGAGCAGCTGCATCATCTTTTGGCGCATAGGCGTATCTACGGCAGAGAAGGGTTCGTCCAAGAGGAGGATGTCAGAAGGCTGCAAGAGAGCGCGGGCAAAGGCGATGCGCTGCTGCTGCCCGCCCGAGAGCTGATGAGGCTTTCTATTCCTTAAGGCGCTCATCTCCAAATAATCTAATAAGTAATCTACTGCCTTACTATCTTTTGTTTTCTGGGCGAAGAATAGGTTTTCTTCAGCAGTCATATTGGGGAATAGAGCATAACTCTGAAACATCAGGGCTACATGGCGCTGCTGTGGAGGGAGGTTTATCCTTTTGGTTGTATCTACAAAAGTCTTGTCGTTGTATATCACCAAACCTTCATCGGGGTAAAGCAGCCCTGCGACGACCTTGAAGAGGGTTGTTTTTCCCTGCCCTGAGGCACCGAATACGCCTGTGATGGTGTTCAGAGCGAGGGTGGTATCTACGCTGATGGTTTTCTTTCCTTCAGCGGATTGAACGGCTTGCTTAAGGCGGATATATATCATCGGTAGGTGATTTTAAACTTACGATTGACGCTGAATATCAGCAGTAAGATACTGAATGAAAGCACAAAAAGGATGAGTGCGTAGCGGTTGGCCGCCTCAAAGTTGATGGCTTGTACCTCGTCGTAAATGGCGATAGAGGCGATGCGGGTTTCGTGAGGGATACTGCCACCGACCATTATCACTACGCCGAACTCGCCAATGCAGTGGGCAAAGGTGAGCGCTATGGCAGTGATAATCGAGGGGCGTATGTTGGGGATGAGCACTTTGAGCAGTGTTATGGTCTTTGATTTACCCATAGTGTAGGCAGCCTCGCGCAGCTCTTCACCGAGGGAGGCAAATCCACTTTGTAGGGGCTGTATCATAAAGGGTAGATTGGTGATGATGCTGGCAATGAGTATTCCTTCAAAACTGAAAGCCAATCGCTTGTCGAAGACTTGCTCAAAGAAGTGCCCCATAGGACTCTCAGGGCGAAGGGCAACTAAGATGTAGTAGCCTAATACTGTCGGTGGTAGTACCATCGGCATTGCAATGAGGGTCTCGATGAGGATTTTAGCTTTTATCTTACTGTAGTTGAGCCAATAGGCTATGGGGAAGCCTATCGCCAATAGTACCAAGGTGGTCAGGAGGGCGAGTTTGCCTGTCAGCAGGAGGGTGTAGAGGAAATCGCTATCCATAGGGGTTTATTTCTTTTTGATGGGGAGGGCATAGCCGTATTTCTGCCATATCTTCTGCACTTTGGAGTTAGTGATATAGTCGAGGAAGTGTTGTGCTTCTTTGGCTTTTGGGGTGGCGAGCACTACGGCAGCTTGTGGGATGGGGGTGGTTTGTGCTTCTTTAAGGATGAGGTACTTACCCTTTCCTTTCATCTCGGTAGCTACGGCGCTTGAAAGGGCGATAAAGCCTACATCGGCGCTGCCTGTTGCGGCGTATTGGGCGGCAGCCCCTATGTTGTCAGCCCATACAATTTTGTTTTCTACTTTTGAATATAGTTGTGCTTTTTTGAGGGCTTCGACAGCGGCGGCACCATAGGGGGCAAGTTCGGGCTTTGCAATGGCTATCTTCTTGATTTTAGGGTCGGTGAGGAGCTTAAGCCCGACGGAAGGGTTGTAGTTCTTACTCCACAAAGCGAGCTTGCCATAGGCGTAAGGGGTTACCTCGCCGACGGTTTTTCCTGCTTGATGGAGCTTTTCGGGCTTGGCAGTATCGGCTGAGAGGAAGAGGTCGAAGGGGGCGCCATTTAGGATCTGCTGGGTGAAGGTGCCTGAGGCGCCATAGGTGATCGTCAGCTGGTTTTTAGGGTATTCCTTGTGGTAAGCGCTGACTAATTCGGGCAGGACGTAGCGCAGGTTGGCAGCCGCAGCTACGGTGATTTCACTATTGCTTTGCGCCCTCAGTGGGGCACTTGCAGTGAGGATTAGGATTAGTAAGGTGATGATTCTTTTCATTTTCTTATTGTTTTTTCGTTATGACTTATTTAACTGATGGCAAAGTTAGGGGTTATTCTATTATCTAAATGTTAATATAATGTTAAATTTCTATATTTTTTATAGGTTGCTTTGTGGGGGTAGTTTTTGGGCTTCCGTTGTGTATCCGTTGTGTATCCGTTTAGGTGTTCGGGTGATTTGGTATGTGTTTGTTTTTGTGAGTGTTTGCCCCCAATGGCACCCCACCTTGACCCCAATGGCACCCCATCTTGACCCCTAATGTAAATGTAAATGTTAATGAAAATGTAAATGTAAAGGAGAATGTAAATGTATAGGGTATAAATTGTGTTGTGTGTTTTATTTTTAGTTGTATTTTTTTCTTGAAAGCGGTTTAAACTTTTAATCCCAAATAGTTGATATAGCTCAACTCAGTTGTTTTTCTTTTTGTTCTTTTGTCTTGATACAAAAGAACCAAAAAATCAAGGCTGTGGATGCTTAGGCGAGAAAATCAACGTCCCTCGCTAAAAATCTCTAAACTCGCTCCCTGCGGTCGCTCAAACAGTAGAGATTTTCTACGCTCGTTCCTATGATTTTCTCAGCCACGCCTCCAAGGCCACCAGAGAGTACTAAAGAAGATAAAGTTTAAACAAATTTCTTGAAAAATAGCGTTAAATAGTGCTAATTATTTGTGTGTTTCAATAAAAGTTCTTACCTTTGCGGTGATTTATATTTAAAAGCATTGTATTATGAGAAATGTGAATTCAGGATTGTTGATTTTGCGCCTGACTGTGGGTTTGCTAATGATCCCTCACGGTATCAATAAGTTAGTGCACCCTGCGGCGCTTGATTATGTGAAGAGTACGCTGGTGGATAAGGGTTTGCCTTTTTGGATTGCGTACTTGGTGTTCCTCAGCGAGATTATCGCACCGCTATTTGTAGTGTTGGGTTTCCGCACGCGTGGGGCGGCTTTTGTGATGTTCCTCGGTGGGCTTATGACGCTTTATCTGGCGTACTCTAATGTACTTTTTGCAACGACGGAGCACGGTGGTTGGGCGCCTGAGTTGCCTGCCTTGTTTATGTTTGGCGCATTGGTGTTATGCTTTACAGGCGGGGGCAAGATGGCTGTTTCGCATAGGCACAAATGGGATTAACCTGTAAGGGGAATAGCTTGTTTTTGCTTGGGTTCTCAGCTTGTGCAGATGGGCTGGGTGTGCTTTTTATGGCTTAAAGTGAAAGGTTTTGGATAAGGTTTTAGAACGATCGGTGTTGTGCAGTGGTGGTTGTTTGCACTTGGGTGGCTCGAAGTCGGAGACGGCGCGGGCGTTGGTGTTGCAGGCACTACTGCCTTCATTGGAGTTGGAGAATGCCTCTACGAGTGATGACTCGGTAGCGATGGTGAAGGGGCTTGCTTGCAAAGGGCAAGAGGTGGATATTGGTTACGCTGGCACGGCGATGCGTTTTCTGACGGCTTACTTTGCTTGTAGGCAGGGCAGGGAGGTGCTTTTGACGGGTTCGGGGCGTATGAAAGAGCGCCCCATTGATGTGTTGGTGAGCGCTTTACGGTCGTTAGGGGCTGATATCAGCTATGTGGAGCGCGAGGGTTTTCCACCTTTATATATTAAAGGTGTGGCGGTGCGTGGTGGTGAGGTGCGTATGGAGGGTGGTGTGAGCAGCCAGTATGCCTCGGCATTGTTGTTGATAGCGCCTTTTTTACCTGAGGGGCTGAAACTTACTCTTGAAGGGCGTGTTACCAGCAGGCCTTATTTGGAGATGACGGTGAGCTTGTTGCAGGAGGTTTTTGGCAAGCGTATCGCCTCGTGGAAGGGCAATTGTATTGAGGTGTTTCCTCAGGAGGGGGAGCTGAGAGGCAAAGGGGCTCTTCGCATTGAGTCGGACTGGTCGTCGGCGAGCTATTGGTATAGTTTTGTGGCGCTGAACGATGTGGGTACGGAGTTGTGTTTGAAGTATTTTAAAGGTGATAGCTACCAGGGTGATAGGGCTTTGGTGGAGCTGTACGAGTTGCTCGGGGTGCATACGGTGTTTGAGGGGGATGGCATTAGGCTTCGCAGGGTGAGTGCGCCGCGCCTTGAGGTGTTGGATTTGGATTTGAATGCTACGCCTGACATTGCGCAAACGGTGGCGGTGACTTGCTTGGGGCTGGGTATTGGGTGTGAGCTTTGGGGCTTGCATACGCTGAAAATTAAGGAGACGGATAGGCTTTTGGCGCTGCAAACGGAGATGAGGAAGATGGGGGCTAAGGTGGAAGTGAGCGATGACTCGCTGTGCTTGGAGGCAGGAGCGAAGTTGAAGTCGGGGGTGCGGATTGCTACTTATGATGACCATCGGATGGCGATGGCTTTTACGCCGTTGATGCTCAAAGTGAGGCTTATAATCGAAAATAGTGGGGTGGTGAGCAAGTCGTATCCTGATTTTTGGGAGGATGTGACAAAAAATGTTAGATTGGCGGAGTGATTTACTTAGGGCTGTTTATCAGTAAGTTATAATATATTGAGCGGCTAAGTGCTCTAAATAATGAGTGTTTAGATGTAATTTTTTTTGTATAACATTGTGTGAGTTAAAGAATTAATTCATATCTTTGCCGCCAGAAAGAAACGTTAATCATTTTATTAAAATAAATATAAAGATGACAAAAGCAGAAATTGTATCGAAGATTTCCGAGAAATTGGGTCTTGATAAGAACGATGTTCAACAGACGGTTGAAAACTTTATGGACGAAGTAATCGCTTCATTGGAAAGCGGTGAGAATGTGTATTTACGTGGCTTTGGTAGCTTTATTATCAAGACCAGAGCAGAGAAGACAGGACGTAATATTTCAAAGAATACGACCTTGAAGATTCCTGCGCATAATATACCAGCTTTTAAGCCTGCGAAAGTGTTTGTGGAAGGTGTAAAGGCTAAGGTGAAAGTGACTAAAGCTAAGAAGAAATAAGTAATTAATTATAAATTTAATAGTTATGCCAAGCGGTAAAAAAAGAAAGAGACATAAAGTGGCAAACCACAAACGTAAGAAGAGAGCGAGAGCTAATCGCCACAAGAAGAAGTAGTTTTTAACTACTTTTTCGCTTTAAGAGGTTAGAAATTAGGAAGGGTAAGGGCTTGGATTGGCAGGTGCTGCGTTTTCTAATTTCTATCTTCTTTAAAAAAGTTCATTGAAATATTATAATGTTTAACTAAAAAATCCATAGAAGAGTGAATAAGGAATTAATTATTCGTTCTGGTTCCTCTTACATTGATTTTGCTTTACTTAGGGATGGGCGGCTGATTGAGCTTTACAAGGAAGAAGACACGAATGGCTTGGGTGTAGGCGACATTATGTTGGCGAAGATACGCAAGCCGATACAGGGGCTGAATGCGGCTTTTGTGAATGTGGGGCACGAGAAGGATGCTTTTTTGCATTATCACGACTTGGGTCCGCAGTTGGCTTCGCAGTTGAAGTTTGTAAAGATGATTATCTCGGGCAAGCTGCGAGATTTTTCGCTGAAGGACTTTCCGTTAGAGCCTGATATTGACAAGAATGGTGTGATATCGGAGGTGATTAAGCCGAACCAGCCTGTGCTGGTGCAGATTGTTAAAGAGCCGATATCTACTAAGGGGCCGCGCATTAGTTCGGAGCTGTCGATAGCGGGGCGCTACTTGGTGTTGGTGCCGTTCTCTGACAGGATTTCTATCTCGCAAAAGATTGATAGTAAAGCGGAAAAGGAGCGCCTGAGGAAGCTGATGCAGGGGATGCGCCCCAAGGGCTTTGGCGTGATAGTGCGCACGGTGGCAGAAGGTAAGAAGGTTGCAGAACTGGACAAGGATTTGCAAGGGCTTTTCAACCGTTGGATTTTGATGTGTAAGAAGATACAGAAGGCGGTTTACCCCTCGAAAGTGATGAGCGAGGTGAGCCGTACGGGGGCGATATTGCGCGATATGTTCAACGATACTTTTACGGGTATACACGTTGATAGCGAGCCTCTTTACGAGCAGGTGAAGCACTATGTACACGAGATCGCTCCGCAGAAGGAGGATATAGTGAAGCTCTACCGTTCGAATGTGCCGATTTTTGAGAAGTTTCACATTGAGCGTCAGATAAAGACGGCTTTTGGGCGTACGGTGTCGATGCCAAAGGGGGCTTATCTTGTGATTGAGCATACGGAGGCTTTGCACGTGATCGACGTGAACAGTGGCAACCATTCGAACAAGGCGAATGACCAAGAGACGACGGCGCTGTCGGTGAACTTGATCGCTGCGACGGAGATTGCTCGGCAGCTCAGGCTTCGCGATATGGGTGGCATCATCGTGGTGGACTTCATCGATATGGGCAGCTCAGAGAACCGCCGCACGCTTTTTGACCATCTGCGTAAGGAGATGAGCGAAGACCGTGCGAAGCACAAAATACTACCACCGAGCAAGTTTGGGCTTATCCAGATTACAAGGCAGCGGGTGCGCCAAGAACTCAACATCAAAACAAAGGAGGAAAATCCAAGTAAATTGGGCGAAATAGAAGCGCCCATCGTTCTGGTTGATAAAATCAACGCAGAGCTTGAAAGTATTATTAAGGAGGATGCTTATAAGGGCAAGATTGTGCTGAATGCACACCCTTTTGTGGCAGCATATTTCACTAACGGGTTGCTGTCGTTACGCCTGAAATGGTTTTTCAAATACAAGCGATGGATCAAAGTGTTGCCTCGCGATGCGTATTCGTATTTGGAATATCGCTTTAAAACCAATGAAGGGACGCCTCTTTAAAGAATCACAACTCGGTATATGACATCATTTGTGTTGTATACCGAGTTTTTTTATACAACAATATGAAAACTGTTTTATCTACAAAGGTACTGACTGAGGAGCTGCGGCAACATTTGCTTGTAAGTGGCGGAGTACGGCTTATAGAACACGACTTTATCGTTGTGCAATTGTTGCCTATTGAGGTAGTTACAACAGCGGATCTACTGCTTATTACCAGTGGCAATGCAGTGCGCAGTATGCTGCAAATGAAGGAAATAGAAGCGCTTCGGAGGATGCCTGTTTTGGCAGTGGGGGCAAAGACGGCGGCGAGGCTCTCTAAGAAGGGCTTTCAGGTGTTGCTTTGGGCAGAGAGTGCTAAAGCGCTTATTACAGTGATGCTCTCAGAGGGCAATTTGTTTCAAAAGGGAGGAAGTGTGCTATTCCTTAAAGGGGATAAAGCGTTGGATACGCTCCCTAATTTCTTGAAGGAGAGAGGTTTTTCAGTTGATGAACGGATCGTTTATAGGACTGTTTTGACATCGAAAAAGATAGTTGACGACGTAGACGTTGTACTTTTTTGTAGCCCAACTGCGGTAGAGAGTTTTAGTGAAAAGAATGCGCTGGGTAGGGCTTGGGCAGTGTGCATTGGTGAGACGACAGCTGCGGCAGTACGTAAATATACAGATCGGGTTCTTATTTCGCAAACGGCTTGTATAGAGAGTGTTATAGATAAGATGCTCGAAGTATTGGCATAAGGTGTGTTAAAAAGATGTCTATTTTTTTGCAGAAGTGGTTTTGTTTTGCTACTTTTGCTTCGTTTTTTAATCGAATAAGATAATGGCTACTGACAAAGATTTATCGGCTTTGAGTGAGCAGCTTGAGGCTATCTTGCGCAAGCAGGACGTTTTTATTGAAGAAGTAAAGCAGGTGCAACAGACGCTTTCGCAGCTTCGCGAGGTGCAATTTGCATCGCATAGTGCTGGTAATCAGCAGGAAGTGTCGGCGTTCGTTACGTCTTCGACAGCGCTTCGAGAGGAGGCTGAGGCAGCTGAAAGAACTGGGGAGCAGGAGGCTGCAACGGTGGCTCCGCCTGTGGAAGAGGTGAAGCCTGTAGAGGTACAACCTATTGAAAAAGAACCTGTTCAGACAGCAGTACCGCCTGTTAAAAAGCGGGTAGTTTTTGCTTATACGAAGGATGCACGCTCAGGTTTCCCCGTATCAGAGGGTGAGCGCCCTGAGGTGAGTTTTACCCCGCAGAAGAAGACGGACTGGGAGCGCTTTATTGGTGAAAATCTCTTTAATAAGATTGGGATTGGGATTTTGATTATTGGGGTGTTTATTGGGGTGAAATACTCGATCGATCATAACTTGATTAGTGCTGTGATGCGGATTGTGCTGGGCTATCTTATGGGTGTTGGGCTGTTTGTTACGGGGGCGCTTCTTTATGGTAAGTATAAGAGTTTCAGTGCGATATTGGTTAGTGGGGCGATGACTATCTTCTATTTTGTCACCTATATTGCTTATACTGTTTTTGGCTTTTTTCCTCAGTCGGTTGCCTTTGTGCTGATGTTTATCTTCACGGTTTTTACGGTGGCGGCTTCGCTACGGTACAACCAAGTGGCTATTGCGTTGATTGGCTTGGTGGGCAGCTATGCGGTGCCTTTTTTGCTCAGCGATAACTCGGGAAGGGTGGGGGTGCTGTTTGCTTACACGGCGATTATTAATATAGGTGTGCTGGTGCTTTCATTTTACAAGCGTTGGCGAGTGTTGTATTATTCGGCGTTTGTATTTACGTGGCTTTTACTGCTGAGTATGTACAGTTTGGGGAATACGATACTTCATTTTTCGGAATTCTTTTTGTTTGACATTGCGACTTTCTTAACATTTTACGTGGCATTTATAGTACAACAAAAGGCAACAGAAACGTTGGAAATATCAGATGGAATGCTATTCTTAGCTAATAGTTTGTTTTTCTACGGAATAGGGGTTGCCTTAGTGAATGAGGTAACGATAGGGCGCACTTTTCTGAGTGTCTTTACATTGGCTAATGCGCTGTTACACTTTGGAGTAGCGTATTATTTCCACCAGAGGAGAAGTGCTCAGGCGTTGAAGTATTTGGTAGTGGTGCTAAGCCTTTCGTTTGCGACGTTGGTAGTGCCGATACAATTCGAAGGTAGCTGGATTACGCTGCTGTGGTCGGTGGAAGCGGGCTTACTTTTCGTGTTGGGCAGGCGTAAGGATCTGCTTGTGTATGAGCGGATTTCGTATGTGGTATTACTCTTAGCGACCATCAGCTTGTTGATGGATTGGGGCGGGAATTTGCTGGGAGGGGTATCGCTTTCGCCTACGGGTAATATGGGGTATAAAGAGTTGCCTTTTGTGAATTTACTTTTCTTTAACTCGTTGATATACGGAGTAATAACAGGGTTTATAACATACGTGATGTACAAGTATCCACGTGAGGATAGCTACCAGCGAGGGCTTGTGGTTTTGCTGAATGTGGTGTGTGTGGGCAGTGTGTTTTTTACATTCCTCAGAGAGTTGTCGCGTTGGTCAGATTACGCATATCTGTTTTTGTATGAGGATGTTATCTTTGTGATTTACACTTTATTATTCTGGATGTTGTATATATGGATCAATCGGAAGTTTATTGGGGAAAGGACGCTGGCAGTGGTGCAGGGTGTTATAGCTTTGCTTTTGCTTTTTAACTTCTTAACGGTTGGTTTGTACAAGATTAGTGAGATGAGAGAGAGCTATTTGGCACTGGGTGATGCTTCGCAAGGGTGGCTACTGGGCTTACGCTATGTGGCTTTGGTGGTGTTTGCGGGGTTCTGCTATACGGTTTATGGCTTGAAGCGACAGTTTGGGCTGTGGACTGAGCAGGCGCCTTTGGTGACTTTGGGCTTGCATACGATTGTGCTTTGGGTGGCGAGCAGTGAGCTATTGCACTGGTCGGATCTATACCAGTCACATCAGAGTTATAAGCTGGGATTGAGCATCTTATGGGGTGCTTATGCGGTGCTTTTGGTGGTCTTGGGGCTCTTTGGAAAGAAGCGTTATTTGCGCTATGCAGGTATTGGCTTGGTAGGCGTTGTATTGCTAAAATTGTTTTTCTATGACACAACACATTTGGATACGTTAGCCAAAACTGTTGTATTTGTTGCCTTAGGTATTTTACTGTTAATAGCCTCATTTTTGTACAACAAGTACACTAATTCACAAGAGGAAGAGTAGTGCTTTTCCTCTGCTATTATGGTCGGAATTCGTAGTAGATGGGGTGTTCGGAGCTGATGCTGCCGTCGGGGAGACGATACCGCAAGAGGGCGTTGTATTGTCCGTAGGCAGGCGCTGGGAAGTGGGTGCTGAGAAATCTATTGGTAAGTGCTTGTCCCATAGGGTAATTACCACTAAGACGTTGCCTTTCGAGGTAGGTGTCTAAGGCTTGCCAATCTTGTTTGTAATACTGCCAAACGTCATAACGGAAGGGAAGCACGCGCCTTAGGTCGGGGTCGTATTTGCCTTCGCTGATGAAGGTCTCATAGAAAGAGAAGAGCACTACGGCGTCTTTTGGAGGAGAGGAAAGGGATCTGCTACCAGTGTTTAGCCTGTTGTAAATCTGCTGAGCCTGAGTGTTATAGAGGTATTCTCGGAAAGGGGCATCGTGGGGAGCATCAAGCAGGGCTTCTGCTTGGAGGAGTGGCTGCTTGGTGTAGGTGTTCTTGAGGAGCTCAACTTTATCGAAGGGCTCGTCAGTATTCATATCATTTTGCAGGAGTACCACGTCGGAACTTACCTTAATAAATAGCCCACGTTGTAGGTTGAAGGCTTGTACTTTTGCCTTGAGATTTTGGTATTTACTAGTGCGGAAGTCATAGCTAAGTCTTTCTATTTCATCTTCTTTACTACTTGCTTGTGCCTTGGTGTTCTGCACAGTATAGGTTGATTCACCTTCGCCATTATCATAGCCACCTTTATTTTGAGTGAGTGTTCTTGTTGTTTTATCGCTTTTAGCGGTATTACTATTTTTACTAACTCCTACGATAGAAAGTTTGTATGATTGTTGATTTTGTAGTACTGGCAAGGTATAGTATATTCGGTTGATGGATTTGTCATAGTGTAGGTCGGCAGAAATAGGATCACCAGTTTCAGGAGTGAAGTAAAGTTTTGATTGCCAGTTGGTATCCTCAAATAGATAATCCTGCCCTTTGTAGAGCTGTATGAATCCTTCAGGGTTTTCCTGTGGGTAAAAGTTCTGTTGGGCAAGCACAGGGTAGGCGTATTGTATGTTTTTCTCTGGGATATGAACAGGGGCAGTTCCTGTTGTAAATTGTATTTCTTTTTGTTCAATGGCTTTTTTGCCGTTCATCATTACAGGTTGGAATCTACCATCTTTAAATTCGTCAAGGCTTACTTGTGCTTTGATTTTCAGTTGGGTATTCTCAGGTAGGACGTCATCAGGAGTGAAATTAAGCTCGTAGCGTGAAGGGCTCAGCTCCCATTTCCCTGCAACAGGATTGCCGTCGGGTGTGGTAATTGTTGTATTTTCTAAGCGAATGATATATTGATGGTCACCTTTGTCGTCGGGAATGGTGATATTTTTATCGACTTCAAGGTTAAAACTGATTTGTGGTGAAGTGAAGACATCGACGTTTTTCTGGTTTTCAGATGGGGAAATGTTAGCGATAATCTTGATATCAATTGGAGTTTCCTTCTCGAATTCACACTTTTCACCAAACTCCATTTTCAGGCGGAAACGCCCTTTTACCAGTCCACCGAGTACTTCATAATAGCCTCCAAGATAACCTTTTGCCCAGAAAGGATTGGGGCCAGCACCTTGTAGGAGAGCAGCTACTCCAGCCTTGATAATTGAGATGCGTTTACGGATAAAGAAGAGCTTGATCTTAATACCGAGCTCACCCTCAAGGTACACGTAGGTTTGCCCTGTTGCGTACCAGCCATTGATACCGATGCTACCCGTGCGGTTCTTGCAATGGGTATCTTTATCGTAATTGATGAGCATCATATCGGCACCGAGCCCTGCTGCAAATCGGGCATAGACAATACCCGCAGTCATATCACCCGTGTCGAAGGCAAAGCGCGCTCCGAAGGCAAACCCACTCCCTTTAGCTAATTGGCTTTTACTATCGTAAATCCTTGTTTCTTTGTCACTTACCCTGAGTATCTCGGCTACTTTAGCTGGTGGATCGGGCATTGGTAATATATAGGTGCCGACCATAAAATAGGTTTTAGCCTCAAGAGATAGACCTCCAAACCCAATACGTAATCCCATCATTTCCTTTGAGTTACCGATATGAATGTACCAATCTTCTGGAGAGACGTGTACCACAGCGCGACCTGCTAAGCCATTTTCGCCAGTACCTTGGATGATGCCTCCAGCCACATTGATATATGCTGCCATATTGGCGTGAAATGCCTTTTTATCGAAGTCGTAACGCATAGACATCGAAGCGTAAATAGGTGCCTGTTTCACTGCACCACTATCATCCATTACGATTTGCTTTTCACTGCTGTCGAGTATACCGTTAAGTCGAGAGTTAGTTTGCCTTTCAATAGAGCTGTTCAGCTGAGTGAGCTGGGTATCAAATCCCTTTTGAAGCTGCTTAAATGGAGCACTTATTTTATCTCCTAAAGCCGACATTATTGTTGCATCTCCATCAATTCCAATGTAAGCTAATCCGCCGTTTTTATGGGTAGCTATTTCAAGCATTGCCATAAATGAAGCAACTTTTTCACTCTGGAAGGCTCCGAGGACACCTGCTTTGAGTCCTAATCCCATTGTTTCATCTGGTTGAAGATCAAAGGCTTTGTTGTTATTTTGGGAAGAAAGTGTATTAGCGGGACGCATACGCCAATAGGCACCTCCTACAAAACCCGTGATGGTGATATAGGTAGCAGGGATGTGTAGCCCGTCGACCTTGGCATCGAACCCCCAGTAGCGGAAGTCCTTACAACCGAATACACCGCTTGCTTCGACCTCTATTTTGGGATTTTGAATGGAGGCTTGTAGCTTGGCTTTGAAGGCATTACCATAAGTGGGGTCATCTTGCATTAGTTGCAATTCACCACTGAGTTTTGCTACACCTACATCGACGTTATCAAGGCGTAAACTAGAGACATCAAAACTGTCGTATTGCCAACTATTTGCTTCTTTTTTGGCGTATATATTGAATTTTCCTTTAGCTGAGAATTTCTCCTCTTGCAGTCCTACTCGTATGGCAAATTGTAATGCTGCTTTCTCATTTTGGATATATAAGTTGATGTCACTGACGCTTACAGGGAGCCCTGCGATGCGCTGTTCACCCTTAGCACCGAAATTTTTAACGCTGATCTGCGGGCTTTCGGTGGTAAAAGTAAGTTCTTCGAAAACAACATTTTTTATGTTGTAAGTGTTCTTTTCTGATGTAAAATCCATCTTTCCGTTGAGCACTACTTTGGGGATAAAGCGCTTGTCTTTTACTTTGAGTTCAAGGTACGAGCTCTTGTCAATTTCGGCTGTAGACTTCCATATATTAAAGCGTATGTCTTTCAGAGATGAGGCTTTGAGTTGATATTCGTTTTCGTCAAAGCTTCCTTCAAAGCGAATACCTTGTGGATTGTTGTCTTTTGATGTACTTTGTTGTACAGGAAGTTGTATGCTTCCGATGAGCTTTCCTCCTTTGATTTTTGAGCAGGAAAAGGTTGCTTCAATTAGGTCGAGAGTATAGTGCCATCCCGAGGCGTCTGCGCTTGTAGTCCCTTGATTGTCAGCGATAAGGTTTTCTATACTGAATTTACCTGATACACCGTAGGTATCCAATAGAAAGTTTTCTGCAGAGAAACTCACAGGCTTTCCAGTACGCTTAAATTCTTCAGGTAGTGTAACTTGTAGTTTTCTCATATAAAAACCACGCCAACTCTCTTTTCCTGCTACAAAATGGGTGTCATATTCAGGAGGGAAGTTTATTTGAGGGTCATTCTCAGTGTCGCTCATATCAAGGACAACATCTTGAGATTCAAATATAAAAGCACCTTTATTACTATTCTCAGCCTGTGTTCTTAAGGCAAAAGGAGGAAGACTAATTTTTAGTAGTAAATTGTTCCAATCTTTTGATTTTATTGTAATATTGCTCTGTACAAAGTTGTTGAAATCAGGGGTAAGTGTTTGTTTATCAACAGGGACGATAAGCTTGTTCGAAATGCGCACCAACCCATTTAAAGCAATTTCTTTTAGGCCTTCACAGCCGATAGTCACATAAGTATTAGTTGTACTTTCGCCAGTTTCACGATTCAGATGCCCTCCTTTGAGGATGAGCTCCCAGTTAGGATTACTACTTAGTCGTACGTTTCCCAGCAGGCTCAGGCGGGTGTCGCCCACCAGTTGCCCATCGTGTGAAAATTCGAGCCCTGTTGCCCCGAAATACAGTTGTCGCCTGCCCTGAGGTGAGTGGCTATCAGGCACAGTAAGGCGGGCATAAGCGTTGATAACAGTTCCTTCAGGAGTGAATTTCCCTTGCGTGATGATGATAGCGTACTCAGTCGAACCAATATTTTCGCGGATACCTATAGGCAGCTCAATATAAGGTTGCGTTGCGATAGCAGCAATTTGCGATGTCCAGTTGCCTCGTTTTTCAGCTACCTCAAAAGCTGCTTCAGCTTCGGCACTTTCATTGTTAGGGACAATTTCTTGTCCATAGGTTACAACAAAAATATTGAAGATAACAAGTATTGTAAGTATATAGTTTCTCATTGTAAACCAGTATTTAAGGGTTCTTCATTAGAGTTAGGGGCTTCCTTCTGCTCCTCAATAGGTTCATTAGGTTCTTCAGGAGGAGGCAAAGAGCTTTCTTCTTCTGGTGTATCGGATATTTTTCTACGGAACTTAGGTAGTGGAATAGTGTGTTTTTCAAATGTATAGGTATAACCGAGGCTCAGGTCAAAGCGCTGTGCCTCCTGATTTGAGGTAGCACTCTTTTGAGTTCGGAATGTCTGTATTGCTGTTGCCGATAATTGGTGATTTTTGTAGGGTAAGAAATTGATAGTAAGCCGTATATGAGTATTTTCAGAGCTATTGTCATTTGATTGTGAATAGTTGTAATTTCCTCCAAGCGTAGTATTTAGCTTGTCTTCGAAAAAGAGCTTGCTAATATTCAGTGAGGGACCGTAGATATTCGTTGTACTATTAGAGAGGTAGTTATTACTATAATTAAATGAAGGAGAGATTGTTAGCTTACTTTCTAAGAAACGATAATGATAATTCACACCTGCATTGTGGAAACGTGTAGTAGTATTAGCATTAGGATTGTTATCCTCACGATTAACCACATCATTTAAGTTGTAAGTAATGCTAATATCTTGTCTTTCTGAAAAGTTGTACGATGTGATAACACCCACATTTTGTGATACTTGTCTATAATTGATAGAGTCTTGCAGTTGAGGGTACAGCTGTGGATTATTCAACCTCTCAAAAGGGTCGAGTGCCTGATTGGTATACATTGTGAAGTTGCTGTAATTGGCTGTAACTTGCAGTCTATCAGAAGCCTTTACAGCTATATTAGCCGAACCTACCCATTGGTTAGCCTGTTGTACTTTGCGGCGCTTCAGGTTGTCGTGCTGCTTACCAATACTTGCACTTAAGTTTACCCTATCGGAAAGGAATGTGAGAGAACCATTCAACGTAATGTTTTCTAGATCATTAACGAAATAATAAGCACCTAAAGTTCGGTAGTCAGGGTCAATGTATTCATATTTTAAGCCAATACTCCCTTTGCTAAATAGGAAGTTAAGTCCCGCATTATAAGCGTGGTATGTATTTGTAGCATCACCTATATAAGAGAGTTGACTGAGCGCATATTCGCCGAAGAGCTCTACAAAGTAAAGCGGATTGATTTTCCCAAAAGCCGAATAGACAGCGTTTTGCATTGCTGAAATGTGTTTTCCCTCAGGGATAGGGTGCTGTAAGGAGCCTGCCTTGTCCTTAGCAAAAAAGCCAATGAGCCCTAACTCATAAGCCTGCCCTTTGTGTTGTACTTTTCCACCATAACCCCAGCGTTCAAAAGCAGGGATTGTCTGTGGATTACCGTCATATTCTACAGAACGTTGTAATTGACCACCCATTACAGCTACTTGCAATGGAAATGTTGTAGGATTGAGTTCTATACCTCCCCCAGTAAACTGCCATCCGCTGAGTGTATAAGGTGAAAAGCTCATACTCACATCGCCAATATGAGCTTGAATCCAGCGGTATTTAGGGTGTAAACTCAGGCGGTTGAATTTGAAAGGAATCTGATAATCAAGCATACTTCCTTGATTCGTATAGCGGTACGTAATTGGGATACTCCAGTCGTACAAGCCAACGGTCATCGCACCTGTAATGTAGTAGATAAGCGGCTGGCTAGCACCTCTTTCAGTGCCATCAATATACGACGCACTACCCGAGAGGCTACCAGAGATTGAAAGGGGCTCTTGCTTGAGCTTCTCTTTTAGGCGCTCTCCAAAGTGCTCCACATCTACTTCTTGGGCAGAAAGTACACTTAAGGCTGTGATCCATAGTATTATAATAATAATATGAAAGCGGTTGGTCATCATACTTCAGTTAATGGTATTTATTATAGTGCAAAGGTAGTACTTTATATACTACAAATACATACATAGCGTTGTAATAATATTGCAAAGTAAAACAAAAAGATCGTAGCGTGTTGCACTACGAGCTTTTATATTACTGCTGGAGCTGCCAGCTGCCTTCCATTACCATAGCAGCGCGCTTGTTGGCAGCTTTTTCATCAGTCACTGTGCCGTAGACTGTCACATTACCTTTTTCAGTATCAACTACTTGACTTATCGTCATACCACTATTTTCCACCCAGTTCACGAAAATGACTGTCGGCGTGATATTACGTATAAAGGCTGGATTAGTTTCCTCTTCCACTTTGCCATCCTTATCAGTCGTCTTCCAATGTACTTGATTTTCGCTGAGATACTGTATTTCAGCCTTCAGCTCTGGATAAGTGATTACAGCCGCTTTCCCGATGAGGTTCACGGGCGCTACGCTTGCCATCTCCGTAGTGGCACTTACAGTTCCTTCTGCATTGCATTCTTTTTTGCAGCTCTCGTTGCAGTTGCACGCCACCATAGCAGCAGTGGCTGCCAACATTAATAAAATTCTCTTCATATATTACTATTAATTAAAAGTTTACGATTTGTAGAACGGTAACTTCACTACTGTCGCAGGCACTTGATTCTTACGGATTTGCACCCATATAGTACTACCTACCTTCGCATAAGCCACTGGCACATAACCCAGCCCGATACCTTTTCCAAGTGAGGGCGACATTGTTCCGCTGGTAACTTTTCCAATTACAACACCTTTTTCGTCCACAATGTCGTATCCGTGTCGTGGGATGGCTTTTTCTTGCATCTCAAATGCCACTAATTTACGGCTAACTCCCTGTTCTTTTTGTAGTTTGAGTGTTGTACTATTGACAAAATCCTTTGTGAATTTGGTAATCCAACCCAAGCCTGCTTCCAAAGGCGAAGTTGTATCATCAATATCGTTCCCATAGAGGCAAAAGCCCATTTCAAGGCGTAAAGTATCGCGAGCTCCTAAGCCTATTGGTTTGATACCAAATGCTTTACCAGCTTCGAAAACCTTTTCCCAGACGTGGCGAATATCCTTGTTCTTTACGTAAATCTCTACCCCGCCAGCGCCTGTGTAGCCTGTGGCTGAGATAATTACATCTTTTATACCTGCGAACTCTCCAATAGTAAAATGGTAATAAGCTATTTCAGAGAGATTTACAGAAGTGAGCGGCTGTAATGCTTCCAACGCTTTTGGTCCTTGGATAGCTAAAAGGGAGTAGGCATCAGAAGCATTCTCCATTTCTACACCAAAAGTGTTGTGCTTGCTGATCCAAGCCCAATCCTTCTCAATATTCGAAGCGTTGACAACGAGCATATAATGCTCATCTGCAATCTTATAAACTAAAAGGTCATCGACGATGCCCCCCTTGTCATTAGGCATACAACTGTACTGAGCGCGCCCATCGGTAAGCACAGAAGCATCGTTAGAAGTTACGCGCTGAATAAGGTCTAAGGCGTGCTTTCCACGAAGAAAAAACTCTCCCATATGGCTCACGTCGAACACCCCTACACCCTTGCGAACAGTTTCGTGTTCAGCGTTTACTCCCTCATATTGCACAGGCATATTATAGCCTGCAAAGGGTACCATCTTCGCTCCGAGAGCGATATGTACATCGGTTAAAGCTGTGTTTTTCATATTGTTATAACTTTAGTTACATCATTCATCAATAGCTGTATTCACAACTATTAGCGTGATAAGTTTAGTTTCGCAAAGTAACGAAATTTATTTTGAAGAAACAAATAATTCGCTAAGAATATTTTCTGTAAAAAAACTTTAACGGCGCTTGTGTCGCTTAGGCAGCTGATCGTCAATACCTTTGGCTTTCTCAGGAGCCGTCTTCGCCTCATCCTCTTTCACAGGTTGTGCCTTCTTATATAGAGGTATCAAATACGAAAGCGTGTAGTTGAAGCTCGTACCAAAACGGCTGCCCTCATATACCCGTCCAAATCCAGGAATATAGAAATTAGGGAACCCGCCCGACTGGTTATCAGTCAGTTTAAGCCCCACACGCACACTCATCCCCGCATAAAGGCCTCGTAGCAATTCAGCCTTGATACCCAGCACCAACTCCAGCCAATGTGCTGTTCGACCGCTGTAAGTGCCTAACCAAGCAGGATCGGCACCTTGCACATTCTCTGTCCAATATTGGTTATCTTTGTGCAACACATAGTTTGTAAGTTGTTGTGAAAATAAAGAAAAACCGTATCTTCCACCTACGTAAATCAGGTTCTCCATACCGTACCAATTGCCGTAAGTGTTGTAATCTACGCCGAATCGTATAAACTGACCCTCAGTGCGATAGGTAAAAAAATCCTCGTCTTTTGTTCTGCGTTCAACGCCTACTTCAGCAGCTGCAAAGTACTTGTACGACAGGCGATAATCACCCACCAACTCGAGCCCGTAGTAATCTTCTTGGAAGAATGACCGTACGGGGCGGCTCAAATCGACCCCAAGGCGCAGCCCATAGCGCTGTTTGTAGACAGGTGCCTCTTGCTTTTCAGGAAGCGCAATTGAAGTGCCACTGCGGGTCTTCCCCACGGTGGCAGTGCTGGTTCCTCCGAGAGTATCTCCCTTGGTTACAGGCTCCTGAGCGAATGATAATACGCTGAGCAGCAGCGTACTAATGAAACAAATACAAGTGCGCCTTTTTCTCATCTTTAATATCTGTGTTTCTGATTTCCAAGCCCTTCAGCCAGCCCCCTATAGCAGGAGTAAGCTCCGCCGAAAGACCGCTAAAAGTAGTGTTAAAACCACAAGCCTTACTTACAAAATCATGATGTGACTCATAGCGCAAGGTTAAGGTGGCTGTCTGAGTGACCGTTGAAGAGACAACACTTTGCAACACAAACGTTGTCGGACTTTCTATTTTCAGCGGAAGCACCAACGAGTCAATCGCAGCATTGCTGACCACAGGTGTCGCCGTGCCTTCACCATAGACGGTCAAGCCGCTCGTGTTCAGACTGATGCTATGATTCTGAGCATTGTAGAAGCGCACCACCAAGCGTGGTGTATTCACCTTGCGGTCACAAATATCATCCGACTCGCAACCGATAACCCCTATAAAAGTGACCAGCGCAAGTATACATAAAAAATGTTTCATATTGTTGTATAAACTACTAAAATACAATCTTTGAGTTTACAATTTTCTCAACCGTGAAAAGCTGATAAATCTGCTCAAAAGGTATTTTATAATCCTCATAATCAGGGTTAAATGAATGGCACTTGATGTACTGCTTTTTCATATTTACCTCAGTAATCTGCTTGATAACACTGCCACGCTCTGTTGTAATTACAAACAATTTGCGCCTAAGTGGTATGTACTCAATCTGCTCCTCCCATTTGCGCACAAGCACCTCATCGCCCTCAGCAATCGCTTTCTTTGTGCCATCGTCCATACTATCGCCATAGACCTTGATGACAAGGTAATGCCCCTTAGCATACTCACGCGGCATAAGGCGTGTAACCCTCTGGCTTTCATCTACTTCATCCATACCGAAGCCCAGTTTGCCCCCTGAGGTTTCCAGTGGCACATACTCTACTTCCATATAGTCATCCTCAGGCACTTGGATGACTTCATTATGAAGGTGTGACTTGCGCTTATCGACCATCTCACCCTCACCAGTAAGTAGCCAGTTGAAGTTAATCTGAGGGAAGGCTTTACTGAGTTTCAGCGCCAAGCCCTCTGTCGCATACTTAGGGTTGCCGTTGATTGCACTTGAGAGGTTGCTGCGCGACTCAGCCATCTTCTCAGCTACCATCGTTTGCGTTACATACTCGGTACTCTTGCGAATATGTTGAAACGCCTCACCAATACGACCTGAAATTTCAGTTTTTTCTTCTTGGGTCTTTCTTTTTGATTGTCTTTCCGCCATCGTAAATAAAATTTAATTGTCGGTTATACATAAAAAATGTTGTCAATAGCACCTATATATACTACACAACGCCGCTGCAAAGGTATAAAATAAAATCTAATTACAACAAAAAAACAACAAAAAAATGTTTTTCCAATACAAAAGTATCGTAACTTTTGCCCCACCCGTGCCCCACCCGTGCCCTACCCGTACCCCACCCGTACCCCACCCGTACCCCACCCGTACCCCTAATGTAAATGAGAATGAGAATGTAAATGTGACTGTAAATAAGAATGTAAATGTAAATAAAAATGCTTAGTGCATCGCTTCGCTGTTTTTTTATTGTATATAGGTGTAGTTTTGGCAATTAATTTTTAGTTTATAGTTTTTAAAATGCTTAATTGTTTTTGCGGCATATATTGTTTGTGTGGCACGCCTGCAAATGCTTGTGCGAAATTGTGTAAAGCTCTTCGATAGCAATACCGAGTTTTGTGCACTTATCTTTGTGGAAGACAAGTACTTCCGCCCTATAAAGTGCCTCGCGGTACAGTGCTTCTGCCTCTGTGAAAGCACCTCGTCCAAGCGCTTCTTCTGCCATCGCATTCAGTTCTTCCCAATAGCTGAGAATATGACACATACAATAATCACTCATATACTTATTGTTTTAATAATGAATATCTTACAATCTAAACATAAACAACTTACGTCGTAAATATTCGCAAAGGTGCAAAAATATTTTTAGACAAGCAAAAAATATAATATTTTAGTCTATAATTTAGGGTAGCGTTCTATATTTTGAATGTTTAATTGCTTTTGTGGTGCGCTCAAATGTGTACTCTTGCACCCTCAGCGGCTACAAATTTTACAACACTGCGCCTACTTTCTCCCAACAAAAAAATACTTGACAGAAAAAAAAGTATTGCATACAACAGATTAGTAACAAGATAATTATACCTAAAAATACATCTAATGAAAACCTTCGTGGCACATTCTGGCATAGAATTTGTACTATACACTGTGGAGGCATAAAAAACTCAATTTATGAAAAAAACTTTTTATTACGCAGCAATGCTCATCGCACTACTTGCTTTCGCACCAATGCAGGCACAGGAGTTCCACATCGGAGCCAAGGCTGGGGCTAACCTCGGTAAGGTAGATGGGGTACGCTACGACAACCAGTTCAAGCTGGGTTACCAACTTGGGGGTGTAGTGGAATTTGACTTCAACGACAAATGGGGGCTGCAAGGTGAAGTGCTTTTTAATCAGACAAATACAGACCTAAATAGCTCAGTAGATGAGATTTGGAACAAAAAGTTTGATAAGGGAAAAACCTTGAACTACATCAGTGTGCCAGTGCTTTTGAAGTTCAACCCAGGCGGGGTGCTCTCGCTCCACGCAGGGCCGCAGTTTAGCTTCTTGGCAAACTCTGACCAGAAATGGACAGCCAACGCCAAAAAGCTCTTTAAGGACACTGACTTTTCGCTCGTGGCAGGTGCTGAGGTGAATATCCTCAAGCCGCTTTACATCTACGGTCGCTACGTATGGGGCTACTCGGATATCGACAACGCATTCGATGAAAAGGCCACCACACAGCAAATACAACTGGGTGTAGGGCTTAGATTCTAAGTACTTCACTTTACAACAGAAATGAATTAAAATCATATCCATACATACGACAAAATAATTAAATTAAAGATTTCATAGTAGTAGTATTATTTTAATTTTAAACGGGAAGTCCCCTGCTTTGAATAAGCAGGGGATTTTCTTTATAAAAACTTGCATATCTAAAAAAAACGAGCTACCTTTGCAAAAAAATAACCGCTATGGAAACACTCACACGCCCAAGGAATAAAACAAAAACAAACTTCCTCCGCAAAAAGGAAGTGACGAGTTTTGCGCCACAAAAAATACGCACAGAGGCTGAGCAAGAGGCTCTTATAGAAGAGCTATCGTCACTCTCGAATCACAATATGTCACTTAGGCTTGCTGAAAAGTACCTCAGAGAGCGCTATTCAGAGGAAGAAATTCAGGAGATATTAGCACAGCGTGGGCAACAAATGACCATAGCGCTGGCTATGGAACTTTGCGATCAACGATATGATTTTAATCACTGATACGAATATTGTGTATAGTGCTCTGATCAACCCTCAAAGCATCATTGCTTCTATTTTGAAGAAGGCCCCTGAGCATCAATTTGTAGCACCTAATTATTTAAAAGAGGAAATTAAAAAACATTGGCATAGAATCATCTCAGGAAGTAGCCTCTGTGAAAATCAAGTTATCAAAGAATGGCTTTTTTACCAGCAACACATCCTTTTCTTTGATGAAAACCATATCCCAATAGAGCACTATCGTAAGGCCTTTACCATAGTTAGTGATATTGACCCTGACGACACTATTTTTGTAGCAAGCCATTTTTATACAGGTTATAAAATATGGACTTCAGATAAAAGACTAATTCAGAAAGTACAAGCAAAAAGGATATACAGATATTTTTATAACCACTGATCAGCTCAAATAAACCACTTCCCTATGAAATATACACTCCGCCAAATCACCAAGAGATCCCTATTAGTCAAGGTTTTACTATTTGCGGCTGCCTTATTCGCCATCTTGCAAGTATTCCCTGAAAAAGCTAAATTCAAGTATGAATTTCGCAAGGGAGAGCTATGGCAACACGACAACTTATACGCTCCTTTCGACTTTCCTTTGAAGAAAACTAAGGAACAAATCAACGCTGAAAAGGCTCATATCAAAGCTTCTTCGACCATCTATTACCAAAAAGACGACAGGCTTTACAACGTTATACAACATAAATTCCAGCAAAAGCGGCAATATTACTTCACCTCAGTGCCCTCACCCAAGCGCAATGAGCTCATCGGCAAAGCGCAACAGTTCCTCGCTGAGGCATACGCCCGTGGGGTTATCGTTAGCCTACCAAGTCCTACCCCAGCTAAGATAGCTATCATTAAAGATAAGCAGATCACTGAGTTGCCTACCGCTCAGCTTATCTCGCTGAGGAACCTTTCTGCTGCCTTGAAAGCCTACTTCAACACCCCTCCTTACAACGAATACCTCAAGAGTTACAACGATCTCTTCTTCGACCTGTTGGAGCCTAATATCACTGTTGATCAGACTTTTACCCAAAAGGCACTCGAGCAGAACCTGCGGCAGATCGTCTACACGCGCGATTTGGTAAGCCGTGGGAAGCTCATCATCGCTAAAGGGGAGCTCATTGAAGGTGAAAAGCTGACAATGCTCAACTCGCTCAAAGAAGAATACGAGTCGGACAGTTGGAACCAAAATAACTATACTTGGCTGCGCATAGGCTACTACACTCTTGTAGCTATTGCGCTCTATCTAATTGCGCTCTACCTGAAGACATTTGACCCGAAAACCTACCGTAGCAACCGTAAAATAGCTGTGATCCTGATCAATATGATCTTGATGATCCTCTTAGTAGGGGTTACAGCACAACACTTTCCTGACTACATTTATGTGGTGCCTGTGACGATGATGATGCTTATTCTCAAAGCCTTTTTCGACCTTCGTACGGTGACCTTTATCTACCTGATTACCATACTCATACTTGGCTTTATTGTGCCTGGCAGCTTTCAATTTGTCTTTATTCAGAGTTTGGCAGCCATAGGTGTGATTATCACCCCCAAGGGTGTCCATTACCGCTTGAGTAACTTCATCTCAGCTATCCTGATCACCAGTGGGTACCTGATCACTTACACGGCTTTTCACACCATTACTGAGGGTAGCCCGAGCGGGATTGACATCTCGCTGCTCACTCTTTTTGTGATCAATGGTATTGGGGTACTCTTCTCATTGCCATTTACTTATGTGTTTGAGCGACTTTTCTCACTGGTTTCTGACGTCTCACTGCTTGAGCTTTCGGACACCAATACGCCGCTGTTGCGAGCGCTCTCTGAGAAAGCTCCTGGTACCTTTCAACATTCGATGCAGGTGGCTAACTTAGCTGAGGCGGCGGCGGCTGAGATTGGCGCCAATGCCTTGCTGACCCGCGTGGGGGCACTCTATCACGATATTGGGAAGATGGAAAACCCTGCTTTCTTTACTGAAAATCAGAAGACAAGCCTTAATCCTCACGACCGCCTTTCTCCTATACAGAGTGCACGGGTGATTATCAAGCACGTTACTGATGGGATTGAGCTGGCGCGGCGCTATAAGCTTCCTGATAGGCTTATCGACTTTATACGTACACATCACGGGCGTAGTTTGGTGTACTTTTTCTACCGTAAGGAGCTGGATACCAACCCAGAAGCTAAGGAGGAGGACTTCCGCTATCCAGGGCCGACGCCTTCGACCAAGGAGACTGCTATCTTGATGATGGCTGACTCGGTGGAGGCGGCTACTAAGAGTCTGCAAAATCCTACCTACGAGCAGATTGATGATTTCGTGGATAAGATCATTAAAAAGCAGCTCGACGACAACCAGTTTGCCGCTGCCGATATTACTTTTAAGGAAATTGAGACGGTGAAAAAGGTGCTCAAAAATAAACTTACTAACATCTATCACACTCGTATTCAATATCCTGAGTAGAGAGGAGATTTTTAATCATTACTTCTTAGGTGAGTTCTAAGAGCACGGGGCAGTGGTCGCTGTGTTTTGCCTCTGGGAGTATCACCCCGCGGGTAAGGCGTGGCTTTAGGGGCTCGCTTGCCAGCAGATAATCAATGCGCCAGCCTTTGTTATTGGCGCGAGCATTGGCGCGGTAGCTCCACCACGAATAATTGTGCGGCTCGGGGTTGAAATAGCGGAAGGTGTCGATAAATCCACTTTTGATAAAGGCGTCGAGCCAAGCGCGTTCCTCGGGTAAGAAGCCCGAAACGGTGGCATTGCGCACGGGGTCGTGAATGTCGATGGCTTGATGACAGATGTTGTAGTCGCCGCAGATCACCAAATTGGGTATGGACTTCTTCAGATGATCGATATAGCGTTTGAAGTCGTCCATAAAGGTGAATTTGAAGCCTAACCGTTCGGGATTGGTTCCCGAAGGGAGGTAAAGGCTCATCACCGAGAGGTTCTCAAAGTCGGCACGCAGTACGCGCCCTTCTTTATCCATATAATCGATGCCTGTACCTACCTCGACGTGCTTGGGTTTGTGCTTGCAGAGGATCGCAACGCCACTATAGCCTTTTTTTTCCGCGCTGTAATAGTACTGATAGGGGTAGCCCAATGCCTCAAGGGCGGCTCGTTCGGTGGCGATTTGGCTTTCGGTGGCTTTGATCTCTTGCAAGCAGAGCACATCGGGTGAGGCACTTTTAAGCCAATCGAGCAAACCTTTGGCAATGGCTGCGCGGATGCCATTGACGTTGTAGCTGATAATTTTCATCTTAGTAGCCCTCTCCTTTCTCTCCTTTAATGATGGCGATGCCGTTGGAGGTGCCTATGCGGCTTACTCCAAGGTCGATATATTGCTTGGCGGTGGCGTAGTCGCGCACGCCGCCTGAGGCTTTGAGCTTGGCTTTGCCTGCGACGGCTTCGCGCATCAGTGTAATGTCCTCAGGGGTTGCCCCACCTGTGCCAAATCCTGTGGAAGTCTTTACAAAATCGGCACCTGCTTCAACCGATAGGCGGCAAGCTAAGCGTTTTTCTTCATCGGTTAGATAACAGGTCTCGATAATGACTTTCAGCACTCTTTCTTTGCCTACCAACTGCTTGATGGTGGCAATTTCGGCGCGTACTTGGTCGATATTGCCTGATTTGAGGTAGCCCACGTTGATGACCATATCGATCTCGTCGGCGCCATTGCTGAGTGCGTTCTGGGTTTCGAACATCTTAGCCTCGGAAGCCATCGCCCCGAGTGGGAAGCCTACTACACTGCACACTTTTACCCCGCTGCCTTGTGTGAGGTGCTTTGCCAAAGCGACGTAACCGCTATTGACGCAAACGGAATAGAATTGGTGCTCAATGGCTTCCTTACAAAGTTTTTCGATGTCGGCAGTAGTGGCATCTGCCTTTAACAATGTGTGGTCGATAAATTTATTCATTTTTTATTTGATAATTAATGATTAACAATAAAGTTGTTTAAACTTTTAATCCTAAGTGGTTGATGGAACTAAACTCAGTTGATTTTTTCATTTTGTTCTTTTGTCTTGATACAAAAGAACCAAAAAATCAAGGCTGTGGATGCTTAGGCGAGAAAGGCAAGGCACTCGCGTAGGCATAGCTGAGCTTTGAAGCCTCACTTTTGAAGCCTGCGAGCTCCTACCTCGCACCTCACACCCCATACCTTACTTCACTATTTTCATTTCGTTGATGAGATAATTGGCATCGGCGTATTTGTCGATGATAAAAAGTACGTAGCGGATGTCGACCATAATGTTGCGGCAGAGTGCGGGGTCGTAAAGTATGTCGCTCATAGTGCCGTCCCAGACGCGGTCGAAGTTTAAGCCTATTAAATTGCCTTTGGCATCGATTGCGGGGCTGCCGGAGTTGCCTCCTGTGGTGTGGGCAGTGGAAATAAAGCACACGGGCATCTTGCCGCCTTTTCCGTAAATGCCATAATCTTTTTTGTCGTAAAGCGCGCGGAGTTTTTCGGGCACATCGAACTCGTAATCACCGGCTTTGTACTTTGCCATCACGCCATCGAGGTAGGTAAAAGGCTCGTAGTGTGCCTCGCCAGAGGTGTAGCCCGCGATTTTTCCGTAAGTAACGCGCAGGGTGCTGTTGGCGTTGGGGAAAATGCGGTCGGAAGGCTTGGAGAACTCGAGTATTGCTTTCATATAGGTCTGCTGAAGGTCGGCGATCTCGCGTTGTAGGCGATAATCGGTAGAAGCCACGCGCATATAGTAGGTGGTGAGCACATCATCGACGAACTGCATACCGGCATCGTTGTGCAGGGCTGCGATAAACTCATTGGCGGGGAGGCTTAGCACGCGCTGCACGCCCTCTTCGGTGGCTAAGAATGAGGTGTTGTAAATCTTCTCGGTGAGTGCCTTGGCATCTACGTCGATCAGGCTTCGGGGTATGAATTGCTTGGGGAGATGGGCTGCGTAGAAGGCTACGGCTTGCTCGAAGGAGGCTTTATCTACCGCCCGATCGTAGTCCTTAAAGGTTTTTTCCATTGCGGCTTTTAGGTTTGCCTTTCTATCTTCAAAGGATTGGTTGCCACGTACTTGTAGTGCTGTGCGCAGTTCTGAGAATTTGTTGCCGTTTTTCATCAGGTCGATATTGCGGAGTACGAATTCGGAGAATAGGTCGGTGGCTAATGAAAAATCTTGTGCTTCGGTGTACGCCTTGTTGAGTTTAGGGAGCAGGTCGCCATATTGCTGTTCTTTGCCTGCTTTTTTAATCATTTCTTGGAATTTTACTTCCTGCGCTTGCTTAATGGCTACGGCATCGGATTTGATAAGCCCCTTGGTTTCGCCGATCCACTTTTTCCAATAGTTAGCAATGCGTGCGTACTTTGAGGCGTACTTGATTTTGATGGCTGGATCCTTGCGCATATACTCGTCTTGGGCTTTGAGCACTACCTCACGGATGCCTATCTTTGCGGGATTGAGCACCTCAACGATTTGCTTTACTGCCACTGCGGGGAGGTACTCTTGGGTTTGCCCTGGATAGCCCATCACCATTGTGAAATCGCCTTCCTTGACGCCTTTAAGGGATACGGGGAAGTAGTGTTTGGGTTTATAAGGCACGTTTTCAGGGGAATAGGCTGCGGGGTGGTTGTTTTTGTCGGCGTATACGCGGAAGAGGGAGAAGTCGCCCGTGTGGCGTGGCCACATCCAGTTGTCGGTGTCGGAGCCGAATTTTCCTATTGATGAAGGGGGTGCCCCCACTAAGCGCACGTCCTTAAAGGTTTCGACAACGAAAAGTATATACTGATTGCCCTCGTAAAAGGCTTTGATACGGTTTTCCTGCCACGATTCCTTGGGTGAAGTCTTGACGATTTGGGCAATATTGGCTTCGATTTTCTGAGCCTTGGCTTTGTCAGAAAGTCCCTCGGTGCCTGCGAGCACTTTTGTGGTAACGTCATCGATACGCACGATGAAGGTAACCTCTAAATTTTTGTTGGGAAGCTCTTCGGCTTGGTTTTTTGCCCAAAAACCGTCTTCTAAATAGTTGTGTTCGACGGTGGAGTGTGCTTGAATCTGCCCGTAACCACAGTGGTGATTGGTGAGCAGCAGTCCCTTAGGGGAGATGATCTCGGAGGTGCATCCGCCATTGAAGTGAGGCACGGCGTCCTTAAGGCTCGATTTGTTGATGTTGTAAATATCCTTTACGGACATCTTCATTCCCAGCGAACGCATTTCTTTTGCGTTCATTCCTTCTAAGAGTGAGGGGATCCACATACCGCCCTGCTGTGCGAAGGCAAACCCTGCTGTGAGTAGCAGCAATAAAAAGGCTATTTTTTTCATTTATAGGTGTATATTTGATATGAAGGCACTTTTAAGTAGAAAGTGCAAATACTATAACCCCGCAAAGGTACAACTAATTTTCAATATACCAAATCTTTATGGTGAAAAAATAGTGAGTGAGGTGTGTAAATAATTAATAATCACAATGTTAATTCACTCGTGCTATTGTAGGTTCATTTTTTTAATCTAAGAGCTAATTACTACGATCTAAGTTACAACACTTTATAAATTTTACAAAAATTTTCTTTCAAATAATTATATAGGTATTCATAAAAGTTGTACATTTGCATCGTGATACAAACAAATGATGTAAATATTTATAATATACAACAATGAAAATCAAAGAAAAAGAACTCTCAGAAAGTCGCTTTAAGCAGCTGCTTTTGCGTCTTACTCCTCACCCTGATAGCAGCCTTGAGAACTTGGTGCTACTGGCACATTGTGGTATCTATTATCTTGATGTTGCTTTAGGAGGTGATAGTTATAAAGAGTTGGATAACAATTAATTTATAAAATATGGAGAGACTTTGATCTCAATTGTGCTTACCACTGAACAGTGTGCTGCGCTCGACGGTTATTTTACAGATGAATACTGCCGACAAGAGCGACTCATTGAGGCTGCTCAGGGAGAACATACAGAATTTAATTACAACATTTACGTGGCTTGTGACCCTACAAAATCATACGAATAATGTTGTAAAAAAAGTGTGTTACACAACAGACATAAAGACAGGTATTTATACATCATAAACGTATTAATATATAAAAAATACTTAAAAATGTTTGTATGATTTTAATAGTTGTTGTACATTTGCAGTATCGAATAAAACAATATACAATACGCCAAAAACCTATATATACTATGGAAAGAGAAAGTTTTATATTCTATCGCAGTTTCTTTGAAGGCATTGAAGAGCTTCCTGAAAGTATCCAGCTTGCAGTACTACAAAAGCTATGTAGGTATGCCCTCTATGGTGAGCTCAACGATAGCGATGATGTTGTTGTAAAATCGATCTTTAAGTTCATCAAACCACAGATTGATGCCAATAACGAGCGTTATCTCAATGGCAAGAAAGGGGGTAAAAGTGGCATATTAGCTGCTAAAACTAAAAGAGGACGAAAAGAAATTGATGATAACCAAGTAGTTGTAGGAGAAGTACCTACTATTTCTGAGGAAAAGTCTGCCACTGAGGTACTACCAGCTTCTGTGGTGGAGGCGCCTAAGGCTGAAGAATGTACGACTAAAAAGTTGTCATTCAATTTTCGTAAAGCGCTCATTGCTGAGGGTTTTTCTCCGTCACTGGTTGAGGATTGGATGCGCATCCGCAAGGAGAAGAAAGCCATCAATAGTCAGCGTGCTTTTCACGATTTCTGCTGTGAGGTCAGTAAAGTACAAATGGATAAAAATCAGCTACTTGAACATATTGTCAAGCGTCAATGGAAGGGATTTGAGGCTAACTGGCTGAGCACCTCACCGCTTCCTGCTAATGGTGCGGCTCCTATTATTGAGCTTGCTCCCGACGGCACCCCCATAGGCGTTAGTCCACCCGCCTACACTTATAACCCTAAGAATGTAAAGCCTTTACAAACAAATTACGTGGCTGGACGACAGACGCTTATAGACTTTGTGAGCAACGGACAAGGTTGGTAGGTTAGCTTTAAATGATAATACAATTTACAACTATAAAGTTGTATGAAAATAATAAAGACAAATGTTAGAAAACGCAATACATACCGTGATAGAAAGTATAGAGGTTGCCCCTGCAGTTAGCCTATCTGTGCAGATGAATGGGGCGAGTATACCTGTGCAAAGCAACCTCGGTTTTGCCTCGCAATGCATTTATTTTAAGAAGATTAGAGAATATTCTTCTGAGGCTATTTCCGACTGTTTTGCACAGCTTTTCCAGCGAATAACCCTTCTGGTGGGCTATAGAGGAAGCATTGATGAGCTCCAAAAGGGTGAAATCAAAAATGCCATACTCAGGCATTTTTCTTCTCTCTCTTTTGAGGAAATATACAAGGCTTTTCAGCTCGACCGTAGCAATCAGCTCGCTGGTGATGAACAAAAGATACGTACAGTTACCGAACATTACCAATTTTTTGATGTAAGTTATGTAACTTCTGTACTGGTGAAATACCAGCACTGGCTCCGCCAACTGCAGCGCGACCACCATCTGCCTATTGCCCCTGAGAAGTCTGCCCCTCAGTTGCCAAAACATAGCTATGATACTGAAGTAGAGGCGTATATGATACAAACATTTGAGGATTTTAAAATGACAAATCAACTGCCTACCTTGTGCAGTTTTGTCTATAATTGGTGGGGAAAGCAGGGGGTGCTAAAGCCTTTTCTCAATGCGCTTAGCCAGAGGAAATTACAACAATTCCGTGAGGAAACAGCTCAGGTTCTAAGGCAAAGAGTACGAAAAGACATCTCGTGGAGTGTTGCTTACAAAACCTTCCTCTCTCAAGGTGATGTTGATTATCAGGGCTCTGGTAACAAACCACTTACAGACGCATTACGGAAAATACTCTCTGTAAAAAAGGAAGTTTTACTACGGGCTTTTTACCAGTGGAAAATAGAGAATAATACATAATAAATTAAAATCTAACTACAGAAATATGTTGCATACTATTGAAAATGTTGTCATACAACAGACTGCTTGCCCACTGATGAAGAGTCACACAGGGCTTAAACTCTTTTGCGGTATTGCCCGCAAGCACACTTTGTGTACTTATCGTGAGATAGGTGAGTATCTTCACCTACCTGTCAGTAACATAGCGTATTACACCACAAAGCACGCCATGCTACTGAGTAATGATGCCTACAAGCACCTTTTTAAGAATATTGAAAAAACAATTTTAGAACTATGGAAAAATTAATCACCCTAATAGCCATCATCTTAGGTATCTACCTACTGGTGATGATAATGATTTTAGCCGATTTATGGAGTGGCATACGAAAAGCAAGGCAGTGCGGAGAAGCTAGAAATTCAATAGGTTACCGCCGAACTGTCAGTAAATTTGCACAGTATTTCAATATGCTCATCGCACTGACTGTGATGGACGCAATGCAGATGAGCGCTGTGTGGTTTTTAGAGGTTTATTACAGCTACGCCTTGTGGATGTTTCCTTTCTTGACCCTCTTTGGGGCTCTTTTCCTCTCGTTTATAGAGTTAAAGAGCATTTACGAGAAAGCCGATGAAAAACAGCGGTTTAGCAAAGGGGCAGAAGTTCTTTTAGAACTCCTGAAAAATAAAAATGACTTAAAAGAAATCTCAAAAATACTAAAGCATCCTTCTGAAACGAGTGCTAATGATGCGAATTAACATTTAAAAGCAAACTGATATGATACGAGAATTTATTGAAAAGTATACACCTTATGCCCTTGAAAGTGAGCGGAAAACAGGTATTTCATACCTTTTTATATTAGCTCAGGCTGCCTTGGAAAGCGGTTGGGGAATACACACCCCTTTGTACAACTTTTTTGGTGTAAAGGCAACTAAAAACACTCCTATGGAATGCAAACAACTACTAGTAACCAAAGAAATAACTTTGAAACAGCAGCTAAAACTACCACAGATTGTCACGGTAAAGCAATTGCCTGATGGGTGGTATCACTACATCGTCAAGGATTGGTTTATGTGTTATAAAAGTCCTGAGGAAGCCTTTACTGCTCACGCTCGTCTACTGAGTGAAAACAAGCGATATGCTAAGGCGATGCTTTATAAATCAGATGCTTATAAATTTGCTGATGAGGTAGCCAAAGCAGGATATGCCACTGCGCCTCACTATGCAGAGCGCCTCAAAAAGGTGATCAAAACTATTGAAAAACATCTAAAAACGCATAAGAATGAGTAAAATTGTTGTAATATGTAGTCTATTAGTGTTGTCGCTAAGCTGTAAAGTGAGGCAACAACAAAGTAGTATAGCACTTTCTAATGAGACAAACATTGTAAAAAACACCACAGATACTACTAAGGTTAAAGCCTTTATAACAAGTGATTTATCCCTTATAACTGACCTTATTATTGAGTCAGAATACGATAGTTTGGGGCGCAGCAGGCCACTTACTTTGAGCCATACACAAGAGGGGAACACTGAGGTGTTGAGCATTACTGGAGGACACTTACACTGGCGATCTTCCTATTGCAAAAAGCAACAGAGCATTGCTCAAAAAGAACAGTATACCACTGTGAGCGAAACTCTTAATGAAATCACAGCACAACAATACACCTATAAAAATGAAAGCTATCCAAGACTTCGGAAATGGCGTTGGTGGGCGTGGATAGGAGTACTTTTAGGGATGATTGTACTACACTTTTATAGGAAGTAAAAAAGAGTTGTATTTGTGCTATTGATGAAAGCGTTCTTACTCGTGCTCAGCTTCTTGAGATTTTTTAGGTTTCTTTTTGGTTGCCTTAGAAGCCCTCTTATTGTTGTCTTTCTTGTAAAGTGACATCGTTGTTTTATCGTCGTGCAAGTAAGTGTCGTATCCTTTTAAGTCCTTGCAAAAAGAAGTGAGATTTTTGTACCCAAAGGAGCGGTAGTCAAACTCAGGATCCACCTTTTTTAAGGCGTCAGAGAAGCGTGATAGGAGTGCTAATCCATTGACTGACACGACCATATCAAAAGCCTCTTCAATGAGTTTGTAGTTGTTGAACTCCTCTATAGGTTTTTCTTCCTGCGAGAGGTTTTCCTCCAAAATAAATGAACCACAAGCCTTTTTAAATGCCTCAGGAGTCTGGCGCTTTCCAATGCCAATGATGGTCATCCCCTCCTCGCGAATGCGGTTTGCCAGCCCTGTATAATCACTGTCGCTTGATACAATACAGAAACCGTCGATAATCTTTGAGTGAAGCAAATCCATTGCATCAATGATAAGTGCCGTATCGGTTGAGTTCTTTCCTTTGGTGTACTCAAACTTCTGTATAGGTCTGATAGCGAATGAATTGAGCTTATCTTTCCAGTTCTTATTATGTACATTCGTCCAATCGGCATAAATGCGACGAATCGTTACCTGTCCGTATTTTCCTGTCTCGTTGATTATCTGCTCAATCAGGTTGCTATTGGCATTATCCGCATCAATCAGGAGTGCTATTTTCTCTTTTTCCATCGTGAAAAATCTTTTGTTATAAGGGCAAAGATACGGATAATATCTGTACTTGCAAGTTTTTATTCACGGAAATTTATTTTTTATGGAAAATACACTCTTTGTATATCCTTGATTATCAAGTGGATTGTTGTGTTGACTACGTTTTACAACTTATTTACAACTTTAAAACTTGACATAATTCAAAAACGTCGTATTTTTGCATCGTTGAATCAATAAATATTTTTTAAACTATGGCAGTAAACAAAAACAATGTCGTAATTGAGGGGCTAAGTGGTAAAGTTGGTAAGCAACTTGTTTTTAGCCAAAGAAACGGACACACTATCGTGTCGAAAGCACCTGCGAAGCGCAGCAAAATTGCACCTTCGCAACAGGTGCAAATGGACAAATTTGCTAAGGCTGTACGCTATGCCAAATCTGCTTTGGAAGATGCAGATCTGAAGCAGAGTTATGCTGAAGCTGGCAAGAAGTACAACCTCAGCGCCTATAATATGGCGATCTCTGACTTCTTGAAACCTGCTGTAATTGATGCAATTAGCATTGATGCTTACAACGGGACTGTGGGTAGCACCATCACTGCAAAGGTGTCGGACAACTTCAAGCTCACCAAGGTGGGTGTAAGGATTGAGAGTTCGGCTGGCACTACTATTGAGCAGGGCAATGCTACCCTGAAGGATGGTCAATGGGTTTATGCTGCAACAGTGGCTAATGGTGCTGTCAGTGGTGGTAAAATTGAGGTAACGGCTACCGATACCCCAGGTAATATCACCAAAAAAGAGGTGCTTTTACCGTAGTCTGTTGTAAAAACTACCTTTTGTTGTCTGTTTTATTACAACATCCCTCAAGAGTTTTTCTTGGGGGATTTTGTTGTAAAAAATGGGTTTGTTCTAAGCCTCAATAGAGATTTCTAATTAAATATTTGGTAATATGAGGGGTTTTACATACTTTTGCAGCAGAAAATGGTAAAAGATATAAAGAAGATATGAAACATAGAGTAGTTATTACAGGGATGGGGATTTACTCCTGCATAGGCACTTCGCTTGCCGAGGTGTGTGCTTCGCTGCGAGCAGGGCGATCGGGTATTATTTTTGATGCGCAGCGCAAGGCGTATGGCTACCGCTCGGCACTGACGGGCTGGGTGGCAAACCCCGAGTTGAAGGGCGTACTTGGGCGACGCGAACGCATCTCAATGGGACAGGAAAGCGAGTTTGCCTATATGGCTACGCGCGAGGCTTTGGAGCAGGCAGGCATTGATGGCGATTATCTCAAGGCTAACGAAGTGGGTATCCTCTACGGCAACGACAGCGTGGCTGAGTCGGTAATACTCACTAACGACACTATCCGCGAGAAGGGTGATACCACCTTAGTAGGCTCGGGAGCGGTGTTCCGCACGATGAACTCCACCGTTACGATGAACCTCTCCACGCTCTTCACCCTCAGGGGTGTAAACCTAAGCGTAAGTGCGGCTTGTGCCAGCGGGTCGCACGCCGTAGGCTTGGGCTATTTGCTCATACAGAGCGGTATGCAGGATATGATTATCTGCGGGGGTGCACAGGAGATCAACAAGTACAGTATGGGTAGTTTTGATGGGCTGGGCGTGTTCTCAATGCGCGAAGATGACCCCCAGAAGGCTTCACGCCCCTTTGATGCTGCACGCGATGGACTGGTGCCCAGCGGCGGGGCTGCCACTTTGATATTGGAGAGCTATGAGTCCGCCCACAGGCGTGGAGCAGTGCCATTGGCGGAAGTGGTAGGCTACGGATTCTCATCAAATGGAGGGCATATCTCAACCCCTAACGTTGAAGGACCTGCCCGTGCGATGGCGCGTGCCCTTGAGAATGCGGGTATGAAGGCGAGCGAGATGGACTACATCAATGCACATGCTACTTCCACCCCCATAGGCGATGCCAACGAGGCGCGTGCCATTGCGCAGATTTTCGGCAGGGGCGTGCCTGTGAGCTCTACCAAGTCGATGACGGGGCACGAGTGTTGGATGGCGGGTGCCAGCGAGATCGTCTACTCAATGCTGATGCTTCAGAATGATTTTATAGCCCCGAACATCAATATTGACCATCTGGACGAGGTAGCGCAGGGGCTCAATGTGGTTACTGAAACCCGTGAGGCGAAGATTCGCGCTTTCTTGTCGAACTCCTTTGGCTTCGGAGGTACAAATTCTGCCGTTGTGATACAGAGGTTATAACGAAGGTTAATTTCATATAAAAGACTGTAATTTAAATGATTGCAGTATTTTTTTATATAGATTGAGTATAAATATTACAAATATCTATTTTTTTTATTGTAGGAATTGAATTTTGGTTTATTTTTGCACTGGAAATATATAGGACAAGAGGAGCTTCTTTTGAGGTAGGTTTGAATGGAGGCTCGTTATAGTTTTTTCTAAATTAGATAGGTTATGTTTAAGATTTTCACTTGGAGGCTCAATAAGAAGGCTTTTCGCAATGCGATTATAGCTTCTTTGGTGGTGATCGCCATTACGGTGGCGGGGTCGGTGAACTTGCAGAATTACGATGCGGCGCTGATGATTTACTTCTTTGGCACCATTGCGATGACTTTTGGCTTGGCGTATCGTTATTCTATTTGGATGCAGCGCCCGCCTACACAGCGTTATTGGAAGCGTTCGTGGGAGGTGATGCGTCGCCATCCGTGGGAGTATACTAAGAAGGCACTTTTTCTTTCGGGGCGTAACATCGCTTTGCAACGCTTTATTGCACCGCGGGGGACGATGCGCTGGTGGGGTCACTTTTTGCTGGCGACGGGCTGTTTGCTATCGTTTGCGGTAACTTTTGGTCTTACCTTTGGTTGGATGCACTTTACGCTGAAGAACGGCACGACTGATATGTATGAGATGCATATGTTTGGCATCACGTTGATGGAATTTAATGTCAATACAATTATTGCGATGATGATGTTTCATATTTTGGTGTGGACGGCTATCTTAGTGATTATCGGCTCGCTGATTATGATGCATCGCCGCCTTACTGATGAGGGGCAGATCGCTACGCAGTGGTTTGAGCGCGACTGGATACCGCTCTTCTTGCTGATTATAGTGTCGGTTACGGGGCTTGGCATTTGGTTTGATTACACTTTTTTGGAGGGTAAGATGAGCCAGTTTATGGCTATTACGCACGCCATTACGGTAGCGATGTTCTTGATGTGGATGCCTTTTGGGAAGTTTTTCCATATCTTTCAGCGTCCTGCACAGGTGGCGGCGAGTATCTACAAGATAGAAGGTGAGAAGCAAGGGATGCAAATATGCCCACATACTAAGGAGGGGTATACTACAAAGATGCATATCAATGACTTAAAAGAGATAACTAAGGAGCTTGGGTTTAACCTAGAAAACGAAGAGGGAATGAGCTACTTAGAGCTTAGTCCTGAGGGCAAGCGTTGTACCTTAGCAAAGGCGCACCTGAAGGCGCGAGAAGCATCAGGAAGGTTCTTTGGTTAGCCGTAGGGCGGCATCCAGTGATAAACTAATGTGATTTAGGCATTAGTTTGATATTAAATAGATTATCATTAGTGATTAATAATAAAAGAGATGGCAACATTACCTGTATCAGCAGATAAGATTATAGAGAAATACGGACCGCACAAGCATTATCCTAAGGATACGAATGCAAAGTCGGCCACGCAATTTGACGAGCTTGTGAAGACGCATTGCTGCTTCTGCGGTTTGCAATGTGGTATCAAGCTCAAGGTGAAGGACAAAAAGGTGGTAGGCTTTGAGCCTTGGCGTGAGTTTCCTTTCAATGAGGGGCGCTTATGCCCTAAGGGGGTGCAGCGTTATATGCAAGACAATCATCCTGATAGGTTGCTTACGCCCATCAAGCGTGTAGAAGGAGTAGGCTTTGTGCCTATTGAATGGGATGAGGCTTTTGATACGATTGTTAAAGAAGTGCATCGTATACAAGAAAAGTATGGGCGCAATGCTTTTGCAATGCTCTCAGGGGTGTCGCTCTCTACGGAGAAGAGCTATATGGTAGGGAAGTTTGCCCGTGTAGCGCTTAAAACAGCGAACTTAGACTATAACGGTAGGCTTTGTATGGTGAGTGCTGGGGCTGGAAATAAGAAGGCTTTCGGTATGGATAGATCCTCAAACAGCTGGGCTGATTTGGCGCACGCTGAGGTGATTATCGCCACAGGAGCTAACATCAGTGAGTGTTTCCCTGTGCTTACTTATCGCATTTGGGAGGCGCGCGATAATGGGGCTAAACTTATCGTGATTGACCCCCGTGTGATACCGCTGGCACGCACGGCTGACATCCACTTGCCACTGCGACCAGGCACGGATACTGCCTTGATGAGCACTATGCTCAAGGTGCTTATTGACAATGATTGGCTCGATCACGACTTTATTGATAACTACACCTCAGGTTGGGAAGAAACCGCCAAAGAGGTAGAACACTGCACCCTCGAATGGGGTGAGAAGATCACAGGGGTGCCTGCGGATCTGATCTATAAGGCAGCTGAGATGTGGGGCAAAGCGAAAACAAGTTTCCTCGTACACGCGCGCGGCATTGAGCAGCATCGTAAAGGGGTGATGAACGTGCTGAGTTGTATCAACTTGGTGTTGGCGACAGGGCGTATCGGAAAGCCTTACTGTGGCTATGGCACTATCACAGGGCAGGGTAACGGGCAGGGAGGCCGTGAGCACGGACACAAGTGCGACCAGCTGCCAGGTAACCGCGATATTACCAACCCTGAACACCGACAGTTAGTGGCTGACTTCTGGGGGATACCCGAAAGCGAGTTGCCTCAGAAAGGCCTCAGCGCTTATGAGATCATCGATGCTATTAACAAAGGTGAGATTAAGGGTTTACTATCAATATGCTTTAACCCGCTTATATCGTTACCTAATAATAGCTATGTACGCTCTGCCTTAGAGAAGTTGGAGTTCTACGCGGGTATTGACTTTTTCCTCTCGGAGACTTTGCGCCACGCGGATATAGTGCTTGCAGGATCTTTGCAAGAGGAGGAGGATGGTACAACTACTTCTTCTGAGGGACGTGTAATCCGTATCACAGGTGCGGTAAAGCCACCTGGAAAGGCAATGCGCGATATGGACATTCTCAAAGAACTCGCACGTCGATTGGGTGTAGGTGATAAATTTAATTACTCCTGCTCAGAGGATGTATTCAATGAACTACGTCACATATCTAAAGATAGCTATGCCGACTATTATGGTATTACCTACGAGAAGATAGAAAAGAATATGGGCGTGTTCTGGCCTTGTCCCACCTTAGATCACCCAGGCACACCGCGTCTTTGGGAAGACCGCAAGTTTAAAACCCCTGACGGCAAAGCGCATTTCAACCCTACCCCGTGGATACCCCCTGTAGAGGAGCCCGATGAGGAATACCCAATCGTACTGACCACAGGGCGCGTAGTGAGCCAGTACCTCAGTGGTACACAAACACGCCGCATTGGTAAGCTCGTAGATATCTACCCCGAACCACTGCTGGAAATACATCCTGAGCTCGCTGCTAAATACGGTATTGAAACTGATGACTTGGTGCGTGTGTACTCCCGCCGTGGATCGGCAGTCTTTCCAGCAAATGTGGTGGAGACTATTAGGAAAGACACCGTGTTCGTACCTTATCACTGGGGAGGTGTTAGCTCTATCAACCAGCTGACTATGGGATTAGAGGGCTTAGACCCTATCTCGAAGATGCCAGAATTCAAGGTCTGCACTTGTAATTTGGAAAATACAGGCAAAAAACGCGCCGCCAACTCCGCCGATTACGCCTATATGAGTAGAGATATCCACTATTTAGAAGAGGAAGGAGAGTAAGCACGCAACGGAGGAACAACGGAAGAGTAACGCATAGGAGACTCTTTCACAAGTGTTCAATAATTAATATCAAAGATTTTATACCTAAAAATATTTTCTTATGGCTGAAAAGTTTGAGAATTTCAACGATATGGAGTTCTTCTTAGATATGCAGCGCTGCATAGGCTGCCACTCCTGTGAGATGGCTTGTGCAGAATGCGAAACTAATGGAGAAACCTCAATGATACATATACACTATGTCGATAGGGCTGAAACCGTACAAACCACCGTACAGGTGTGTATGCACTGCGATGACCCCATCTGTGCCAACGTCTGCCCTGCGGATGCCATCACCAAAGATGAGTTTGGTGTGGTGCACTCAGCTGACGTCTCCAAATGTATTGGATGTGCTAACTGCGTGATGTCCTGCCCCTTTGGTGTACCTAAGATACCCGATCAAAGTGCAATGCTGATGATGAAGTGCAATATGTGCTACGACCGCACCAGCATCGGCCTTAAGCCGATGTGTGCCACCGTCTGCCCCAGTGGCGCCCTCACGTTCGACACCCGCGAGAACGTCAAGAAAAAACGCCCTAAAAGCACCCCTGTCAATAAGTTTATCTTTGGTAAGGAAGTAGTAACTACCAAAGTGAACATTATGATGCCCGAAGGCAGTGAAGAACTCAAAGTTTTCTAACCGTTTAATATATCTATAAGACAATGACAAATAAGCAAAATATACCCGATTGGAAAGCTGATTTTCCCATTAAAAAGCGCGAAGCAGGCTACGTCTCACGCCGAGAATTTCTCAAAGTGATGACCTTCTTCTCTGGGCTGATGGCAGTTACCAATGTCTTCATACCCTTGTTCAACCATTTCCACAAACGCAAGCGTATTAAGGATTATTACACAGGCATCGACGTCGATACCCTGAAAGTAGGCGAGCAAACTACCTTCTACATCAATCAGGACCATCGTAACCCTTATATGCTCATCCGTATGGCTGAAAATGAGTGGAAGGTGTACGAGCAAAAGTGTACACACCTCTCCTGTGGGGTGATCTACAAGCACGAAGAGGGAGTCATCTTCTGCCCTTGTCACCACGGTATTTTTGATGCTGATTCAGGGAAAGTGCTCCAAGGTCCTCCACCACGCCCACTGCCCAAATTGGCAGTAGTGGTTAAGGACAACCGTATCTATGTTGAAGATTACGACTACAGCAATGAGATACAAAAAAACCACAAGATGCACCATTAATCAAAAACTTTTTGTACCTTTGCCGCCAAATAGCCAATCCTATTTCCTAACCATTAAATAAAAAGAACTATGCCTATCAGAAAAAAACCAATAACAAAAGTAACCTTCCGCATCAACGAGATGCTCTCTTTTGTTATTGCAATATACACGATGTTTATTGCCTTGCAGATGTGGCTACTCTATGGCACGATCAATAAGGCGTTGTACTTATACAACACAGAGATCAACGTACAGACCTTCGCTACTTGGGCTGCAATAGGCTCAACGGTGATCTTCCTCTGCCTGCTCTTCTTCCTCAGATACATACCTCGTATCCCTACAGGGAAAATATACAAAGGAGACGAAAAAGAAGAAGAAAATGAGTACTGATTTAGTAGACTCATTCGGGCGGCGGCATACCTACCTACGTATTTCAATCACCGATAGCTGTAACTTCCGCTGCCTCTACTGTATGCCCGACGAGCCCTTTAGCTGCACTGCTGCCTCAGGACTGATGACCCCTGAGGAAATCTACGGTATTGCGCGTGTATTTGTCGAGCATTTCGGCATTGATAAGATACGTGTAACGGGTGGTGAGCCCTTGGTGCGGCACGACTTTGCATTGATAATGCGTAAATTGGCTACCCTAAAAGTAAAAATAGGAGTAACTACCAACGGCGTGCTCCTTGATAAGTATTTTGAACTCTTTGAAGAGATTGGGCTTAAGGATTTGAACATTAGTATCGATTCACTCATTCCAGAGCGTTTCAAGCAAATTACTAAACGCGACACACTGCCTAAGGTATTTCAGAATATCATTCACAGCATCGATAGAGGCTATAATGTCAAGCTCAACGCTGTGATAATGAAAGGGCTTAACGATGATGAGCTCCTCCCACTGGTACACCTCTCTGAGCTCTACCCTATTGAGATGCGCTTTATTGAGTTTATGCCTTTCACCAAAAACGACTGGGAGCGTGAGAAGGTGATGCCTATCAAAGAAATGCTTGAAGCAATCGGCAGTGAGCATAACTACCTAAAGCTCGAAGATGGTGTACACGATACCTCGAAAAAATACCGTCTCAGCACAGATAGCAAAGGTACTTTTGGCTTCATCTCAACGATGAGTGCCGCCTTCTGTGGAGGTTGCAACCGCATTAGGCTCACCTCCGACGGCAAAATGAAAAACTGTCTCTTCGGCGCTGAAGAGTTTGACCTGCTGAGTCTCTATCGTGAAGGAATACCTTTGGAAGAGGCTATCAAAGACGGCATTTGGCGTAAACACAAAGAAAAAGGAGGTCAGTTCTCATCAATGAAAACCGTCCGCCAAGAGCAGATCATCAATCGAAGTATGATAAAAATAGGAGGTTAGTTTTTTTTAAATATCCATAGGTAAAAATAGACATAACGACAAAGCATTCTAAGATGAATTATTTCATTACTGTATCCGAAGCACGGCGCCTCATCGAGGCTGAGCGATACCTCACACAGCCGACCTTCAAGCCACTGATCAAGAGCTTGGGGCACTACACTGCTGAAGCTATTGTAGCTCCAGTGGCTGTCCCCTCGTTTGATAACTCAGCAATGGATGGTTATGGCTTTCGCTATGCTGATCTCGCCGATAACACTCCACTGACCGTTACTCAGGTCATTGCTGCAGGCCAGTTGCCAACTGATTTTCATCTCGGTAAAGGCGAGGCGGTACGTATCTTTACAGGGGCAAAAGTACCAGAGGGTGTTGATACAGTTGTCATCCAAGAAAAAGTAACTCTCGAGGGCGACCTTATTCACTTCAATCGCGAGGAAGTAAAGCAGGGTGACAACATCCGCCTCAAAGGCTCACAAACCGAGATAGGCACTACAATTCTACCTGCTCATACTCTGATCACTCCACAGGTGATAGGCTTCTTAGCAGGATTCGGTATCCCAACGATATGCGTATATCACAAGCTCAAAATAGGTGTTTTGGTCACAGGCGACGAATTGCTTGACTTGGGCGAACCCCTCGTTGAAGGAAAGATATACAACTCCAATGCCTACACCCTCCACGCTGAACTCATAGCCTTAGGGCAACATTTGCAGCGCATTACAATGGTCAATGACACCAAGGGGGCTACCCTCAATGCCATAGAAAAAACCCTTGCCGAGGTTGACGTCCTACTGCTCACAGGTGGCATCTCAGTAGGTGATTACGACTACGTGCGAGGTGCCCTTCAAGAAGCAGGCGTTACCGAAATCTTCTACAAGATAAAGCAAAAACCAGGTAAACCCTTATACTTCGGCAAGCGGGGCGATAAATATGTATTTGCAATGCCAGGCAACCCAGCCTCGGTATTCACTTGCTTCCACATCTATGTAAAACCTTTCCTGCTTGCCCTCACAGGTGCACACGATAGCTTCCACGAGCAGACAGAAGCAACTCTCCTCTCTACAATAAAGAAAAAAGGAAAAGAGCTCACAGTATTCTTCAAAGCAGTACAAACTCCCCAAGGGGTAAAGCCTCTTGAAGGGCAAGAGTCCTACCGTATGGATAGCGTAGCAAAAGCTAACTGCTTGATAGAATTTCCTGCTGAAAAAGACTTCTTACCACAAGGCGAAACCGTAAAAATATATCAACTATGAAAATCAAAGGACATATATGGTTTGAAACCGAGACAGGCTTACAGATAGGCTATGGGCGTGTAAAACTCTTAGAGTGCATCGACGACTTAGGCTCCATCTCCGAAGCTGCTAAAAAGCTCGAAATCCCCTACCGCATCGCTTGGGGAATGATACGCAGCATCAATGAAAATGCCCCCGAACCCGCCGTTATTAAAGAAGTAGGCGGAAAAGCAGGAGGGCGTAGCTCCCTTACCGATTATGGGCGCAAACTCGTAGCTGATTACAACCAGTTAGACAAAAAGTTTAAAGAATTTGCAGAACGTGAAGGCAGTAATCTTAGCAGGCGGAAAGAGTAGCCGAATGGGGCACAATAAAGCCCTCATCCCCCTCAATGGCAAACCAATAGCTCAGTATATCACCGATACCTTGCAACAAATCTTCCCTCAGGTATACATCTCAGGCGAGGCCTTTACGGCTCCCGCTATAGTGCGCAATATTCCCGATAGCGACCCCGATAAGGGACCAATGGGCGGTATCTGTGCTTCACTAACCTACCTGAAAGAGGACTCTTTTTTTGCGCCCTGCGATATGCCTTTTTTGTCCAAAGGAATTGTAAAGGAGGTACTTGCTAAAAGCGTTAAAGGAACTCTCAGCGTAGTGCGATGCGCTGGTAAAGTCTATCCTACGGTAGGCGTTTACCCTTATGTTGTGCTACCTGCCCTGCAGCAAGCCTTAGCCGCTAATAAACTCAAAATGGTAGCCTTCCTCAGCGAAAACCAAGTGCATTACATCAATTTGTCTGAGCACTACGCCCCCTTCTTGCAAAACATCAACACCCCTGAGGCTCTGACCCAAGCCCAGCAATTCATAGAAAAAGAACTAAACCATTAATATTCAAATTTTAAGAACGATGAAAAATCATTTTACAACCGCTGCTGCACTCCTTTTAACAATGAGCGTTGCAGCACAAAGTCAGCCTGAGAATAAAGACTCACTTGGGCTATTCTACCAATTACAAGAAATAAAGGTAACAGGTGTAAAGCAAGCACCACATTCTATCAATAAGGTCGATGCCAAGCAGATAAAGCACTACAACAAGCCCAACGTCACCGAGGCGCTCAACCTCTTGCCAGGGCTTGCCATCACCGAGATGGGTGCCCGCAATGAAGGCAGCATTACCCTTCGTGGCTTCGATAACCGCCGTACCCCTGTCTTCTACGACGGCATCCCTATCTACGCCCCTTACGACGGCAATTTCGACCTCAACCGCTTCACGGCTTATGACATAGCCTCCATAGCAGCCGATAAGCGTTTGCTTTCAGTCAAATACGGGCCCAACACTATGGGCGGCGCTATCAACATCATCTCGCGCAAACCTACTAAAACTGCCGACATCAACGGACAGATAGGCGCTGGCTTTGCCGATGGAGCAGGGGTAAACTCCTACTTCGGTACGATCAACGCAGGTACTCTACAAGAGAAGTGGTACGCTATGGGAAGCCTTACTATTGATAAAGCCAATAACTTTATGCTCTCTAAAGATTTCGAAGCCACTCAGTACCAGCCCACAGGCGAGCGTCTTCACAGCGCCCATCAAGATGCCAAAGTAAGTGCCAAAGTGGGCTACACCCCTAACCAAACCGATGAGTACTCGCTGAACTTCCTCTCCCAGATGGCGCGCAAGGACATCTCCACCAACAGCATCAATGGGGCTACCTACCGCGATTATCCCATCTACCAGAAGAGCAGTATCTACGCTAAGACCCACACACTGATAGCCCCTAAAACCTTTATGAACTTTACGGGCTATTACGACGCTTATTACAACATAATGCGCCAGTTCGACAACAACACCTATACACTCCAAAACAACGATCGCCGTCCACCGAGCTTTACCAGCATCTACGACGATTACACCCTTGGGGCAGCCCTCAACTTCACTACTGAGGCACTGAAATACAACACCATTACCCTCTCATTTACCGATAAGTACGACCACCACACCGAGCACAATGCCGAGATCCCTGCCAACACCCTCACAGGGCAGAAGTACCGCGCAGGCGAGCCCGAACAGCACTATAAGGACAATACCCTCTTTGTGGGCTTGGAAGATGTGATCACTCTTGCCAAACCATTGAGCTTAGTGCTCGGCGGCTCATACACTACGCGCAATAACATCCTCGCACAAGAGTACGGCACCCACTACCAAACCAACCAAAAGGACGTCCTTTACGACTTCCCCACAGGCTCCGATAACTCCTTTGACTACAAGGGCGGACTGCTTATCACCCCTGCTGAAGGACACCTCATCACCCTCTCAGCTGAAAAACGCTCACGTTTTGCCTCTCAAAAGGAACGCTACTCAGCCCGATTTGGGTCTGCAGAACCTAACCCCGACCTCAAGTCGGAGTACACTATGGCTTATGAAGTGAGCTACTCAGGCAATATCAACAACAAACTCAGCTATGAAGTCGCTGCCTTCTACAACGATATCACCGACGCCATTTACGACAAAGTGATCCGCACCGAAGTCATTCAGCAGCGAAGAGGCACCACCACCCAAACTATCTATCAAAACCAAAACATCGGTAAGGCAGAGTCCAAAGGCTTTGAAGTAGGCTTTGGCTACACACCTATTAAGTACATCACCTTCGGGGCTAATTACAGCTATATTGAGATAAAGAACAAAGAAACCAACTCATCCGAGGAATTCACAGGCGTGCCTAAATACAAAGTGATAGGCTATGCCAACTTCCACATTCCACAACTGCGCACCCATCTCTACGTCAATACCGAGACTTATGGCAAGCGCTATGTTGACGATGTGCTCTCGAAGAAGAAAATAGAGGCTCACGACTTTACCCTTATCAATGCCAAGCTCAGCTACGACATCCTCCCCACACTCGGCGCCGAGGTAAGTGTAAAAAACCTTCTCGACAAGGACTATTACCTCACTATGGGCTACCCCCGTGCAGGGCGCAGCTTCCTTGTAGCCCTCGGCTATCATTTTTAAAATACTAACGCATTAATACACAAATACCAATGAAAAAAAGAACAATCCAATTATTCCTTGCAGGGCTTGCGCTTTCATTAGCCTTAGCCTGCAACAACACCCAGCAGAAGCAGGCTACTGCCACACCCACTACTGAGCAGGAAGCCACCTCCGAGCATCAGCACCCTGCCGACACTATGAAAACCGACTGTGGTGTGCCATTCGACGGTGGCGGCAAAGAAAGCTACATCAGCCACGAAGTCAAAGTCGTCGGTGAGGTTGAAAACCCAATGACCCTCACCGTCGATAAGCTCAAAAAGATGAACGTCCACGAGATCAAAAACAAGCAAATTATCTGTAGTTCAGGTGAAAATCGAGGCGATATCCACACCGCTAAGGGCGTCCTCTTAAAGGAAATCCTCTTCGATGCCGATATCAAGCAGAAAGACCATAAAGACCGCAACTTCTTCATCGTAGCCCGTGCCACCGATGGCTTTACAGCAGGCTTTTCGTGGGCAGAGCTCTTCAATAGCCCCAATGGCGAACAGGCTTACGTCATCTTCGAGGAAAACGGCAAACCCCTGACCGAAAAAGGCGAAATGATCGTAATGTCCTTCAACGACACCAAAACAGGACCACGACACGTAATGTGGCTCAAAACCATCGAAGTGCATCGCATTCCATAAGCCCAAAATTATCTAATACATATTTTCCCAAGAAGGAGGCAATCCGCAGCAGGTGCGCCTCCTTTCTTTTCTATGATCTTCTAAGAAACCGTTACTGAACCGTTACTGAACCTACCGCAAACGGATCGTATACGATTTTTATTTTGATAAAAATAACAAAACCTAAATCTCTTGTGTTTGCTATTTAAACAATTATTAAACAGCGAGTTAACAGTAATATTTTACTTTGATTTTTCACAATAATTAATAAAAATTACTTTCTTTTATAAATTTTCTTCTTTCGATATAGCATCGATATGAAAAAAATATCATATCTTTGCTGCGAGAAATCAATTAACATTTATATTCAAAAATTAATAACAATGAGATATCATTTAATAATCGCTGTTGTACTCGTATTCACTATGGGTGCAATAGCACAAACAAGGAAAGAGAAGAAAGACACTCTTGGGCTATTTTACGAGCTGCAAGAGGTGAAAGTAACAGGCATAAAAGAGGCTCCACACACTATTGATAAGATAGAGGCAAAGGAAATTAGAGCCTATGACAAAGGAAATCTCGCTGAGGTATTGAACTTATTGCCAGGGATTACTATCTCACGCTTTGAAATGAAAAATGAAAGTAGGATTAGGCTACGAGGTTTTGACACAGACCAAACCACTCTTTTTTATGATGGGATACCGTTCTATGCACCTTATGAGGGGACTTTCGATGCAAGCCGCTTTTTAGTTGATGATGTAGCTGGAGTTTCGGTAGATAAGAAGTTGCTATCAGTAAAGTATGGACCTAATGCGATAGGAGGTGCTATCAATGTGGTTTCGCGCAAGCCTACTAAGGAAGTAGATATTAATGGACAATTAAGGGTAGGGTTTGCTGATGGAGCAGGGGTAAACTCTTATTTAGGAACTATCAATGCGGGTACTTTGAAGGAAAAATGGTATGCAATGGTAAGTGGTAGCGTGGATAAAGTAGAAAACTTTGTACTCTCAAAGGATTTTGACCTCGAACGTACAAGGGCTAAAGGGCAAAAAACTTATGTGAGAGACGACAGCAACCAAACCGATACAAAAATAAGTGCCAAATTAGGTTATACACCCAATAAAACGGATGAGTACTCCATCAACTTTATGTCTACGATGGCAAAGAAAAACCTCCCAGGAAGTGTGATGACTACTGGACGAAGTGTTGCTTTCCCTATTTACGAAAATGGGAGTATTTACCTGAAAACACGCACGCTGATAGCCCCTAAAACCTTTATGAACTTTACAGGTTATTACTACCGCCATTACGATATAATGGGCTGGTATGACGATACCTCGCGTACACTTCTGAATAACCGAAATAGCAGTAAAAGTGTGTATAACGACCAGAGTATGGGGGCTATTTTTAACGTAAGTACTGAGGTTTTAAAACGCAATGTGATTACGCTATCACTAACTGATAAATACGACCACCATACAAAGTACGATAAAGAGATTGCAGCCAATAGAGCCACAGGACAAATATTTAAGGAAGGGACACCAGAGCAACATTATAAAGACAACACATTTTTTGTGGGTTTGGAAGATGTAATCACCATTGCTAAGCCATTGAGTGTGGTCTTAGGGGGTTCATATACAGTTCGCAGTAATATTTTAGCGCGAAAGTACGGCTCCAATCCGTTTACTGGAGAGACAAAAAGCGCCCTTTTTGAGCTGCCCAAAGGCTCAGATAGTACTTTTAATTATAAGGCAGGCGTGCTGGTAACTCCACTTGATAATCACACCATTTCACTTTCAGCTGAAAGACGTACGCATTTTGCCTCACAGATGGCGCGCTACTCCTCATCATACGGGGCAAACAGCACCTATTTGCCTAACCCTGATTTGAAATCGGAATATGTGATGGCGTATGAACTGAGCTATTCGGCAAATATAAATAACAAGTTAAGTTATGAAATATCATTGTTCTACGATGATACGAAGGATAAGGTTTACACCAAAAAAGTAGGCACACGCCCCGATGGAAAAGATATTAGGCAAAGCCAAAACGCAGGAAATGCCGACACAAAAGGAGTCGAGTTAGGCTTGGGTTATGCCCCTATTCAATATGTAAGGTTGGGGGGTAGTTACAGCTTTATTGAGCTAAAAGGCGAAGATGGTAATGGCAAAACAATCATATTTTCAAATATACCCAAGCATAAGATAGCAGCTTTCGCTAATTTTTCAGTACCTCAAATCCGTACAAGGCTATTTGTAAACTCAGAAAGCTACCTTGAGCAAAAGGATTATGATGAGGAGGATATGCCCGATTTTACAGTTGTCAATGCAAAACTATCGTATGATATGATAAAGGAATTAACCCTTAGCTTTAGTGTAAAAAACGCATTGGATAAGAACTATTATTTCTCTTCTGAAAACTTTCCAAGTCCTGGACGCAGCTTCTTAGTAGCTTTGGAATATAGATTTTAATTTGTGTATAGTTTATAATTAATAATTTATAATGAATAGAAAAACAATCAAATTAATACTTTTAGGGGCGCTGCTTTCATTAGTGATGGCTTGCAACAATTCGCAGACATCGCAACAGAGCATCACTTCAACCAAAACGCAGACCACAGTGCAACAGGCTGCTGTAAATATAAAAAATGTTGAGGTGGAAGCTGCTCCTAAATGTGGTATGCCTTATGATGGCGGTGGAAAGGATAACTATGTAAGCAAAGAGGTAAAAGTAATGGGTGAAGTAGCCAACCCTGTAACACTTACAGTAGCATCATTGAAGAAAATGAATGTGCGCGAAATTAAAGATAAGAAAATGATTTGTGCCTGCGGATCGGATAAGAATATGGATGATATTCACTCGGCTAAAGGGGTGCTTTTGCGTGATATCCTCTTTGATGCAGATATTTTGCAGAAGAACCACAAAGACCGTAGCTTTTATATTGTAGTGCGTGCTACTGACAATTTTACAGTACTCTTTTCTTGGTCAGAAATCTTTAACACTATTATAGGTGATGGGGCTTACCTCATTTTTGAAGAAAATGGCAAACCTCTGACCGATAAAGGCGAGATGATGGTAGAGAGCTTTAATGACAAGAAGATGGGGCGGCATATCAATTGGGTAAAAAGTATAGAAGTATATCGACTATGAAACAGTATAGCATCATCACGCTCCTCGTGGCACTCCCAACCTTTGGGCTGGCACAAACTCAGCCTAACAAAGCTGATACACTGGGGCTATTCTACCAGCTTCAAGAGGTGAGAGTAACTGGCGTGAAGCCCGTGCCTCATTCCATCGATAAGGTCGAGGCAAAGCAATTTCTCAATTACAACAAGTTTAACGTCACCGAATCGCTCAACCTCCTCCCTGGTATTTCTATTTCCTACGCAGGGGCGCGCAATGAGGGTGGCATCAATCTGCGTGCTTTCGACAGTAGGCAGACTGCCGTCTTTTACGACGGTATCCCTATCTACGCCCCCTACGATGGCAATTTTGACCTCAATCGCTTTACGGCTTTTGACATAGAAGCCGTTTCGGCAGATAAGCGTTTGGTATCTGTAAAATACGGACCTAACACGATGGCAGGGGCAGTGAATATTATCTCACGCAAACCTCTCAAGCCCGTCGATATCAGTGGTAAGGTAGGGGTAGGCTTTGCCGATGGGGCAGGAGTGAATTCCTATTTTGGGAGTGTCAATGCAGGCACACGACAGGAGCACTGGTACGCGATGGTGGGGCTTACAATCCGCAATGGTGACGACTTCATTCTTCCCAAGAAATTCGAATCGAAGTACAACCCTGAGCGCACGCGCAAACGCACTGCCTATCAGGATGCAAAGGTAAGTGCCAAAGTGGGCTATACCCCCAATGCCACCGACGAGTATTCGCTGAACTTCCTCACCCAAGTAGCCAATAAGCAGATTGCGCCTAACGCTTACGCCAAAGGTCCTTTCCGCGATTACCCGATTTATAACAAGAGCAGTATTTACGCCAAATCGCGCACGCTCATTGCTCCTAAAACCTTTATGAATCTCACAGGCTACTACGATATGTACTACAACCGAATGGCATTCTATGACGACGATAAATACTTGCTACGCAACACGGCGCGCTTTTTCAACAGTGTCTATGATGATTACAGCGTGGGGGCAGTGCTCAACCTGACAACCGAACTATTGAAATACAACATCTTGACGCTTTCCTTTACCGATAAGTACGATCACCACGTCGAGTATCTCAAAGGCATTAAAGCCAACCCTGCCATAGGGCAGATAGAGCGCAAGGGAGAGCCTAAGCAGCACTATAAGGACAATACCCTCTTTGTCGGGGTCGAGGATGTGATTACGCTTGCTCGCCCGCTCAGTGTAGTGATAGGAGGTTCGTACAGTGTCCGTTACAATATTTTGGCTCAGGAGTACAGCAAGATCGACGGGAGGCGCGATCAGAAGGAATACCTCTGGGATTTTCCTAAAGGTGCTGACCACGCTTTGGGCTATAAGGCAGGGGTTATTTTCACTCCTGCCGAAAACCATAGTGTAAGTCTTTCGGCAGAAAGGCGCTCGCGTTTTGCCTCACAGAAGGAGCGTTATACTTCTCGTTTTGGGATGAAAAAACGCAACCCCGACCTCCGCTCGGAGTATACAATGGCTTATGAGTTGAGCTATTCAGGTGGCTTAAAAGGAAAGTTGAGCTATGAAGTATCTGCTTTTTACGATGATATCACCGACGCCATCTACGAGAAGAAAGTGGGGTTACAGCCCAACGGGAAAGACCCTTTGGTGCAGAACTCCAATGTCGGCAAGGCAGAAGCCAAAGGGGTTGAGCTTGGCTTTGGCTATAAGCCTTTTGAGTATCTTACCATAGGCGGCAATTACACCTATCTTTCGATGCGTGCATTGGAGAACTTTGGCAATGAAAATGAGGTTTCCTTCGTCAATGTACCCCGCCATAAGATTATAGGTTATGCCAATGTGAGTGTGCCGCAGATCCGTACTCATTGCTATCTGAGTAGTGAGACCTCAATGAAGCGGCTCAACCACGATGGGGAATATATGCCCAATTTCACCTTGGTGAACGCCAAACTCTCGTACGATATCGTGCCACAACTGAGTCTTGAGGTGAGTGTGAGCAATGTTTTTGATGAGCTCTATTACTATTCCAATGAAGGCTACCCACGTGAAGGACGCACTTTTATAGCTGGAATATCATTTAGGCTTTAATTAGCTATTCGTTAGCTGTTCGTTAGCTATCCGTTGGTTGTAACTAACCTTCATAAAATCAAGGGGGCGAGCTGCACAAGCGTTGTTGGATGCTTAGGCGAGTAAATCAACGTCTCCAATGCCAACGCAGATCGTGAAATCGATCCGTGAATGACACAAAGAAAAAAGTTTAAACAAGTTCACTGTAAATATATGAAAAAGAGAAATTTATTATTATGGTTGAGTGTTTGGCTACTCCTCTTGGGGGCAATGTCTTGCCATAAGGATGAGGCGCCACCGTTGCCACCTGATATTCCTGAGGAACCTCCGTATGTGCCTCCAGCTGACGGGCTTAAGTACATCGAGGCAAAGGATGCTGTACAAGCCGATTTTATCAACAATTTGAACCAAACGGTACGTGTACACGGGCATTTAGTTGTTAGGTCGGGGCGCTCTGCTTTTGAGTTCAAGGATCACTTTCGTGTGGAGCTTTATATCGATAGAGCTAAGCTCGCTACTTTCCCAGCTGATATTAAGGCGAAGTTACTTAAGGAAGGGCAAGAGCTGACCATTGTGGGCAAGTTTATTGAGTTTACCACAGGTAACGGTTTTGTCAAGAAGCAGATAGAGTACAAGAGCATTCAAGATCTTGTTTTTGACAATACCCCACCACCACCGCGCCCGCCTGCTGAAACTATACCGCTATTAGAAGCCTCAAAGATCACGATGGCAAAGGATTTTGTGCAAGGTAAAGAAATTAGGCTGCACGGGGTGATCACTCACCTGCGCATACTGGGGGTTAAGAACTTTACTACTCGCGCCTTTATGACCCTTGCCGACGGCAATGAAATACAGATATACAATGAAGACCAAAACACTTATCCGCAAGAGATTAAGGATAAGCTCTTCAAGGTGGGTACAGAGCTAACGGTGCGGGGTATTTTCAATGAGTATTACACCCGCGAGGTGCTCTATAACAGTTTGGACGACATCACTTTTCACAATTGAGAAATTTTAAACCATAAGCTATATGAAATTATTGAAATTAAGGCAGTTAATGTTGGTGTTGAGCCTACTTGCGCTCACACTTTTTGGTACCGTATCTTGTCAGAAAGACAATGATGAACCCATCCGCCCCGAAGTGCCTATAGCCAAAGCGCTTGAGGCACAAAGTGCCACTCAGGCAGACTTTAACACGAACCTCAACAAGCTGGTAAAGCTGCACGGCAATATCACCGTTAGTGACGGCAAGGCTTACTTCACACTCAAAGATAACTTTGAGGTAGAACTCTATGGTGAACCTGCCGTGGTAAGTGCACTTTCAGCCGAGGCTAAAGCCAAACTCGCCACCGATGGGCAAGAGGTGACTGCAGTAGGTACTTTCACTACCCTTACTGAAGGCAACACCGTCAAAGCGCGTTTGGTTTACAAAGCAGAAAAAGATCTCACCTTTGGCAAAGTAACGCCTGCTGAAACTAAGAAATTAGAGGCTGAGAAACTCACTAAGGCTGTGTACACCCAAACCAAAGCAGCCAACCAAACAGCCATCCTTCACGGGAAAGTGTTCCTCAAAGAAGGAGTTGCTCAGTTTAAGACTGCTGAGAGTACCTTCTTTGTGAAGATAACCCCAGCGCAAGGGCTCACTCTCGCTGCACAAGACCTCGAAAAGCTCCTCACCGAAGGCTATGAGGTTACTGTCACAGGGAAGTTTAAAGATGAGGGGGCTCAGGCTCAAATCATTTTTGAGCAAGCCAAAGACTTGGTTTTTGGGGCTGCACCTGCTAAGCCAGCTGCCCCCGCTGTTCTTTCGGATAAAAGCGCAAAAGCCTCTGACTTCACCGCCAACGAAGGCAAATGGGTAACCTTAGATGGGAAGATCGTAGCCAAAGATAAAAAAGCTTATATTACATTCGATGGGGTAGAAGTAGCCTTGTACAGCCCTTATACTGACGCGATGTTTCAGCAGACGCTTTACCAGTTAGCGGAAGGCGAAACGGTGTCGGTAACAGGTAAGTTTGAAACCCTCACCAATGGCAGTAAGGCGCTTTCGTATGCTGCAGAGAAGAACGTTACTTTTGTAAGCATCGCTTATCTGAGAGCAGAAACTGCTACTCACGATGATTTTATGAAGTATATGAACCCTGACAAGGCGGATAATATACAAGTGATCCTCAGGGGGGTTGAAAAAGCGATTATGGACACTCAGAATAACCATTATAGGACGCACGTTTTCTTTGGAGATAAGACAGATATAGAGATTGATATTCCTGACTTTAACTCACTTAGCAAAGAAACTCAGGACAAACTCAATGATGAAAAAGGAAGAGACTTTGTGGGTAGAGGTCGTTTTTGGGGCAAGCGAGGAGGAGGTCCTGTGATTAAGTGGAATAAACTGAGTATTTATAAAGAAAGTAATATGATTATAAAGTAAATATTTTTAGGTTTCCTTTTCGAAGCGCTTGGCAGGGATGTCGGGCGCTTTTTTATTTTACAGCCTTTTAAAGGACTTTTAGAATAAATACAGGGTTATCTTATAAATAAAATTAGAATGTTGATTTACAGCAAATAAAAAAAATACTTAATTGCTTAAAAATAAAAAGTTCTCTTCTTGTGAAAAAATATTGCATTTTCTTTTTTCTATAAATAAAAAAGGTGTATTTTTGCCCCAGAAATTATAGTATGAGCTTGAGGTCTCGGGCTATATCAAAGGAGAAATGAATTATAAAGATAAGTAAAATAAAATGGATACATCAACATCACTTAAACAATCGCACAAGGTGCTATTCTTTAACACGCTGGCATTCACGATTTGCTTTGCCTGCTGGACGCTCAACGGGGTGCTGGTTACTTACCTTGTTGATAAAGAAATCTTTAACTGGTCAGTAGTCGAAACAGGCTGGCTCTTAGGGATTCCTATCCTCTCGGGGTCTATTATGCGTGTACCTATGGGGATACTCACTGATAAGTATGGTGGAAAGATTATATTTTCCTCACTACTAATCTTTTGTAGCATCCCGCTTTTTCTGCTGCATTTTGTGAATTCCTATTGGATGTACTTCACACTCAGCATCCTCTTTGGGATGATCGGTACGGGTTTTGCCATTGGAATTGCCTTTACCTCAGTGTGGTACCCCAAGAACTGGCAAGGGCGCGCCCTTGGTATCTTCGGGATGGGCAACGCAGGGGCGGCTTTGACCACCTTCTTTGCACCAACACTGCTCAATTACCTATGCAAGGACAATCCCGACGGTTGGCGCTGGCTACCTGTGATTTACGGTGTAGTGCTCTTAGTAATGGCACTGTGCTTTTTACTCTTTACGAAGAATAAAACAGCCCCTGTACACGGCAAAACTACCCGCGAACTCTTGGCTCCATTAGCGAAAACAAGAGTATGGCGCTTCGGGCTGTACTACTTCTTAGTATTTGGTCTGTTTGTAGCCTTCTCACAATGGCTATTGCCTTATTATGTAAACGTTTATCAGACCTCAATTGTATTAGGCGGAATCCTCACCTCAGCCTTCAGCTTACCAAGTGGCGTGATCCGTGCTGTAGGTGGTTGGCTCTCTGATAAATTCGGAGCTCGTGCCGTAATGCAATGGGTGCTCTACTCCTCCCTCATCTTAGGCGGACTATTGATGCTCCCTAAGATGGAAATCCTCACCCCAGGAAAAGGAGTTGTAGCCAAGAAAAACGACGTAGTCAAAGAGGTAACCGATACCCAGATCGTGCTCGGCAAGGAAACCATTGCCATCAAGCAAAAGCCTCAAATCCCAGAGAAAACCTCAATATTACCAGAGTCGTTCTCGTGGCAAGAGGCATTGGTAAAACAAAACCAAGAAGTAAAAAAGAAAGAACTCTTAGCCGAAGGTAAAACCCTCATCAAGTTCGAGGCTGATATGTGGGTATTTGCCATATTAGTCATACTCATTGGTACGGCTTGGGGTATCGGCAAAGCAGCAGTCTACAAATACATCCCTGAGTACTATCCTAACGAAGTAGGCTTAGTAGGCGGTATGGTAGGCCTGATTGGGGGGCTTGGGGGCTTCTTAGGTCCTATCCTCTTCGGTTATCTGCTCGATTTCTCAGGTTTGTGGACAAGCTCGTGGATCTTCGTATTTGTGATGTCAGCAGTCTGCATCTGGTGGATGAATAGTACCATCAGAAAGATGAACAAGAAAGCAGCCCCTGAGATTGCTGATAAGATAGAAGAATAGAGGTCAGTGATTAGATAAATGATAATTAAAAGATAAATTTATGTCAGAAAAAGGAAACACTAAAAATAATGGAGATTACCTTGTGGGTTATGACCCCACTAATGAGCAATATTGGGAAGCAACAGGTAAGAAAATTGCGTGGAAGACACTTACCATCACTACGATAGCCTTGACGCTGTCCTTTGCTACGTGGTTTTTGTACAGTGCCGTAGTGCTACGCTTGGATAAGATTGGGTTTAGCTTTAATAAGGATCAACTCTTTTGGCTGGCAGCCATACCAGGGCTTTCAGGGGCAATATTAAGAGGTATTAACACCTTCCTAATTCCCATCTTTGGTACACGTAAGATCGTGGCGTTTAGCAACTTTATGAAGGTAATTCCTCTCTTGATGTTAGGCTTCGCAGTGATGAACCCTAACTCATCATTTTGGTACTTTATGCTCATAGGGTTCTTGCTGGGTATGGGTGGAGGCGATTTCTCCTCGTTTATGCCATCTACTTCATTGTTCTTCCCTAAGAAACTCTCAGGGACAGCTTTGGGTATCCAAGCAGGGATTGGTAACTTTGGGGTGAGCTTAGTACAGCTCTTAACGCCTATCATCATTAGCTTATCAATCTTCTCATTTATGGGTGGAGGAGAGATTATCGTAGAGACAGGCAAGACTATCTACCTTGAAAATGCAGCCTTTATCTATATACCATTTTTGATTATAGTAGGTATTTGGGCTTGGGTATCCCTCAGAAGTATCCCTGTAAAAGCCTCTTTTAAAGAGCAACTGGATATCTTTGGCGATAAGCACACCTATTACTGCACGATGACCTACATAATGACCTTTGGTATCTTCGCAGGGATGTCAGCTGCATTTCCTATGCTCATCAAAACGCTTTACGCGCAATACGATTCCAGCATTGACCCGCTTACCTATGCCTTCTACGGACCGCTCTTGGGCTCAGCAACCCGCGTGCTCTTTGGTCGCGTAGCCGATAAAACAGGCGGTGCCATCCTTACCCATATCACAGGGATAGCCCTCTTGGTGCTCATTTTGGCTTTGATATTCGGGGGTTATCTCACCCCAACAGAGGCTAATTACGCAGATAAGTTCCCAATGTTCTTAGTGATCTGCCTTACTATATTCTTCTTCACAGGGATTGGTAATGCAGCCACCTTCAAGCAATATCCAGTGATATTCCAAGAGTCACCACGTAAGGCAGCAGGGGTTATCGGGCTCACTTCGGCTATTGCAGCCTTTGGTCCGTTTATCTTCAACGTATTTATCTCACAATCTAACCAGCACACAGGCGATGCAAGAGCCTTCTTCTGGTTTTTGGTGCTGAACTGCATTGTAGCTACAGCAATTAACTGGCATTTCTACACCCGTAAAGGTTGCGAGCGCCCAAGTTAGCCCTATGAAGAAATTACAAATGAAGATCTTTGGTCGGCTTACCGATATCTTTGCCACAACAGACTATACTCTGCACACTCAGGCAAACACCGTAGGCGAGCTCCGACAAGCACTCGAAGAGACTTTCCCAGCTCTACGCGGAGGAACTTACTTTATCGTAGTCGCCAACCATAAAGCAAGCGATGAGCAGGTTATAAGTGAGCGCGACAACATAGCACTATTACCCCCTTACTCAGGAGGTTAAGACAATACAGTATGGACTTACAACGCTATAACAGACAAATCATACTTCCAGACTTTGGCAGGCGCGGGCAAGAAAAGCTCGCACAAGCCAAAGTCTTGGTTATTGGGGCAGGCGGATTAGGCTGCCCTGCCCTACAACTGCTCACCAGCAGCGGCGTAGGGCATATAGGCATTGTAGATTTCGACATAGTAGATAAGCACAACCTCCATAGGCAAATCCTCTTTACCGAAGCCGACATCGGGTGTCCTAAGGTAGAAGTCGCTAAGCAAGCCCTACAACACCTCAATAGCCAGGTAACCATAGAAGCCTACAACACACAGCTCACTCAGCAGAACGCCTTAGCACTTATAGCCCCCTATGACATAGTGCTCGACGGCACCGACAACTTCAACACCCGCTACTTGGTCAATGATGCCTGCCTGCTCTTAGGCAAACCCTTAGTGTATGGAGCCATATTCCGTTATGAAGGACAAGTATCCGTATTCAACGTAGAGAAAAACGGGCAGCGCACCTCCTACCGCGACCTCTTCCCACAAGCCCCCGCCCCCGACGAAGTGCCCAACTGCAATGAAGCAGGCGTATTGCCCACACTCTCAGCACTGATAGGCACACTCCAAGCCAATGAAGTGATCAAAGTCCTCATCGGCTCAACGGACGTACTGGCACACAAACTGCTTCTATTCAGCATCAAAACCTGTCAGACCTTCACAATAGATTATACCCTTATTGCAGATAAACAATATCCCAAAACCCCAGAGGCTTTCGCCTCATACGATTATGCACAATTCTGCGGACACAGCCCCCTTGAGCAGCTCACATCAGATACCCACCTGCAAGCATTCCTCAGTGAGGAGGGCAGCGTCCTCATCGATGTACGGCTGCCCGAAGAGCAACCTAAATTGCGCTACCCACATATACAGATCCCCCTCCAAGAATTAGAGGCGCGCATCACAGAGCTTGCAGCCTATCCACGAGTATGCTTTATCTGTGCAGCAGGTATCCGCAGCGAAAAAGCATTGCACATTGCCAAGAAACATTACCCCGAGAAAGTGCTCACACACTACGCTGGGGGCGTAAAAAATATTTTAGCTTTTACAGAATAGAAGTTAGAGGATAGCAAATAGTTTTTGTTTAATAGAAATTATTTATACCTTAAGTTTTATCTTGTTTAGCGCTCTGTGGTGGCATTGGAGGCGTGGCTGAGATAGTCAAGCGAGGGCACACAGCTTGAGTATGTCACATAGGAACGAGCGTTGAAAATCTCTACTGTCTGAGCGACCGTAGGGAGCGAGTTTAGAGATTTTCAGCGAGAGACGTTGATTTTCTCGCCTAAGCATCCACAGCCTTGAATTTTTGGTTCTTTTGTTTCAAGACAAAAGAACAAAAGAAAACTAATCAATTATGAGTTATAATATCAGAAAATTAACTATAATATATTAACAAATGGATATAAAAATAAAGAATATATTTAAAGAAGGAGCAATCCCCCCAGTTTAGTAGCCGAGAGCATTGCCAAGCACCAAGTAAAAACCGAGATTGGCGGACACAGCATCTTCCTCGGACAAATACGTGCTGATCAGCGCGACGGCAAGAACCTCACAGCAATGGAGTTCACCACACATACCGAAATGGCATTAGAACAAGCAGCCATCATACGCGAGGAAGTCATCACAAAATACGCCCTTACCTGCGCCCACTTCTACCACTCCGTAGGAGAAGTCAAAGTAGGCGAGCTGTGCTTCTTCGTCTTCACCTCCGCACCCCATCGCAAGGCAGCATTAGACGCCTGTGCCGAGATGGTAGAACGCTTCAAAAAAGAAGTAGCCCTTTGGGGAAAAGAAATCTTTGAAGATAACACACACACTTGGAAAGAAAACAAATAATTTAAAAGCCAGTAGGCAGTAGTCATAAGCCAGTTTAAACTTTATCTTGTTTAGCGCTCTGTGGTGGCATTGGAGGCGTGGCTGAGATAGTCAAGCGAGGGCACACAGCTTGAGTATGTCACATAGGAACGAGCGTTGAAAATCTCTACTGTCTGAGCGACCGTAGGGAGCGAGTTTAGAGATTTTCAGCGAGAGACGTTGATTTTCTCGCCTAAGCATCCAAAGCCTTGAATTTTTGGTTCTTTTGTTTCAAGACAAAAGAACAGAAAAATGAATCGATTGTAAATCAATTATATAAAATTCTAAACACAAACAGATACATATTATGGTCAATATCACACACAAATCACCCACACTGCGCAAAGCGATTGCACAAGCAGTCGTAAAAGTCAGCGCACAAAGCACCATTGAGGCAATACAGCAGAAGCTCGTCCCCAAAGGCGACGTATTCGAAATGGCAAAGGCAGCAGGGCTCTTCGCAGCCAAGCGCACCGCAGATATGATACCCGATTGCCACCCACTGCCCATTGAGTATACCGCAGTAACCTATCAAATCAACGGACTTGAGATCACCGCAAAGGTCGAAATACACACCATCTACAAAACAGGCGTAGAGGTCGAAGCTATGCACGCCGCTTCCGTAGTAGCCCTCACGATGTACGATATGCTCAAACCCTTAGACAAAGCCATTGAGATCTCCAACATAAAACTCTTAGAGAAAAAAGGAGGCAAGACGGACTATAACGAAGACGTAACGGATACGTACGCCTCAGTCATTGTCTGCTCCGATAGCATTGCAGCAGGCAACAAAGAAGACAAGGCAGGCAAGGCGATCATAGCACACTTAGAGCGCTTAGCCATCAAAGTGCTCGATTACACCATCATCCCCGATGAAGTGCCTGCGATACAAGCCCTTGTAAAAGAACAGATTACCAAAGGAAGCAACTTAGTGATCATCACAGGAGGCACAGGGCTCTCACCACGCGACGTCACCCCCGAGGCACTGCGTCCACTCCTCGACCGTGAGATAGAAGGCGCAGCCGAGGCTATCCGTGCTTATGGGCAGCAGCGCACACCTTATTCGATGCTTTCGCGCAGCGTAATGGGCACCATCGGCAACGCCTTAGTGATGGCACTACCAGGCTCCACCAAAGGCGCCAGCGAGTCAATGGACGCCGTATTCCCCGCTATTTTGCACGTCTACAAAATACTCAAAGGCGGAAAACACTCTTAGCTTTTATGGCAAACAACCTAAATACTAATCGGTGAATATTAAAAACTACTCTTAAGCACAGTCCATTTGTAGTAAAGCCCTATGGCAAAGTGATTGAAATGGCTGTCGGGCTTATTCAGAAGACTGCTGTAATGGAGGGTATTTCCCACATAAGAGGCAAAGAATTGAAGGTCTTCCCCTGAGAGAGGAGCATACTGTAACACTGCCACATATTGGTAGTTATAACGTAGGTTCTCACTGAGCTCCTTGCGGCTACCAGAGGTCTCAACACTACCTTTAAGAGAAAAGCTCCAATGGGGGGTAAGCTGCTGGTCGTAGCGTGCTACTGCCGTTTTGTAGACGATCCCCTCTTGCAGTAGGTAATGCTCCTTGACTGCCCCTTTGTATTCATTGATAAGATTAGAAGGCAGCAGCGCAAAATCAACCCCCATATCTGAGTATACAAGGTCTATATAAGCCGCCCAGCGATCGGCTTTGTACTGGTTGCCCAGCGAAAGGGTATGGGTGTAATAGCCCTTAGCAAATTGCGAGATATTGTAGGAATAGAGTGTCTGGAAACGCCCCAACTGTCCTGCCCAAGCGAGGTATAGCCCCAAAGGTGTTTCAGGGGCTTCAAAACCCGTATCTACATAGCCATTGGCTTTCAGGTGCGATGCAAAGGAACTGTTGAGTGTGTTGTGCACTTGCAGGCGCAAGCTGTGGTTTTCGCCTAAACGTCGGGCGAGGGTTGCGGCAGTGACAAATACATTTGAGTAGTAATTGAGGTAATCGGTATAGAAGAACTCGCGCAGGAAGGGGCTATCGGTTTCCCACGAGCCCACTTGTGCTACCTGCTTTCCGAGGGTTACCTCCCACTGGCGCCGCTCGCCTATTTGGTAAGTGAGGAAGGCAAAATCAAGCGCGCGTGAGGCATTGTCTACATCGTCTGGGGTCATTGGGCGGTTGAGACGAAAGCGTACGAAGTACGACAGCCGATCGCCGTAAGCCCCCATAAGCCCTACACGCGCTTCATCAACATTGAGATAGGCTCTTTCGGCTGTGCCTTTGCCACTGTCAGAGGCTGCTGAGGTTTTTAAGAAGAGCAATAGGTTGGCGGTTCTTTCGCCTTTAGTAGCTTCATTATCAATCTTCAAACTATCTTTAACCATTTCTTGTGCAGCTACTTTGCCTATCATTGTAGCGACTGCACTTAGTAAAATACACCATCGTCTCATAACTTATTTGATTTTGTTGGCGCAAAGTAACGGCTTTTTTCGCAAATAAACAAAGAAAAACGGCTTTTTTTGATGCTAAAAGTTGCGTTTTGTGATTTTCTTTGTACTTTTGTCGCTCCTGAGAAACTAATTATTTTATGAAACAACTCATCTGCCTACTTTTTGCGTTGATCACCAGTGTGCTTTACGCTCAGTTGCCACCCTTGCATAATTACACTCCTTCGGCTTATGGAGGCGAGAATCAGAATTGGAAGATATGCCAAGATGGGGACAAGAAGCTCTATTTTGCTAATAATTCGGGCTTGCTCGTCTTCGATGGCGCTTCGTTTCGTCTCTACCCTTCTCCCAATGGTACTATTTTGCGTTCGGTGGCGAGCATTGGCGATAAGTTGTACACGGGTTCGTTTGAGGAGTTTGGCTACTGGCAGCATGACCCTTTTGGCAGCTTACAATATACTTCGCTAAGCCGCAAGATCGAGCGTAAAGCTATTGAGGATGAGGAGATTTGGAAGATCATCCCTTATGAGCGTTGGGTACTTTTCCAGTCGTTGCACAGGCTTTACATCTACGACCTCAGTTCGAGAAAATTCAACATTATATACAGTAAGAACAGTCTGCCTAAGCTCTTTAAGTTGGGTTCACAGCTTTATTTTCAGAAGATGAATGAGGGGCTTTTTAGTTTTGTAGATGGTAAGGAGGTGCTGGTAAGTGATGCGCCTATCTACAAGGAGCATATCATCATTAATATGGTGAGGCAGGCTGATGCTACGCTGGTTATCACGCAGGATAGAGGGATTTTCCGAGAAGATAAAGATGGGCTTGTTGAGTGGGCAGTACCTTTCAATGTGGTAGCTAAAGGGCTGAATGTGTACAGCTGTGAGGCGCTTAAGGATGGCTCGCTACTGCTGGGCACTATCGCCAAGGGTATTTATCACCTGAGTGGTGAGGGGGTGCTTTTGGAGCATATCACTCAGCAACACGGGTTGCAGAACAATACGGTGCTCTCAATCTACGAGGACGTGGAACGCAATGTTTGGCTGGGATTGGACAATGGCATCAGTAGGATTAATTTTTCTTCGCCTTTCCGTGTGTATAAGGATGTGGATGGAGCGTTGGGGGCTGTGTATGCCTCAGCGGTGTACAAGGGTTTGCTTTACTTGGGCACGAATCAAGGGCTTTTTGTGCGTGCTGAGCACTCGAATATGCCTTTTGAGCTCATCAAGGGCACTGAGGGGCAGGTGTGGCTGCTCAAAGAGATTGATGGGACGCTCTTCTGTGGACATAATTCGGGGACTTTTGTGGTTGATGGTAAGGGTGTGGAGCTGGTGTGTGGACAGCTCGGTACGTGGGATATAAAGCCTATTCCTCATAAGAAAGGATGGCTGATGCAAGGTAATTATGAGGGATTGCACATTTTGGAACGGCAGGGAGAGGCTTGGCGCTATCGGCATAAGGTGAGTGGTTTCAACGTGTCGAGTCGTTTTTTTGAGTTTGTCAACGACAGGGAGTTACTGGTAAACCACGAGTATAAGGGGGTGTATCATCTGCATCTGAGTGGTGATTACACCAAGGCTGAGAGGGTAGCAATGGAGAGTTCGGTGCCGCGCGGGGTGAAATCGTCGTTGGCGCGCTACAATGGCAAGGTGTTGTACTTTCTCAAAGAGGGTGTTTTTGCGTATGAGCCTCAACGAGGGAAGTTTGTCAAGGATGTTACTCTTTCAAAGAGTCTTTTTACTGATGAGCACTTTGCTTCGTGGATATTGCGCGAAGGGCGCAATGGGCATTTGTGGACTTTCTCACAGGAGAATATCATTGAGGTAGCACAGGGGCGGTTGGACAGCCAGCCACGCATTGAGAAAGTGCCTATTTCAGCAGCATTGCGCAAGGATATCGTGGGGTTTGAGAACCTTACTGAGCTGGATAACGGCACGAAAATCATTGGGACGACCTCTGGCTTTATCAGTTTTGGTGATGAGCGCAAACCGTTGCCGCCTTATCGTATCCGCCTTGAGAAAATAGCTGTGAACCGTATTGACGCTGCTGGCAAGCCTTTGTCGTTGCAAGCCTCAGGGGTGAAGTTGCCCAATGGTGAGAACAACCTATACTTCTCAATGAGTGTGCCCTATTATGGTGAATTTGTACAGCCGCTTTACCAGTACCGCCTTGAGGGGCTGCACGAGCATTGGAGTGCTTGGACACCTTCGCCTGTGATCACTTTTGAGAACCTTCCTGCAGGGGATTACATCTTAAAAGTGAGGGCTAAAATAGGCGATACCCCTACACAGAATACTGAGACCTTCCGCTTTACTATTGCTAAGCCTTGGTATGCCACCGATGTAATGCTGCTACTCTACGTGCTGCTGTTGGCGCTGGCATTCTTTACTCTTAATAGGGTGTATCGTATCCGCTATAAGCGTCAGAAGGCTAAATTAGAGGAGGAAAAGCGTAAGGAATTAGCGTTATTGCAACTTGAAAATGAGAAAATGCAGATGCAGTACGAGAGCGATAAGCTACAAAATGAAGTAGACACGAAGAACAAAGAGCTTGCGGCTACTACGATGAGCATTATCAAGAAGAATGAGCTGCTTTCCTCAATCAAGGAGGAGTTGCAGCAAGAAAAGCAGAACCCTTATATAAAGTCAGTATTGAGTATTATTGATAAGAATATCACAGGTGAGAATGACTGGGAGTACTTTCAGGAGGTATTCAACAATATGGATCGGGATTTCCTGAAGAGACTTAAGAGTCTCCATCCAGAGCTTACTCCGCACGATATAAGGCTTTGCATTTACTTGCGTCTGAACCTTTCTTCTAAGGAAATTGCCTCTATATTGAGTATCTCACCGCGCAGTGTGGAGATCAAGCGTTATCGACTTCGTAAAAAGATGGACTTAAATCATAATGAAAACTTAATAGATTACATATTAGGACTGTAATCTTTCGTTACGAAAGAACGACAGAACACCTCAACATTACCTCAACAGTGGAGGAATAGACGCAAAAAACTACCTTTACAGTTAAATTATTTTCTTTTGTTTAATTGGTTGTAAGTAAGAATGTTGATGAATAGTTGATCCTCTACAAAGTGTTATTTTTGATGTTGTATACTTTTTATATAGGCATTTTATTTGGCGTTACTGATAATTACTTTTACTTTTGCCCCGTAAACCAAATAAGATACTTATGAAAGCATTCAGACTTACAATCTTGTTTATTTTTATCATAAGTTTGGCTCACGCTCAGACCTATGATGTAAAGGGTACCGTAAAGGACAATACAGGTATGCCACTGGTGGGTGTATCGGTAGTGGTGAAAGGTACTACGCGTGGGGCTTCGACTGATATGGATGGTAATTTTGCCATTAATAAGGTTGAAAAGGGGAAGGTATTAGAGTTTTCCTACATCGGCTACGTTACGGCTTCGTTACCTGTCCGTTCGGCTTCACCTATGAATGTAGTCCTAAAGGAGGACAATCAGCAGTTGGATGAAGTGGTGGTGATCGGCTATGGACTTCAGAAGAAGAAGGACGTAACGGGGGCGGTATCGCTCGTGGGTGAGGAGACGCTCACTGAGCTTAAGCCCGTGAATGCCTCAATGGCTTTGCAAGGGACGACCTCAGGGGTAAGCGTGAACACTGCCTCAGGGTCGCCTGGGGGGAATATCAATATCCTTATTCGCGGGGTAAGCTCTAATGGCAACAATGCGCCCTTGGTGATTGTCGATGGCTATGAGGGGGCACTTAACAGTATTAGCCCTGACGACATCGAGAGTATCACGGTGCTTAAGGACGCTCAGGCGGCGATTTATGGTATTAAAGGTGCCAATGGGGTGATCTTAGTAACCACCAAAGGCGGACGCAAAGGGATGGCTCCGAAGGTGAAACTCAGTACCTACACAGGGGTGCAACAGACTACCAAGAGGCTCGACTATATGAATGCCACTGAGTATGCCGCACTGCTCAACGAAAGCTATGCCAACAATGGCGAGGCATTGCCTTTCCCGAACTTGGCAAGCCTTGGCAAGGGCACTGATTGGCAGGACTTAGTGTTCCGCAATGCCTTTATGCGCAATGTCAATGCGAGCGTATCGGGCGGTGGAGAACGCGTGTCCTACTATTTGGGGGCTTCTAATCTTACCCAAGATGGGATCGTAGCCAGCGAGAAATCGAATTACACCCGTAACAACGTTAGGGTAAGTCTTGGCATTGATATTACAGATAAGATTAAAACAAGCCTCACTGCCAATTACTTTAACAATCAGCGTAAGAGTATCTCCGAGAACGTATTGGGCTCTGTACTTTTCAATGCGCTGAACTTTGCCCCTACCTTTGGGGTGAATGATGAAGACCGCAAAGGCTTTGTAGGCAACGAGGTGATCAACCCGCTGGCTCAGATTAACAACACTTACAATGCGTATGATGGCAATGGCTTAGAAGGAAACTTCCAGCTTGATTATAAGCCTGTCAAAGGGCTTTCCCTTACTTCGCGCATTGGCTTTAAGACTTATGCTGAGAAGAAAAAGGAGTTTAAGCCTATAGCTGACTTTGGTCCTGGGAAGATTTACAACGTTACCCGTAGTACCGTAGTGCAGGATAAGAACGAGTTCAATTCCTATACTTGGGAAACCTTTGGTACGTATGCACATACTTTTGGTGAGAGCCACAATACAGCGTTCACCCTTGGGGCAAGCGTACAGCGGCAATGGGATAACTACCTCAGTGCCACAGGCTACGATATCCCTAACAACTCTTGGGACTATGCCGATATAAGCCTTACCACAGGTATTAATGACTCTAAGACTAACAGTGCGGCTATCAACGACTCGCGCCTCACTTCCTACTTTGGACGTGTACAGTACGACTATAAAGGCAAGTACCTCCTTTCGGGAATGCTTCGTCGTGATGCTTCTTCTGATTTCCCTAAGGACAATCGCGCTGACTACTTCTCGTCTGTAACAGCAGGTTGGAAGATTTCAGATGAACCATTCCTCAAGGATATACAGTGGCTTGGCTTTTTGAAGATCAGGGGTAGCTATGGTACCCTTGGTAGCAATGTAGGTAAGAACCTCTATAAAGTGCTTCTCAATGGACAGGCAGTCTATGTGCTTAACGGGAAGATTGTCAATGGAGCTGCCCTAGGGGCACTGCCTAACCCTAATGCCAAGTGGGAGGTGGCTGAGAAGACAGACGTAGGTTTTGACCTTAACCTCTTTAAAGACCGCTTGGGTATTGTCTTCGATTATTTTATTGAAGATCGTAATGACCTGCTCATCACTAACTTCCCTGTATCGGGCATATTGGGTACGGGCGCACCAGGGGCTAAGAACCCTACCGTTAATGCAGGAGCGACCCGCAACAAAGGTTTTGAGGTAGCGTTGAACTATAACCATAAGTTCAATGATAATGCTTCTTTCTCAGCAAGTTATAATATCACTCGCGTAAAGGGAGAAGTAACGGCTATCAATGGTGATGTTATCCCTGAGGGAGGTGAGTTTAGCGTAGGGCAATTGAAACCTTCGCGTATGGAAATCGGGCAACCGATAGGTTATTTCTATGGCTTGCAGACCGATGGTATCTTCCAAAACCAAGCCGAGGTCGATGCTCACCCCAGCCAAGCGGCTCTCGGGGCTGAGGCTAAGCCTGGCGATATTCGCTATAAGGACGTAAACGGCGATGGCAAGATAGACTTCAACGACCGTACCTACCTTGGTAAGCCTGTTGCTACTTACTATATGGGGCTGAACCTCAGTGCTAAGTACAAGAACTTTGACCTCTCTACTTACCTCTATGCAGAGCTTGATAAAGAAATGGTGCGCAACTATGAGCGCTCACAGCCTAATGTCAATAAGAACCGCTATTACCTCGGGCGTTGGCACGGTGAAGGCACCAGCAACGAAGTGCCACGTGCTACCACAGGGGCAACTACCAATAACCTCTTCTCCGACTTCTTTGTAGAGGACGCTTCCTTCCTGCGTATGCAGAATGTACAGCTCGGCTACAACCTACCTAAGCACCTACTCGAAAGTCTCAGGATAGAAAATATGCGCATCTATACCTCTGTGAACAATGTCTTTACGCTCACTAAGTATCGAGGGTATGACCCTTCCGCTACCAATGGTGATGCCATCGGTGGGGGGATTGACTATGGTTTTTATCCCCAAGCGCGTCAGTATCTATTAGGCATTAATGTAACTTTTTAACATCTAAAGCTATGAAAAGTATTCAAATAAAAATAATGAGCACCGTAGCACTCTTCTCCTTGTGCTTGGCTTGCTCTGACGATTTCTTAGATAAGACAGATACCTATGAAATCAACTCTGAGGCTTACTTTAACTCAGAAGACGACTATAATAAGGCACTCATCGGTGCGTATGAATTGTTGCACTCCACCTACAAGAATGTGCTTTTAGGTGAGATAGCCTCTGATAATACCCTCTGTGGTGGTGAAAGTGCTAATGATGTGATAGGCTTCCAGCAAGTAGATGCGATGATCCACACGCCTGTGAATGCACAGCTCAAAGATATATGGGATTGGATGTTCGCAGGAGTAAACCGCGCGGCGTATATCTTAGAATTTAAAGACAAGACAGCCTTTGCGGATCGTGATATGATTATCGGTGAGGCGCGTTTTCTCTACGCTTATTATAACTTCGAGTTGGTAAAGTGGTTTGGGGCTATTCCTATCAAACCCGACAAACGCTTTGCGCAAGGTGATGAAGCTAAGTTACCCCGCAGCTCAAAGGCTGAGGTCTATGCCCTCATTGAGCAAAACCTCCTCTTTGCCATTGAGCACCTACCTACCACCCCTCCTAAGGGCGAAGTAGGGCGCGCTACCAAAGGAGCAGCACAAGCATTGCTCGGCAAGGTATACCTCTACCAAGATAAGTTTGACAAAGCTGCGGAGGTACTCGAAGCAGTGATCAGCAGTGGCACTTACTCCTTAGTAGCAGACTATAACAGCATTTTTGAAAAAGAAGGTGAGAACGGGGCTGAGTCTGTATTTGAAGTGCAGTACACCGATGCTGATGGTGCGAGTTTCGACTGCCTACAGTGCAGCAAAGGGAATGTTGCTGTGGGCTTTAATGGTATTCGCAACTACAATGGACCTTTGTTTGACTCTGGCTATAGCTTCAACGTTCCTACCAAAGAGGCTGTCGCTGCTTTTGAAGAGGGCGATAAGCGCAAGGATGTGGCTATATTGGACATCGTAGCATGGGCAGCAGCTCAAGGGGCTACTTACTCCGAAGGCTATAACCATACAGGCTATTTCAACCGCAAATATCTACCTCGCAAAGGCGACCTGAATATGGGAGATGCCAACCTCACCAATCCTAATAACTACCGCGCCATCCGCTATGCTGACGTCCTCCTGATGGCTGCCGAAGCCCTCAATCGTGGCGGTATCAGTGATACACGTGCACAGCAATACCTCAACGAGGTGCGCAAACGTGCCTTTGGCGATGATAACCACAAGGTTACCGCTACAGGTGCCGCCCTCACTGAGGCTATATGGAACGAACGCCGCGTAGAGTTCTTAGGTGAAGGGCTTCGCTTCTTCGACTTGGTTCGCACAGGGCAAGGCGCTAAGATACAAGGCTTTACCGTTGGTAAAAATGAAGTCTTCCCAATTCCTTATGAAGAAATTAAATACGCCAACGGCAATTGGCAGCAAAATCCTAACTATTAAAATACCAGAGTTATGAAATCATTACGATATATATACACGGCATTGCTATGTTTTACGCTCATAGCGTGCAAAGACGATTTCGGCGATACGGACTTGCTCAGCAACGATGTTGCCCCTAAGGACGTAGTCGCTACCTTCAAGGTAAAACAGGACAATTCAGGTGAGGTAACCATCGTGCCCACTGCTACAGGGGCTGTCCTCTACCAGATCTATTTTGGTGATAGTACTACCACCCCTACCACTGTGAAGGTAGGTGAGGCAGCTACGCATACCTATGCTGAAGGCAAGTACAACGTGAAGGTCATCGCTCAAAGCCTCTCGGGCAAGCAGACAGAGTTGATACAGCCCCTTGAAGTCTCCTTTAATGCACCGGGAGACCTGAAGGTGAAGATCACTAACGACACTTCTGTCTCCAAGAAAGTGAACGTTACCGCTACGGCTACTTATGGCATTACCTTCGATGTCTATTTTGGAGAGAAGGCTGATGAAAAGCCCGTCTCAGGCAATATAGGTAGTACCATATCGCACGTTTATGCAGCAGTAGGTACTTACACCATCACCGTAGAAGTCAAAGGAGCTGGCTCGGCAACCACTAAGTATACTCAGGCGGTGCAAGTTACTGCCCTTTCCCAACCGACAGCCTCTGCCGCTACCCCGCCAGCGCGTTATGCTGCTGATGTGGTTTCTATCTTCAGCAATAGCTATACCAACCTTAGTGGAACTGACTTCAATCCTAACTGGGGGCAAGCTACCCAATATACCGCCTTTGCCCTCAGCGGTAATGATATGCTCCAATACGCTAAACTCAATTACCAAGGCATACAGTTTGCCAATGCTACCGACCTTACGGCGATGCAATACCTCCACCTTGATGTATGGGCAAGCGGCGTGAACAGCTTAGAGATCTTCCTCATCAGCAAATCAGGGGGAGCGGCTACCGAGAAGAAGGTGACCAAGACTCTCAAAGCTGAACAATGGTTGAGCATTGATATTCCACTTACTGACTACACCTCACAGGGCTTAACAGTAGATGATATTCACCAGATAAAACTCGTAGGCGACCCAGCAGGAGGCACTGTCTTTATTGATAATCTCTACTTCTACCGCAAGAGCAATAGCGTGCTTGTGGAGAACTTTGAAGGCACTGCCCCTGCGCTTACTTCCTTTGGGGGTATGGCAGACGCAAAGGTAGTATCCAATCCCGATGCCTCAGGGGCAAACACTACCAAGAAGGTAGTGCAGTTCACTAAGACCGCAGGGGCTGAAACTTGGGCAGGCACCTTCTTTGAGACTTCCGCACTGAAAGAACTCCCTACCTATAGCAAACTCCACCTGATGGCTTATTCTCCTAAGAAAGGCGTAAAGGTATTGGTGAAATTAGAGGGCTCCGATAGCAGTATCAACCACGAGGTAAGTGCTACCACCACCGCTGAGAACACTTGGGAGGAACTCACCTTCGACTTTAGCAAGGCCCCTCAAGCTGAGTACCTCAAAGTAGTGGTCTTCTTCGACTTTGGCAACCAAGGTGATGGCACCACTTACTATTACGACGAAATAAAATTAACAAAATAATTAAACAATGAAAAAACTCTTTTTTCTTATCACCGCAATTGTCTTTGGCATAGCAACTTTTCTCATTAGTTGCTCCAAAGATAAGAACTTTGGAGACCTCATAGCTCCAAGTGCCTTAGAAGCCTCCTTTGAAGTGCAAGGAGCCAATGATGCCAATCCTCACGGCGATGGCACAGGCTTTGTCAATTTCACAGTAACGGCTAAGAACGCAACTACCTTCCGTATCGATTTTGGCGATGGCAGACACGAGATGAGCCCTTCAGGCAAATTCAGACACCAATATACCAAAGTAGGTACCAACACCTATACGGCTGTGATCAGTGCCGTAGGCATAGGTGGATTGATGACTTCTGTACAAAAGGAAATCAGTGTGCTGAGTACCTTCTCCGATGTGGAAGCTGAAAACCTCTTAGCGGGTGCCAATGTAGGCGATAGCAAGACGTGGTATTGGGCTTCCGATATGGAAGGCTTTGCAGGCTTAGGTCCTCAGGAAGCTGATAATGGCAATGGAGAATTTGCCTATGCCGCTTGGTGGAATGCTTCTGCCAATGATGCTTCACGTACTTGTATGTATGCTAATTCTTTTATCTTCAAACGTACAGATAGCGGTATCACCTTTGAGCAAACTGCCAATGAAGTGTTTATTCCTGGTGCCTATGGTACAGATGTTTTAGGACTTGAGAAGGATAGATGTTACGGCACTGACGTGGTGAAGAGTATCAAAGGGGTGAAGAATGTTTCTTTCTTCCCATCTTCGTCAAAAGCAGCTAAGGAAGGTAAGTATAACAACAAACCTTATCGTGGCTCTGCCTTTGAGATCTCCGACAATGGTATGACGGGTTGGTGGGTAGGTGCCAGCACTTACGACATCATCAGCGTTACCAACACTACCCTGATCGTGCGTATAATGCAACCTAATAGTCAATATGCTTGGTATCATATCTTTACTTCGAGCAAGCCAGGGGCAAATAGCAACAAAACCACTTTTGACAAGCTCGTATGGCAAGATGAGTTCGACAAAGATGGCGCGCCTGATGCCTCTAAATGGACTTACGACCTCGGCAATGGCCAGTGGGGTTGGGGCAACAATGAAAAGCAATCCTATACCGACAAAGCAGACAACGTGATCGTAAAGAACGGTGTACTGAAAATCACAGCAAAGAAAGAAGGTAGCGGCTATACCTCAGCCCGTATCAAGACGCAAGGCTTGTACGAGTTTACCTATGGGAAAGTAGAGATCAGAGCCAAACTCCCTTCAAAAGCAGGTACTTGGCCTGCCCTGTGGATGCTCGGCAGTAGCATTATCAATCAGGCTTGGCCTAAGTGCGGCGAGATTGATATGATGGAGCAAACAGGCACTAATAAGAAAGAAGTGCTCGGTGCACTCCACTGGCTCAATGCAGCAAACAATCAGCACGCTGAGTACTCCCTGAGAACCAATGTAGATAACACTGCTGAATACCACGTCTATTCAATGGAGTGGAATAAGGACTTTATCCGCCTATTCATTGATGGAAAACAGTTCTACGAGATCATCAATAAGAACGAACTGCCTTTCAACAGCAAGTTCTTCTTGATAATGAACGTAGCCCTTGGCGGTACGCTTGGTGGCAATATCCCAGCGGACTTTACCGAGGATAGTATGGAAGTGGATTATATTCGTGTATATCAATAATAGTTCCTCCTTTCATTAATCACTTCCCTGAAAGAGGGTAGGGGGCTTCATAGCCTCCTGCCTCTTTTAAAGGGAATGTGTTATAGCTTTGGAGGCGCTTATCATATCGAAAGGAGAAAGCATTGTAATAAAGAGACGCTACTAACTGTATAAGGGAAAAGAATTAAGAAAATAAGGGAACAATATGAGAAATAAAATACTGAGTATTATCTTCGCGGGCTTCGTGGCTATTGGCTGCAATAACCCCAAAAAGACACAACCACAGCAACAGGCAGCACCCGCAAAGGTAACTATTGAAAAGGAAAATGGTAAGTTCTCACTGATGGTGAATGGAGCCCCCTTCTACATCAAAGGAGCGGGCTTAGAGTTCGGAGATGTTGCCGCTTTGGCAAAACACGGCGGCAACGCCTTCCGTACTTGGCGTGTGGATAATGGGCAACGATCGGCTAAGGAGATCCTCGACGAAGCTCAAAAGAACGGGCTTATGGTGATGATGGGCATTGAGGTAGCGCGTGAGCGTCACGGCTTTGACTATAACGATAGCGTGGCAGTGCGCCAGCAGAAAGAGCGTATCCGCAAGGAGGTTACCGCCCTGAAGGATCACCCTGCGCTGCTGCTCTGGGGTATCGGTAATGAGTTGAACCTCGAATACACCAATCCCAAGGTGTGGGATGCGGTGAACGACCTCTCAAAGATGATCCACGCAATTGACCCTAACCACCTTACCACTACCTCGCTGGCGGGGATTACACAGGAGAACATTACGCTCATCAAAGAGCGTTGTCCCGACCTCGACCTGCTCTCGGTGCAGCTATATGGCGACCTCGGCGAGCTGCCCACCAAAATAAGGCAGTATGGCTGGGAGAAGGCTTATATCGTAACTGAGTGGGGGGCTACGGGCTATTGGGAAGTGCCTACCACCGCGTGGAAAGCCCCTGTGGAGGAGCATTCTTCGGTGAAGGCGGCTAACTACCTGAAGCGTTACAACGAGGCAATAGCCAAGGATACTGACCAATGTGTGGGCTCGTTTGTCTTCCTCTGGGGCAACAAGCAGGAGCGCACCCCTACGTGGTTTGGTATCTTCCTTGAGGACGGCTCAGAGACGGAGTCTGTGGACGTGATGCACTACCTCTGGAACGGCAAGTACCCCGATAACCAGTCGCCTAAGCTACAAAGTTTTACGCTCAATGGTAAAACAGCTTACGACAACATCACCCTACAAGCAGGCACTACTTGCACTGCACAGGCAAACATCAGCGACCCTGATAGTGACCCATTATCAATTCGTTGGGAACTGCTGCGTGAGGCTACCGACTTGCGCTCGGGTGGCGATGTTGAAGCGCGCCCTGAGGCAGTGCCTATCACAGCGATGAAAGGCGAGGGAAGGCACATCACCTTCAAGGCACCCAGCAAAGGGGCTTATCGCCTATTTGTCTATGGCTACGACGGCAAGGGACACGCCGCTACTGCCAATATACCTTTCCTCATTAAATAAACAATAAGTTGTTAGATTGTCAAGCAAGGAAGGCTATCCAGTTATTTGGGTAGCCTTTTTTATACACCTTCTCCCCTACTCTTTCTGTGCGCCAGTTCCTTATGAGCAGCCTAAAAACAAAAAGATAGCTCTTTTTAAGAAGCCCCCTTTTTCCTACAAAAGCTACATACAACCAATCATACAAAAAAGAAAAGCTCTCCTTAAGACAAGGAAAGCTTTCATTGGTTTACTATAAACCCGTGTAAAAGTATTTACACAAAACAACACAACTAATTCTTCGTTGCGGTCTGGACGGGACTCGAACCCGCGACCCCATGCGTGACAGGCATGTATTCTAACCAGCTGAACTACCAGACCTTCTCAATATGTTTCTCTTACAACCCGCAGCCATTACTGCTTCATTGCGGGTGCAAAGGTACGACTATTTTCTGTACTACCAAATTTTTTCGAATAAAAATGTAATCTTTTTTGAAACTTTTTCAACCCTCTATTGATTGTCAGTAGATTACAAAACCATTCTATAAGTACTAAGCCTATATTACACTAAAAATTGCTACCCTTACTCGAACTTTTCTGATATAATTCCACTGCTTTGCTATCAGTCAGACTTGCAATATAGCAGGTGATTCCCATCACGCGCTCATAAAGTGTCCCTTCGCTGCGATACCGCTCTGGCAGCTTCTTGAGTATCAATCGGTCAAAGGAAGTCTCGCGTCCATTCTCCTCATTGACAATAGCTGTAAAGAAGATGTCGAGCAAACCCTGCAATATCACATAACCCGAAATCTCTTTCTCTACCACCTCTTCCGATTGATAGATGTATTGCCTACTACAATCGAGCACATCCTCAATCTGAGGTCTGTACTTGCTGAGTTTCAACAGTGAAGTGTGAAAATCACCAGCTAAGATGGTTGCTTCATTCTGCAAAAAGATCTCCGTAGCATCTTGCACTAAAGCCCCAATTGAGACCGCTCTAAGGTAGGCAATGCGCTCCTCCTTAGTGCGCAACTTACTGTATTTCTCAGTAATAATACGCTGATCAATAAGTTTACCCAAGTACTCCAAAGCCAGATCCTCAGAGAGTAGCCCCAAGTTGATACCGTCTTCAAAGTCAATGATAGTATAGCAAATATCGTCAGCCGCCTCTACCAAGAAAGCCAGCGGATGCCGTGCGTAGCGCAACTCATCAGTGCCTGCTGTGGCAGTACTCCGCAGCTGCAACACTTCTGCCATCTCTCTAAAAAACTCCCGCTCCGACTGGAAAAAACCGTACTTCTTATCAGCGATATTCGCCGTAGGCTTCACAGGAAGCGACTCCTTGGGATACTTAGTGAAAGCCCCCAATGTGGCATAAGTAAGCCTCACACCACCCTCTACCCCTGGTCGCGTCTCGTTCAGCAGGCGAAACCCATTGGCATTGCCCTCGAAGCTACACAAATCCTGATACTCTCGCTCGGTGAGTAGGTGCTTAATGGCAGTGCCTTTCTTATACTTAAAGAACTCACTAATAGCCCGTTCACCACTGTGCCCAAAGGGCGGATTGCCAATATCGTGTGCCACCGCAGCCGCTGCCACAATCGCCCCAAAGTCGTTCACCTTATAGCCCAATTCAGCGAGGTGAGGATAACGCTCTAAGATGGCACCCCCTACGGCACGCCCTAGGCTGCGCCCCACTACCGATACCTCAATGCTGTGCGTCAGACGTGTGTGCACAAAGCCCGTATGCGAGAGGGGGATCACCTGCGTCTTATCCTGCAAACTGCGGAACGCACTAGAGAAGACCACCCTATCGTAGTCCATATCAAAACTCAGTCGCGTCTCGTGTTCATCACGACGCAAACGCTGTTTGGTGTCGCCGTATTTGTTTAGTGAAAGTAATTTCTCCCAGAGCATAGATTAAAGTTATTAGGGCACAGGGTCATAGCCGCTACCTCCCCACGGATGGCAGCTGCTGATGCGCTTAATCGCCAGCCAACCCCCTCGCCACAAGCCGTGCTTTTGCAGTGCCTCAATAGTGTACTGCGAACACGTAGGCGTATAGCGACACGTAGGGGGCTTCAGAGGCGAAAGCACCCTTTGGTAAAATCGTACTAAAAATATAAGCAAATATTTCATTAGTGGTCAGGAGTCAGAGACCAGCGATCAGAGACAAACAGCAATCTGACCTCTGACCTCTGATCCCTGATCTCTATTCAGCAAACTTTTCTACCACCTCTTGGCTTACGCCTGTGCTCGAGAAGCCGCCATCGTGGAATAGGTTCTGCATTGTTACCTTGCGCGTAAGGTCTGAGAAGAGACTCACGGTGTAGTTAGCACAGTCCAAAGCCGTAGCGTTGCCCAGTGGCGACATCTTATCGGCGTAAGCGATAAAGCCATTGAAGCCCTTTACGCCCTGCCCTGCGGTAGTAGGCGTAGGCGACTGCGAAATGGTGTTTACACGCACTTTCTTCTCCTTGCCGAAGAAGTAACCAAAGCTGCGCGCGATAGACTCCAAATACGCCTTATTATCCGCCATATCGTTATAGTCGGGGAAGGTGCGCTGTGCCGCCATATAGGTGAGGGCTACAATGCTGCCCCACTCATTCATCGCATCGTTCTTGTGCAACACTTGGCACACCTTGTGGAATGATAGTGCCGACACGTCCCAGCCCTTAGCCGTAAAGTCGTAGTTCGACTCCGTATAAGGGATATTTTTACGCACATTCACCGACATACCGATGGAGTGCAACACAAAGTCGAGCTTGCCCCCGAGGATTTCCATAGCCTTCACTACGAGGTTTTGCAAGTCGTCCATATTCGTAGCATCGGCAGGGATAATCTCAGCCCCAGTCTTTTCAGCCAAAGCCTTTATTTGCCCCATACGCATAGCGATAGGCGCATTGGTAAGCACAAACTGCCCACCTTCTTCGTGTACGCGTTCGGCAGTCTTCCACGCAATTGAATTTTCATCTAAGGCACCGAAGATAATGCCCCGTTTTCCTTTTAATAAATTATACATATTCTTACTTATTTTTACATTTAGACTGCAAAGATACTACTTTAATTCTTAACCACAATATTTTTAGCTAATTATTTACTGCCTATTCTCCATTTTCTTGCCCACTAAAATTCACTATCCTCTCTCGCGCTCACACCTCACAGAAAACCCAATAGAAATTTTTTCTAACGCCATCAATACGGATGAGGTACGGTATCAGTACGGTATCAGTACGGATGGAGACAAGTAATTTTTAGGCAAGTCTAAATCAGGTAAAAACATCATTCTTGGATATTTTTACTGTTCCATACGCTTTTTATAGACATTCATTTAAAAAAACTACACTAAAAATCACTCATCATCAACCACTTTCTTCGCCCCTAACTTCTTAAGCACCTTCTTATCCACCTCATACGCCTTAACGCGTGAGGTCTTTACGTAGAGCGTCTTACCCCGTATTTCAGCCTCTACCTTGCCCGACTTATGTTTGTTCTTTATGAGATAGTAAGGATAGCCTGCATTAAAATGCTCGCTGACGGTCTGCACCTTGCCTGTACGCCCAAAGGTAAGCGTAGTAGGCTCTCCCGCTTTCTTCTTTGCTGCATAGTACATCGGCACAAAAGGCGAAGTGAGGCTGTCCTGCTCCATTTTCAGAAGCACATCGCCCTTCTCTATGCCCATCTTACGCGCCGTTACCGTGTCATTTTTAAAGCCCGCTACACGCAAACCCTTGCCCTTGTACATATAATCGTATTTCACCCCAAAATCAGCCTTATTATTCATCACCTTGTCCTTATAAGGCTGCTGCCAAGGCTTTGCCTCAACTAAGGTGTCGAGCTGTTTTAGCTTCAGCCACGCAAAACCACTATTGCTAACATCATCCGCCTCCCAACTGAATTTGGTAGGCATTGTACGCTTATTATTTTTGATAAAGCTGAGCAGCCCCTCCGATTCAGCAGGTAGATAACTCATATCGTGCGCCCCTTCCAAAGCGCGAAAAGTAACGTTAGGGTTGTACTTTTTAAGTATATCCGCTGCCGCCTGCATCTGGTCAAGAGGATAAAGCACATCGCCCTTGGTATTGATGATGTAAAGTGGGCGACCGTTTGTGTTCTCAGGGTAAAGCCCTGCCTTACTGAGCATATTAGCCACCTTCACACTGCCCTTCATCGCAATGAAGCCCGCAAAAGGCTCAGGGTGCTGCATCGCAAAGCAATACACCCCCGACCCTCCATCGGAAAAACCACTGATAAACACCCTGTCTTCATCAATGGGGTACTGCCCCTTCACCGTTTCTATCGCGCTGAGCACCATCTGTTGCCCCACACTGTCGAACCACTCGGCACCCTTCTGTCCAAAGGGGAAGAGCACATAGAAATCACCCTTATCGGCAAGTGCTATCAGGGGCCACTTCTTCGCATAGCCCACAGGGTCAGCCTTCACCGCAGGAGCCGATACCGCCCCGTGCAAGAATACCAACAAAGGCTTCTTCTCACCTCTCGCCGCTCGCTTCTCGCTTTTGCTCCCTGTTCCCTGCTCCCTGTTCCCTGCTCCCTGTTCCCTGCTCCCTGTTCCCTGCTCCCTGTTCTCTGCTCCCTGATCTCTGTCATAAATGACGTATGGTCGTTCCACGCCATCACTACATTTGATTGTAAACTCCTTAAATTGCTGAGCGTGCCCCGCTCCTAAGCCCATCACAAAGGCTACTATTAGGTAATAAATTTTGTTCATCTTAGTTGGTGTGCCCTTGGCACTATTTAATTATTCTATTCAATTTACGGCAATGCCACTGCTTTCCCTGTAGCTTTCACCGTAGGCATTTGGGCACCCGTAGCCTTCAGATGGTTACGGAGCAACTTAGAAAGCGCACGCACTTTCTCAGGATGTTGCGCCGCTACATTATGCTCCTCAGAAAGGTCGTCTTTGAGGTTGTAAAGCTCCTTTGCGCCTGTCTCGTGGAAGTATATCAGCTTCCAATCGCCTTTGCGTACAGCACTGTGGGGCGCAATACCCAAGCCCTCTGCATCCCACTTATTAGGAAAATGCCAAAATAGCGGTCGCTCTGTCTCACCTTTTTTGCCAAGCAATAGCGGCAGAAAGCTCTTGCCATCTACTTGTTGTACGGTTTTAGGGTGTCGCAAACCAGCCACCTCCAAGAGCGTTGGAAAGTAATCCTCAATGATGAGGGGTACCTCGCACTTGCTACCTGCCAGCACCTTTCCCTTCCAAAAGGCGATCATCGGCACGCGCGTGCCCCCCTCATAAGCCGACCCCTTGCCACTTTTCAGCGGTGCATTATGCGTATTGGGTACCCCCGCACGCCCTACAGCACTCAGTCCGCCGTTGTCGGACATAAAGAATACCAGTGTGTTATCTAAGAGCTTATGCGCTTTGAGGTAGTCCATAATATCCCCCAAGCTCTTGTCCATACCCTCCAACATCGATGCGTACTTAGCCTCCACCTCTGGCATTCCTTTATCTAAGTATTTCTGATAAAACCGCTTATCGGCTTCCATAGGGATATGTACCGCATAATGCGACATATACAGAAAGAAAGGTTTCCCCTTGGGGCGCACATCGAGCTTTGCCAAAGCCTCACGCGTGAGTGCCTCAGTGATGAAGATGTCCTGCCCGTGATACTTCTCAAGGCCAGGCACATTAAACGGACTATTGCCACGTGCAAAGTTGTTCGTCCCCAGATAGCTCGCCAAGCCTCCTGCCGCGTGCCCCGCTACATTCACATCGAAGCCCATTGCCAGCGGGTCAGCACTTGAGATGCCAAAAGCCCCAAAGTGTGCCTTGCCCACGTGCACGGTGTAATAGCCCTGCTCGCGAAGCAATTCAGGCAGCGGAGTAGCCTTGTAGGTAAGGCTCTCAGAGGCAGTGCCCACCGAAATGCCGTTGACGTTCCACTCGGGGAGATCGAGCACAGGGTCAGCCCAATCAGTAGGCGTATCGCGGTTGAGCGTCCAATTGGTAACGCGGTGGCGCGCTGCATTGCTACCCGTCATCAGGCTCACACGCGAAGGCGAACAGATCGCCGTGGCATACGCATTGGTGAACTGCATCCCCTGCCCAGCAAGAGCCTCCATTGCAGGGGTCTCATAAAGCGTATTAAAATGGCTTTTCTGCTTATCAAAAGGCAGGGATGTGTCTTGCCAACCCATATCGTCCACCAAGAAAAGCACGATGTTGGGTTTGGTGGTATCCTCCTTAGGCTTCGTAGTGCTGCAACCCGAGAAGAGTAGCAAGCCTACAATGGTAAAAATAAGTTTCTTCATTGGTCTGAAAAATTTGAGGCAAAGGTATAGAGAATATTCGAAACCGCAAAAAAAATGCGCCACCCATTTACGGATGGCGCACTGATCTTTTCTACTCACACCTCGTTGAAGTAAGCCTCTCCACAGTGATGCCCAACACTTCGGCATACTGCTCTAAGCGCTTTTTAGATAGCCGCTTAAAGAAAAACGGACGGGAGTGCAGCTTCACGAGCCACACAGGTAGCCCTACACTGGCAGCAAGCACCCCATAATCCATACGGTTCTTAAGCATATAGTACGGCAACGGACTCCGCTTGCCTGAGAGGGCTTGCTGGCGCGCCTCTTCCATCTGCTCAGCAAAAAGCACCATTGAGGCTCTGATAGCCGTAGTTTTCACATCCCAACCTACGCTTTGCAGGGTGGTGTAGTTGCCTTCTTCATCAGTGGCATAGCACAGCTCTGTAAGCCCGCCGAGGGCACCGAGCTCTTGTGGTACTTCATTTTCTTTCATTGTGTTACATCTGGTTTAATCACTAAATTCATCTCAGCAGAAGCCAGCAGCCGCTCCTCTTCATACACCTGGCACTGCATTGCGCAGAGTATATACGCCTCAGAGTCGAAACGCGAAAGCAATGCTGCCTTAGTGCATACAGTGCTACCCACTGCGGGGAGCGCAAAGATTTCAGCCTGCTTAATGGCACTGATATAGCCTACCACGTAGTTGCTCGAATCCTCAATGCCAAAGAGAAACTGCCCCACTATTGCCGAGCAGGTCTGTGCCATATTTTCAATGAGCCCCACCTCAGCAAAACGACCACCCTCAACGAAGATACAATCGCGCACAACAGCAAACTCCGTCACCACGTGCGTATTGCTGATGTCGGTAATTGTATCCACCATAAGCATCGGTGGCTGGTGGGGTAAATATTTGTCTATCCGTATGTTCATAGTGTTTAGGGATTAGGCTTCGCCAGAGAGTAGAGAGCAGAGAGTAAATTGCTAACGCGCCGAACTCATTACTCATTACTCTCTACTCATTAATCATTAGCTAAAACTGTCTTCATTTCTCCTTCGGCAATACGTTCATCGCCGATAAAGGTCTGCATTTTCACTAAGGTTACGTCCATAAACTCCTGAATGATGACGATCTCAGTGCGCAACACCTCACCCACACGGGGCAATCGTGCGATGTTGATCTGCTTGATAGCTCCAATATAGCCCATAGGTGCTGGTTTCCCATTGAGATAATAGTAATAGCCTTTGTGCAGGGCGATGCTCTGTGCTATATGCTCAATCAAGCCCGACTCCGAGAAGTAGCCTCCTCTGACAAAGAGATTCTCTTCAGTGATCGTAAGTCCAGCCTTTCCCGTTTCAGGCGTATAGGCGAGCAAAGCATCAACCATCACCATCGGTGGACGCTGCGGAATGAGTTGCAATATCTTGTCTTTATCCATTTCAATGTTCAATGATCCCAAATTCAGCTTTTAGCTTTGAGCTTTTAGGGCTAACGTGCTGAACTCTCTACTCATTACTCTCTACTCATTGTAAGAAGCGCGTACGTATACGAAAACCTTCCGCTTTCGGGTACCGACAGCAGTACGCTATCCCCTGCCTTCAATCGCCCTGAGGACATCAACGCCTCGAGCATCAAGTAAGCCGAGGCAGACCCTACATTGCCCACCTCAGGCAAGTTGATAAACCAACGATCCAACGGAATGTCAATACCCACCGACTTCAATTGCGCATAAAGCCGCTCCTTAAAGTAACACGAGGAAATGTGCGGCAGAAAGTAGGTGATATCCTCAGCACGCAAACTGTGCTTGTCGAGGGTAGCGCGCATACTCTCGGCACCCTTCACTAAGATATGCTCATTGAGCAACTTCACATCCTGCTTAATGGCAAATACCGACTCGCTGAGCCACGCCTCGGGGGCGTACTCACTCCACCCTTTAAGGCTACCATCCGCCTGCTTATCGCCGCCTGCATACATACAAGCCTCTAACTGGTGCGCATACGAGTAGGCATCCATCCACTGAATGCGTAAAGAACCTTTGCGCGGCTTATTTTCCAACAAGAAAGCACCCGCCCCATCGGAGAGCATAAACCGCAGAAAATCCTTCTTAAAAGCCACTATCGGCTGTGCTTCTAAGGCAGCGAGTGCCTGCACTTCATTGTCATACTGCTCGCGCCTGAGCCAAGTAGATACGCGCTCCGAGCCCGTGCACACCGCATTACTGCTATTGCCCGAACGCACCGAAAGGTAGCCAAATTTCAGCGCATTCATACCCGAATTGCACACCCCTGCCGAGGAATTCAGCTCCATCGAATGCCCGCCCAAGAGGCCGTGCACCATCGCTGCGTGCGAGGGCAACAGACAGTCGGGCGTAGAGGTGCCACACGAAAGCACCTCTATATCCGCAAGTGAAAAGCCCTCACCCAAGAGTGTGCGCACTGCCTCAGCCGTCAGTTGAGCGTTGGTATGTGTGGGGTGCCCCTCGCTGTCGAGAGCGTAGTAGCGTGTCTGTATGCCGTTATTGCGCAACACAATACGCCGCGCCTTAGAGGCAGCATCGCCTATCTTGCCCAAAAAAGCCTCCATCGCATCATTGCCCACAGGCGCATTCGGCAGATACTTCCCTGCCTTCGTAATATATACCTCGTTCATAAAATTCTCAATAAAGGGCAAAAGTACAACTTTTTTGGAAATAGGAAATAGTTGTGGAAGAAAAAACTGAAAATATAAGGGCGTACTACACCCCTCTCGCCTCCTGCATCTCCCTGCGTATCTTCTTATACGCCAGCGGGTAAGTAAGCCAATACAACAACGCTACTATCGGCATCAACACCCAAATCGCCACATACAGATACGCCCGAAAACACTTCAACAAAAACTCGCGGCGAGGGCTACCATAGATAAGTCGCGCCCAGATGCCAAAGAGCCTATTGCCCTTCTTCTCCGCTGAGAGTAGAAAAGGCTTTAGGTGCACTGCCCCACGCGCTACAAGCTCCCTTTGCAGAGGGGCGTAATCGCCTTGCAGGGTATAGTACGAAGCGAGTTCACCATAAGCAGCTGCCCCCTTGATATCGTCCTCAGACACACCCGCCTTAGGCAGCCATCGCTGCTTAGGCTCAGGGTTGCCGCTGAACATCCATTGCACTATGGTAATCACGCTGATATGGTTGGCGTGCCTGTCCGTCAGGGCGATATTGCCCACGAGCTCCGCCCCTACTCCACTCAGCAAGGCTTTGACTTTCTTCTGAGCTTGCACCCACATATTGCGCGTGCCCGAGAGCGTAATCACAGATTTGCCCGCGATGAGCCGCTTGCCTGCCTCGCTCTTTAAAAAAGAAGTAATAGGAATTGAAGGTGAAAGATACCACACCTGATACGCCAACACGATAAGGTCGTAGTCCTTCTCAGCAATCGACTCAGGAATAGGCTGTAAGGCTTGTGGCACTTGCAGATACGACTCAGGAAAAGCCCCAAAGAACGCCGCATCCGTCCACGGAAAAGGAAAGTCCTCCACAGGCTTTATCTCGTACCAATCCACCGCGATGGACGTATCTTCAAAGCCCCGCATAAAACGCTCGGCTATACGCCGCAACTGCCCCGACTGACTGTAATAGACCACTAAAACCTTCTTCATCACTTTTGCCAAAAATCAAAATAGTTAAACCACTGCAACGGATAGCGCCGCAGCATCTGTTCCGTATGGTCGATATAAGCATTGAGCAACCCCTGTGCATCGCGGCGCTTCACCTCAGCCACACGGGCGTAAAGGTGATAGTGCAGATGGCGCTCCTTCATCACATACACAAAAATCACAGGAGCCTCCAAACGCGAAGCGATCAAGAAGGGACCCGCAGGAAACTGCGCTTCCTTGCCCAAAAAAGGCGCACGAAGCGACTTCGAGCCTTCAAAATAGCGATCCCCCGTAAAGCAAATCACCTCATCGCGGTTCAGTGCTTGGTGTATCTCGAAGATATGGCTCATATCATCCTTGATGTAAATAAACTGATTGGTAGGATGTTGGGTACTGATACTGTCGATGTAGTCCTTAATCACCGAGCGCTCCATATCGGTAGTTACCGTACTGATCTGCAACTCCAAATCCACCTTGCGAAAGAAAGGCTCAGCGATCTCAAAGTTGCCTATATGTGCCGAGATGAGCACCCCACACTTGCGCTTAGCGAGCAACTGCGTAAGGTGCTCCACCCCATCGAACTCAAAGGTAAAACGGTCTTCCAAGCCCGAAAGGATAGCGATCTTATCGATGATCGTCTGCCCGAAGACGAAGTAATTCTTATAAAGAGAAATCACCGATCGCGCGCGCGAATAACCCTGCCGCTGGCGAAAATAAGCGTACAGATAGCCATTGGAGCGCCATTCAGTAAGAAAATAATAGAAAGCGACGAATATAAGCAAAATATAAGCCGCATAAAGCCCCAAATGCTTTATCAAAAACACAAAAATACGGTAGCCAAGTACCGTACCTTTTGATTTGCCTTGCCATTTCGTCTTGGCATTCGCCTCCTTATCCATTGATTTTCTGATCTAAGGTAGTGTAAAAGTCATCAAAAGTAACCACCGACTTAAAGTCAGCTTCTGTGAGTTTCACCCCGAGTTGAGCCTCAATCACCACTACCAAATCCACGTAGTCGAGGCTGTCCAAGCCTAAACTCTCGCGCATTGGTGCCTCAGGGGCAATCACGCTCCTATCCACCTCAAACTCATCGACAAAGATGTTATCGACAATCGTTATAATCTCTTCTCTGGTCATAAATAAAACTGCTAAATGTTCTCAGGCGGCAAAAGTACGATTTTTTTTTCAAACAGCAATACTCTGACTCTCCACAAAAAAGAAAATCACACACCACGCCCATCGAACACCTAACGGAGCCATATCGGAGCGCTATCGAAGCAACCTCGTACAGCAATCCCCTTGAATGGCTCAAAAAGCAATCACTGCACTTTTTGACATAGGTGTTCCTGCCATAAATAAACACCTTACAAAACTGAGCAAGCAAAGTAAAAAGCTGATGCAGAGTATGATATTTTTAATAAACCCAAAAAGATAAACGCTGACTTCGACAAAGAAATTGAACAGATACTCAAAAAAAATACACTTGTAGGTTGAACCTGCTCTCTTAAAATTATCCATTATTCATTGTACATTATACATTATTTCGTATCTTTGCCGCTCATTTCAATAGAAGATCAACTTTATGGATATACTGAGATTTATCACTGCGGGAAGCGTCGATGACGGTAAAAGCACGCTCATCGGGCGACTTCTTTACGACAGTAAGAGCATTTTAGCTGACCAACTCGAGGCTTTGGAACAGCAATCGAAGAATAAGAATGCTGATGGCATTGACCTTGCCATCCTCACTGACGGACTGCGGGCTGAGCGTGAGCAGGGCATCACTATCGACGTGGCTTACCGCTACTTTGCTACCCCGCGCCGTAAGTTTATCATAGCCGATGCGCCAGGCCATACACAGTACACCCGCAATATGATCACGGGGGCTTCGAACTCCGACCTGATCGTCATTCTGGTCGATGCCCGTAATGGGGTAACCGAGCAGACCAAGCGGCACTCTATCATCGCCTCGCTGCTCAATATAAAGAAGGTGGTGGTCGCTGTCAATAAGATGGACTTAATGGACTACTCCGAGACGGTATTTAACACCATTAAGAAGGATTACGAGGCAGTAGCAGCGCGCTTGGGCTTGAAGGATGTTACTTTCTTCCCTATATCGGCTTTTGTGGGCGACAATATCGTCAATACCTCTGAGGCAATGCCTTGGTATAAGGGCATTTCACTTTTGGATTACTTAGAGACGGTAGAGATCAATGCACAAGCGTATGACGAGCCGCGCTTCCAAGTGCAATATGTGATACGCCCTCAGACGGAGGAACTCCACGATTACCGCGGCTATGCAGGCCAGATCATCTCTGGCACGTATAAGCAAGGCGACAAGCTCAAGGTATACCCACAAGAGATCGCTACCACCCTCAGCAAGATAGAGATTGCGGGCGAGGAAGTGCCCGAAGCACGTGCAGGCGAACCTGTAGTGCTGCACATCGCGGACGACATCGACATCTCACGCGGCGATTACCTCATCCCTGAGGGGAGCACCCCTGAGATGGGTCAGGAGGTGGAAGCCGTAGTCTGCTGGCTCGACAAGCGACAGCTCACCGAAGGCAACAAATACCTCTTGCAGCAACGCAGTCGCACCGTGAAAGCTATTGTGCGTGAGATTGACTACAAGATAGACGTCAATACCCTTGAGCACACCGATGCCTCTGAGGGTGTAAAGCTGAATGAGATTGCTCGCATACACCTGAAAACGGCTGCACCTCTCGTGTACGATGCCTTTAAAGAGAATGCGCCTATGGGCAGTGCTATCCTCATCGACGAGACAAGCAACGCCACCGTAGGAGCCCTTATGCTGCGAGCCGCAGAGGCATAATGTAGGACGACAGCCAAGTTAGTCGTAGAACAACAAGCTAAGTTATAAAAAAGCTGACCCACACAAAAGGTCAGCTTTCTTTTTCTCCTTTCTCTATTTCCCAAAAAAGTCGTATCTTTGCCATAGAAATACAGCCGTATGAGATACCTATTAATCACATTATCAATGCTACTGACCTCGTGTGGAATCTTCTACAAGAAGATTACCCCACCTGAGGTATCGTATACCTACACAATACCACAAGTTAATACAGTAGGCGATAGCTTGTGCTATTTCGAGGATAATTACCTCATCAGGAATCGTCAGCAGCTATGGGAGCTTTACCTCTCGGGCAATCCTTACCAATTAGGGCTCAACTCGGGGGCACTGACCCAGCGGCTCTATCACCGTCAGGACAGCCTACTCTTTACGAAACTCAACGACTTTGTCCCTTCGGTGCGCAAACAGCGGTTTTTAAGACGATTTATCAAGTGGTTTAACCGCGACATCAACAACTGTATCATTCCACCTTTAAAGGAAGAACTTTTAGGGCAATCGCGCTATTCGGATACACTCTTCAACTATATTGCTCCCCCTTATGAACGAGCCCTTTACCTGCACTCGGCACACGACTTAGGGCACGCCTTGCAGGACTTGATGCTCGTGGGCTGCTCATCGCTTGCCGTATGGGGCGACTACACCGCTGACGGGCAGCTGCTCATCGGGCGCAACTTCGACTTTTAC